>DATJOY010000001.1:0-9768 GCA_035506695.1 Dissulfurispiraceae bacterium
CCTGCATTTTTACATTTTTTGCGGCACCAACTGTGGTATTATCAATTAAAGCTCAAAGCATACCTGGAGGGGGGAAGGCGTTGACAATAAGAGTTCAATATCATAATGACGTCTATGACATTGTTTCGTCTTGCACGCTGCAACGGTTTATAGCTCAGGGCAAAATTCAACAATTTTATCGCTATTCTGAAAAGCGATGGATAATAATAGGAAGCGATCCCATTAGAAATGCTGTTGACAAGGGAGCACGTATGTTAGCTCCTTATTTTGGACCCGAAAGACGCGTTCCTCAGATATTCGATGCTCCTTTTTCTGTAGAAAAGATTCCTCTCCCAGCAAAAGAGTCGCTACTATAAAAAAGTAATAATTCATATAGGATAGGAATTATAAGATGCTCGCAGAAAATAAGAGAAGGCATGATCGGGTCGATACAAACGTAAAAGTAAGGTTACCAGGCGATGCAACATGGACAGAGAGTAAAACTTCCGACGTAAGTGTGGGCGGACTTTTCTTTGAATCGGCAAAGCAATTAAATCAGGGGGAACTCGTAAACCTTCAATTCATGCTGCAGAGAACGTCTGGAACCCTTACCAATGTTCACTTTTTTGCGCCCGCCCGAATCTTGAGGGTTATTCCCAAGGATGGTATTTATAAGATTGCTGTAGAATTTATAGTCGATGCAGAAATGAGAAAAGAGATACTAAAACTGGTCGAGACGATCAAGAGCCAAAACCTGAAGTTGAAACGCCCCTCCATAATCGATACATTACTTCAAACGAATCAATCGAAAAAGAAGATATCTGAAAACATATATAGAGATGTTTGATTGACAGATATCATTTTCAATACTGTATACGTCCGAATACTCTATAATTAAGAAACGCCTTTGCAGTTAGTGCTTATAAAGGAACTCGCCCGCAGCCTTGGTCACGCCGTCGTGTGTGAGAGTAGTTGTCGATGTTTCTGATGGCTATTACCAAATTCCCGATACTCATATATTCGATGCTTTTCATTAGTACTATCCATAGTTGCCATTAACTTGACAATCTCTATGCCATGTTGTAATCTTTGGGGCAGCCATATTGCGGTTGCTGAATTGTTGCTACCGATTGCCGCGCTAAAGAGGTTATCTCTGAATTAGTGATTTCCGATCCTAACCCTCACAGTGCGACTCCATCTGATTTTATCAAAAGTTAAGGGTGGCCCCTTATCGTTGCATAGCTCCAACGGATATTTCTTATTAACAGGATCATACACGTAGTAACGGTACAAGCTTACATCAAGGGGGGGGCCGACACTATCATTTGAAGAAGATAGGCAGCATGCAAAACGAGATTTCGGATATTATTAGAGGATGATTATCGGCATCAACGGAGTGCGCCGTTGCTGCCGCATATTCACTAATATATCACCAATGTACCGGAATATTGCGGAAGATAACCGGTTGGTGATCCGTCTGAAGTGTTGTTCATAATGCGGTTATTCCCCTGGGCCCAGACACCACCTCCACTTGTCGTCACAATGCCCACACTATTGTGGGTAACTGTGATCCCTGAAATGTAAACTATCGCTCCTGCACCCGAGGCTTCTATTCCATACAGGTTGTTGCTGAAGGCACTGTCGACGACGGTGACATGGGCCGAACCTCCGCCAGGGTTTACATATAATCCAGCCGAGCTGTTATCGTGAACATCGGTCTTTTCGATCAAGAGCGTTGAAGTTCCGGTCGGCGCGAAATCAATTCCGTTTTGGAAGCCATATATTTTTGTATTTTCTACGCGCAGACTCTTGCCGGAATTGAAAACAATCCCGTTAGTGCCTGTACCTGTCCCGTCTATATCAAGGTTGCGCAGAACTACTGCGTCACCAGTCGCTGCACTTACAGTTATGCCAAAAGTGCTTGAAACAACTATTCCTGCAATGCTGCCGCCGCTTCCATCGATGGTTAAAGCCTTAGTAATGGTTACTGCGCCGAAGCCCCCGGGGTCCATCACGTTAATCTCACCACTTGCTGCTGTCTTGCTGATCGCTCCTGCAAACGTTTTGCACGGTGCTGTGCGGCTGCAAGGATTCGCATCGTCTCCCACTCCTGAAACCCAGGTTCGAGTCGCTTGTGCATGTGCGCTTGAGGCTAGTATTGCGAGAACAAAGAAATATGTCAGAAACCATCTCGTGAGCTTGAGCATTGTTTCCCCCTATTGTTCAGCAGACGTCGACATTAAAATAATATCAGACGTTCAGCAGGATTAGTACGCGAGTTATGTCTAACCCTGACGGACAGATAATCCAGCATATACGCTGCATCTTACCGTCCGGCCGGTGCTTTTTCAAGTCCGTCGATGCGAACCCCAATCCCAATATCATGTCTTTTGAACCAGCCGCGCTCCATCTCCAGGGCATAACGAACAGGCCTGTCAGCACAATGATAGTCCGCGGTATTGGGCTGCATATCCTCTATGTTGACGATTTTACCCATATCATCCACGAAAGCAACACTGAGAGGGATTTGAGTCTTAATCATCCACATGCAGTGACGATGAGCCTCGGGAAAGACGAAAAGCATGCCCCGATTGACGGCCAGGGACCGCCTGTTCATAAGACCGATGTCTCGCATCTCCGTGGTCGCGGCAACTTCTACCGTCATGCGATGTCCGCCCGCGCTGAGCTTGAGCAAATATGACTCCCCGTAAACTGGACTCATACTGCAAGCTATTGCCATACAGAGCACCGCAGACTTTAGCAGCTGTCTGAGATGCCGACTATTTGATCCGCTTCTCCCAACGTGTGAACTACTTTTGCTCATAATTTATATAGCTAATCCGCTTCTTTGTTGTCAAAACACATTTAAGCTGCGGCATACTGTTAAGTATTATACAGCGTCGATGTGCAAAATTATTATAGAATAGTATAATTACCGTATCAATTGCACGATCAAAAATAGCATGCCGAGAACTCTCCCCCTCGGAAACAACATGATGGGCAGCGACTGATCACTGAGGGAAGTTGTTGTATGAAAAAAAGACAGGTTCCATATCCTACTCCGGGAGAAATCCTGATCAAAGAGTTTTTGAAGCCTATGGGGATTACACGGTACCGTCTTGCGAAAGAAATACATGTACCCAAAGACGAATCGGAGAAATTGTAGCCGGTAAGCGTGCTGTCACCACGAATACCGGCCTCCGGCTGTCTCGTTATTTTGGTCTGAGTGATGGTTTTTAGGAAAAGGCAGGTTAGCGGTTATTTCGGAGATGAGGATTTCCTGGGCCCGATACCGGGGGCCTGACCGGTTATGACAAGCCTCGGTCCGTCCTGAACAATATGATATCTCCCATCGTCTGTATTGGGCGAGAT
The DNA here is from genome assembly GCA_035506695.1 of Dissulfurispiraceae bacterium. Classification (GTDB taxonomy): domain Bacteria; phylum Nitrospirota; class Thermodesulfovibrionia; order Thermodesulfovibrionales; family Dissulfurispiraceae; genus Fen-1308. Next base: position 3,352 of record DATJOY010000001.1, read on the forward strand.
TACCCAGTCAAACAGAGCCTTTGCATCTTCGAGCAAAGGTTTCTTTGGGGAGCCATAATACTCTTTTTGCATCTCTTCATCGTAAAGACCGATACAACCGTGCGATGCAGGATATCCCGGCACATCCCTGCCGTGAATCCAGAAGGCAACTCCCTCCCTGTCTACATGAAATCGAAGTGCATAATGCATGGGATACAATTTTTCGGTCTTCTCGATAAAATAGAGCGACGACATGTGATGGCTGTCGGCAGCGGATATTCTGAATTCTCCCGTCGGCGTTTCGTTTTCACCGTCACCTGTGGCAACGGGGGCTGAAAAAACCAGTCGCCCATATTCATAGGCACCAAGAAATTGCTCTGAAAGGTCAACCAGTATGAATTTGGCGTCGTCCTCGGCGGGTTGATAATGCTGGGGCATCGGCGTAAAATTGGCGATATCTTCAAGATTCCCGGGCACCTTTATGTAGACCCCCGTGTATATATGCCGTCTGTCAATCCGGTTAAAGCGTGCAACGTCTGTCCACCTGTCTCCAAAAAGACTTTCCAGGGTCTCGCCCTTTTTCAGGCGTCTGCATTCGGTCTCGACTTTTTCATCGCTCGGATGCTTGATTCTGCATAGCGAAGGGACAGTCTTGGCGTAAACATTCGGCTGCAATGACATGAGGACAAAGGATACAACAAATAACAGGAAGATTCCCTTGAGGTATATATTGCTCACCAGGTCCTGAATCTGCCGGAATCCAGGTGAACAAAATTCGATTCCCTATAATAACCGACCCCGCCTAATTTCAGCTTAAGCGCTTCTTCCTTAAGTTTGCAGAGGTCCACGCCCGGCATCCTTATATCTATGGCCTTCCCGACCATATGGAGGCTGTTCCTGACTACATGCCTGCCTTCACTTATCAGGAGCTTGTTGTACTCCGGGGACCTGTAGCCGGATATTATCTGGATCTCGTTATTGCCTCCGCATTTCTTGTCCACCATATTCACAAATTCGATCACGCCAGTGTCCATGTCGATTGATTGTCCGGTATAGTGACATCTGAGCAGCCGGTTCAGCTCCTTTAATGCCTGCGGGTCGTATTCACCGGAAGAGTTTCTGTACTTTACGGCAAGCCTTTCATTGGTATGAATATTCAAGAGAGTAAGTTTTCCTTCCGGCAAAACCATTCCCACATCTGAAAAAACAGGTCCGGCCAACAGCGATGAAAATGCGACGATGGAGGCCTTAAGAAAGAACCTCCTGTTACAATTGTGATGAAACACTGATTTCATATGCCTCTTCCTTTGAGCCGGTCACGAACGAAGCCAATGTGACCTCTGAGGATATAGAACTGCTCCGCAAAGGAAGCCGGCACCTTCATGTTGTTGACTGCCTGCTCTATGCTGTCGAGCCGTAAGAGCAGTTCCTTTTGCTTGACAGGATCTACCTGCACGAGCAATTCCTGTTCAAGCGTCAGCATCGCACGATACCAGCGGTAGATGCCGAGGCTGATCCTCCACCTATAGATAGCAGGCACCATTTTCATTGCCGGGACCATCACCACGATCATGGGAACGATCACAACCAGGATGCGATTCACCAGGCTCGCCATCCAGAACGGAAGGTAGCGGTAAAGAAAGCTCTTGCCCGATTTATAATAACGGGTCGCATCGTCGCTGATTGCAAATTCATAGGAGACGGGTGCAGGAAACTCATCCTTGTGTCTCAGAAGTCCGGCGCCTCCATGGACTTCCTGTGCCGCCTCGATCAACAAATCAGACAGCGCAGGATGCAGATTGGACCGCGCTATCAACTCCACTGTCGGCCCGATCAGATGAACATCGTGCGCCGGAATGTCCTTCCCGAAATCAATGGACCCTTTGGGCAGGTCCAGCTTGCTCAGATAGGCAATTCGCCGCGTATAACCTTCGGCCTGTGTGAAATCCAGAAGATGTATCCCGGGGGTCCTCATAAGCGTGCGAATGTTCTGCACCGAGGCGGAGTCTCCCATCAGGAACACCGCATCGACCTTGTCCTCGATCAGGTCCTTCGTGGCATCTGTCGCATTCAGGTCCATGAGGACCGTTTTCCCGCCGGGTTCGATGCCGTTTGCCTCAAGCAGCGACAGCGAGAGTGTCCGCGACCCGCTGCCCGCATGACCTATAGCGATCCGCTTGCCGCTCAATTCGGAAAGTAAATCCACGGGCGTCTCGCTCCGGTAGAAAACCAACAAAGGCTGATATGAGATACTGCCGAGAGAGACCAGTTTGTCGGTCTTTACGTCGGCGTCTACGCCTCCCTGAACAAATCCTATGTCCACATGGAAGGAAGGATTGGCGAGTCTCTTCAGGTTTTCGAGAGAGCCTTCAGAAGTAAGTATTTTCAACTTCACGCCATTGCGGGCCAGTATCTTGGCGTATTTTTCAGCATTGCTGCGAAAGATGCTGCCTTCGGGACCGCTCGTCATGACAAGGGTGTCGGGCGGTGCTGAATGAAAGAACCAGAATACAGCGAAGATCATGCCTATACAGATCAGAAGGACGATAATTGCTGCTGCCGTGCGTCCAAGTCCGAAGAACTCGGTAAAGACCGCCTGGGCGCGCGCGATGCTTATTTTATGGATCAATCCCACGATTTTAAATTATATCACAGCCGGACCCGGCAAAGCTCCGGATGAAATGCGGACTGCTCAGTTCGTACAAATAATAAGGGCGTACGCCGAAACGTACGCCCTATTATTTATACGATGAAGATAGCAAAGATTATTTCTTTGCCGGCTCAGACTTCTTGTCATCCATCTTCTTGTCGTCAGCCTTCTTCTCGTCCTTCTTCTCTTCCTTCTTGGCGGCTTTCTTCTTCGCAGGCTTCTTGGCCTTCTTCTCAGCCTTCTTCTCAGCCTTCTTGTCCTTGTCTGCATCCTTCTTGTCGGCGTCCTTCTTGTCCTCAACCTTTGCCGGAGCCTTCTTGTCGTCGGTGGCCTTGTCAGCTGCGAAAGCGACGGTTACGGAAAGAGCGAACAGGAGACATACGATAATCGCGAGTACTTTCTTCATTCTATTCACCTCCTTTATTTGTGGATTATTAACATCTATTGAAGACCTAAGAAGCAACTTGCGTGCCAAGTCGCTGAGGTGCTGGAAAACGTTTATAAATAACGATGTCCATAAATCACACCAAATGAATCGCCCCTCATTTCGGGAACCATATCCCGATTTGAGGATATGGTATAATGTCCTATGAAGAAAATGACTATACTTTTGTTGCTTATCCTCCCGGCAATCGCAATGGCCCAGCCCTCGATCAGCTTTGACGCGGAAAGTCATGATTTCGGAATTGTGAATGGTGAACGCTCTTTGAGTCATACCTTTCAGGTAACAAACAGCGGGACCGAAGAGCTTGTCATCCGGAAGCTTGAGGCGCCTTGAGGCTGCACAGCAGCAATGGCTAGTTCGAGCCGGATCAAACCAGGGGAAAAAGGAAGCATAGAAGTTGCCGTTGATGTGCAGCATTACAACGGTAAAATCTCAAAAGAAATCATGGTGCTCAGCAACGACCCTGCCAGGCCCCGCGCAGTGCTGCGCCTGGTGGCCGAAATCAGATAAAATTCTCCGGGCCGTCGTTATAATCTCCCGCGCAGCTTTTCGGCGTTCAGTACCCTCTTGACCCCTAACTGGTAGGCGGACCTTCTCAGGTTGCACGGCCCTTTCGGGCAGAGGTCGTACACATCATTGAAGGCGTTGATCATCACACCCTTCAGTCTCCTCAGGACTTTGGAATCATCCCAGTAATCGCTGTCAAGGTTCTGGCTCCACTCGAAATAGCTGACCACCACGCCTCCGGCATTGGCCAGGATATCGGGAATGACGAGTTTTCCTTTTTCAGCGAAAATCCGGTCCGCCCCCTGGGTCGTGGGTGCGTTGGCCAGTTCGAGGATTGTCCCGGCCTTGACTTCACGGGCATGCGCTTCGGTAATCTGGTCGGAAAGTGCCGCAGGTACAAGCACGTCACAGTTGCACGTAATCAGTTCGTCCCCCGATATACTCCTGCTCCCCGTGAAACCGGCAACTCCGCCGGTGCGGCCCTTGTGCTCAATAACACCGGGTATGTCCAGACCTTCCTGGTTCATTATGCTTCCCTTGGAGTCGCTGACTGCAATGACCCTGTGCCCCTTTTCATGAAGGATGCGCGCTGCATTGGCGCCGACATGGCCAAAGCCCTGCACCGCTACGCTGAAGGATGACTTGCCGGTCCCTGTCCTCCTCATTGCCTCTTCGAGGACATAAACCCCTCCCATCGAAGTGGAATAGCTCCTCACCCTGCAGCCGCCGAGTTCGACAGGCTTGCCGGTAACGGCAGCCGGCACGTGAATGCCCCTGATCCGTTCGTATTCGTCAAGCATCCACGCCATGATCTGCTCATCGGTGTAGACGTCGGGGGCCGGTATGTCCTTGTATGGGCCTATGTAATCAGCGATTGCGCGTATATAACCTCTCGTCAGTTGTTCAAGCTCGTTTCTCGAAAGGTCCTTTGGATTTACCACCACGCCGCCCTTTGAACCGCCAAAGGGGATGTTTACAACCGCGCATTTCAGCATCATCAGAAACGCAAGGTCGCGCAGGTGATATATGCTCAGGCCCGGATGGAACCTGATCCCGCCTTTTGCAGGCCCGCGCGCGTCATTGTACTGCACCCGGTACCCGATGAACATCCTTATGCTGCCGGAATCCATGCGCACGGGGAAATGCACTGTAAATGAGCGCTCCGGGGTCCCGAGCATATCGAGCTCTTCAGAAGAAAGGCGAAGATCGGCATATGTGTCAGCAAGCTCGCTCATGCAGAGCCTGCATACGTTGATATCGTCAGATAAAATCAGGTCCGCCGGCTTGTCCATGTTTTCGATACCCACCCTTACAGTATAACCACCTGCGGGACAAATCAGCTCACCGTCTGCTGATATCGAATTCTTCCATCCTGACAGGCAGCTCCTGCCAGTTGCATAATTGCAGGGCACGGGCGAGGTTGTCGATCATCCTTGTCTTCACTGCCCGCTCCATCTCTTTTTTGCCGGTTACGCCGTAAAACGGAAGCATGATCGAAAAGGCCCGGTCGGCGAATTCCCGGCGCGGCGTCAGGACGTCAGACCTCCGTGTGTAGTAGGCATCCTCCCCTTCTTCGCACTGCTTACCGAAAACATTGAACTGCCTGCATGCGGCAGGCCTCATGGGATGTATCGCACAGGCCCCTTCAATCAGGAAGGGACAGGGACCGCCCCTGCGGTGGCCGAGGAGACTGCCCTTCACGGCTGCCCTTAAAGGTTGTGTGAGTTTTTCGATGACGAACCAGTATATGCCCACGAGCTCAAGGGGATACACCGGTATGTCCCGGTGAGTGGAACAGCAGTTGCCGCAGCCCTTGCCGCAGGCAAGGACAAGCCCCTTTTTCTTTTCGGCTTCGGCAATAGCTTTGGCGATGCCTTCATCGATCACGGCATAGGCATCGAGCAGGAGGGGAAGCCAGGGAAGTCTCCCTTCATCGTCGGGAAAGCGCAGGCGTAACACCGATCCGGACGTCATCTGCAGGTCTTCTTTCCGCTGATCCGCTTTTCTATCATCTTCCAGGTGTCCTCGTCGAACGCATCCCTGTACTCTGCCGGATCATATATGTTGCCGCACCCCGTGCAGCAAAGTATTACCGCCGCTCAACCTACGACCAGCCGCAATGTAGCACCGCAGCTTGTACATTCGAATTTTTTGCTATGCCCGGGATTATTCATCTGTTTGCCTTACCGCAGACCTAAGCTGTTTCTTGACGGAAACTGCTGCCTTATCGGCTAACATCTTCTCCTTCGCCCTTTTTGAACGCTTCCTTTTCTGGCGGCGTATCTTCTCTATCTTCTTCAGCTCATCGCTTTCCTCGCCCCTGATCTTCTTTTCGATCTTGCTGACCAGCAACGCGCGGGCGAAATAACGGTTCATCGCCTGCGAACGCTCCCTCTGGCACTTCACTTCAATGCCGGTTGGGATATGCTTCAGATAAACACAGGTTGAGGTCTTGTTGACATTCTGGCCCCCATGCCCGCCGGAGCGTACAAATGATTCCTCGATGTCCGCCTCTTTGATGCCGAGTTCTTCCATCTTATGTTTAAGCGACTGCTCCTTGGCAGTGGTAACGGGGAATATGCTCATGATAGTGTCTCGCTGCAAAAAAATCGCAGTAATATAATAACTAAAAATGCAGCGTTATGGGAAATGCAGAACATATCCGGAAAACAAATTACCTTTATCCTTTCAGGACCTGATGTATAGTGATTCAGGACATATAGTTTTCGTCTTCCCGCCAGTTTAGGGGATTATTGACGATGTATTCACGGATTTTGTCTAATTCCGGTTCGCTGCGGATGACATGTTCATAATAATTACGTTGCCATAATAGTGC
>DATJOY010000002.1:0-2239 GCA_035506695.1 Dissulfurispiraceae bacterium
TCTCCGTCCTGGGGTTCGAAAAGAAATCCGGCAATCCCCTGTATGACCGGGCGGCCCTCAAGGCCATAAACGACGCCAGTCCATTTCCGCCGCCGCCTTCGGAAATGGAGATAGCAATAAGACTACATCCCTGAAAGGTAAAATTCCATGCACATTAGAACAGCGTTAACAGCACTTTTCATACTCGCTTCATTGCTGACAGGCAAACCTTCAAGTGCCGACAAGATATATGTTGACATTACTGCCTCCGGCATCAAGAAACTTCCCATTGCCATACAACCCTTTGTAGGGGCAAGGGAGGTCTCGGACATTGTAAAAGCAGATATGACCTTTACCGGCATTTTTGACTGCCTTGACGAAGCTGCCCAGATCGAAAGGTCCGATCAGCCGTTCAATCCGATGAGCTGGAGAGGCCTCGGTGTACAGATGGTTGTAAAGGGGATCGCAACGTCATCGACCTCAACATCTCTCAACATAACGATCTCTGCATATGACGTACTTGAGGGCCGGGAGGTGCTGAAAAAAGAATATACCGCAAAGCCGGACCTTGTCAGGCTGCTGGCACATACAATCTCCGATGACATATACAAGATACTCACAGGTCAGCCGGGTATCTTTAAGACCAAAATCGCATTTGTCGGACAGACTTCCGGAACAAGGCAATTATATCTGATGGACTGGGATGGAGAGCGCATGTATCCCATAGGTATAAAAGGCGATATAATATTGTCCCCCCGCTGGTCCCGGGACGGCTCCAAACTCATCTATTCAATCGAGAGGGCGCGAAAATGGGGGATATACATGGTGGACATGAACGCGATGCGCGAGTTGCGCACCGCGCCGCTCTCTGGGATAAGCATCGTCGGGAGTTTCTTTCCAGACAACAGGCACTTTGCATTTTCGACATCGCGTGACGGATATTCCGACATATCCATAGGCGACATAGGCGGCTCGCCCAGCCGGAAAATCATCGCGTCACCGTGGATCGACGTATCCCCTTCGGTCTCACCCGACGGTGCTTCCATAGTCTTCGTATCGAACCGCTCGGGTGGCCCTCAGGTATATATGTCCGACAAAGAGGGGTTCGGAGTGCACAGGCTGACGTTTCAAGGCAATTATAACACCGCCCCGTCCTGGTCTCCGTCCGGCGACAAAATAGTTTATACAAGCATGATCGGCGGGAAGAACCAGGTATTCATCATGAAAACCGATGGAAGCGGCATAACACAACTTACGAATGCAGGGAACAACGAAGACCCCTGCTTTTCACCTGACGGCAGGTACGTCGCCTTTACATCCACGCGTGACGGGTCCACCGGTGTCTATGTCGTACGGACCAACGGCGAAGGACTGCGGCGCCTTTCTCCAAAAGGGTTCAGGGCTACAAACCCTGGGTGGTCGCCATTTTGATTGACAACATGGAAGCATTGCTCTCAAATCCGGAATTCCTGAAAAGCGTCCTCGAAACGATGTCGGACGGCCTTATGGTCATCGACAAGGACAGCACGGTCCGCTTTTTCAACCGTGCGGCTGAAGAAATCACCGGATACCGGCGTAAAGACATAATAGGACACAAATGCGCCCTGATCGACGGCAACGTATGCAGCTACCTGAAGGAAAGCGGCGGCATAAGGAAATGCACTCTGTTCGAAACTGGTTCTATGACCGGTGCGCGCTGCCATCTGCGTGCCAAAGACGGCCGTGAAATTCATCTGCTGAAGAGTGCTGTGCTGCTGAAAAACAGCGCAGGGGAAGTCATTGGAGCTGTAGAGGTGATGACCAACGTAACCTCGCTGGACATGAAGGACCTGGAGATCGAAAGGCTGAAGAGCGAGTTGAAGAACGAATACGGTTTTATGGGCCTTCTCGGTTCCAGCCCCTCCATGCAGCGCCTGTTTGAGCAGATACAAAACGCGGCAGGGAGCGAAGCGCCTGTGCTCATCTCGGGCGAAAGCGGGACCGGTAAAGAACTGATAGCCGAGGCGATTCACAAGCTGAGCAGAAGAAGTAAAGGCCCGTTTGTAAAAGTGAACTGTGCCGCACTCAACGAATTCCTTCTGGAAAGCGAACTCTTCGGTCACGTGCGCGGGGCCTTTACCGGGGCCATCAAGGACCGGCGCGGAAGGTTCGAAGTGGCCAACAACGGCAGCATATTCCTGGATGAGATCGGCGACATGCCTGCCTCTATGCAGGTGAAACTCTTGCGGGTAATCCAGGAAAAGGAGCTTGAGAAGGTAGG
>DATJOY010000003.1:0-7689 GCA_035506695.1 Dissulfurispiraceae bacterium
GCGAGGAGGACACTGCGCGGAACATGAACAGGAGCGGCATAGAAACCATGCCTTTCATGAGACTTAATTTTGCTGATATCGACGGCAGCGGTCTGGAGGACATGATAATCGGCAACAAGAACGGCTATGTGTATCTGTACAAGAATTCAGGCGATCCGACGGCGCGGCCATGGCAGCAGATAGCCGGATATTTCGAAGGCATAAAAGCCGGGGCCTTTTCGTCGCCGGCCCTTGCAGACCTTGACGGGGACGGCAAGGCGGAACTTGTCATTGGTACAGGCGGGTTTTCTTCAGATTCGGGGAAAATGTTTTTTTTCAGGAATGAAGGGAACGCGACAAACCCGTCATGGAAGAGGATTGACGGTCTTTACCTATCGATTGGGAATGATGCTGCCGTGACTGTGGTCGATTACAATTTAGACGGCAGGCCCGGCATAATCGCATGCAACTCCGAGGGGAAAATAATCTTTTTCAAAAATACAAGCTCCGGTGGTAACCTGAAATTTGTGAGGGACCCTAACCCCCCGGTGAGGGCTAATTTCGGAATGTATGCAGTTCCGACGGCCAAAAAGATAGGCAGCAAGGTTTTCCTCGCGGTGGGCAACAGCATGGGCAAGCTCTTCCTGTTCGAGATAACAAGGGGCAAGGGCGGACTTTCTTCCAGGCAGATCAAAACCGGTCTCAAATCGAAGGCCTTTGCTTCTCCGGCATTTGCGAGCCTTGTTAAAAAAGAAAGGGTCGATCTTGTGGTTGCCGACGGAGACGGCGTCATCTCATATTACGAAAATATTAAAGGGGATTTTTCAGCCTTGCACAGGAAGGACGATCTGTTCAGTAACAGGGTGTTTGCCGGACCCGTATGCACGCCGACCGTTTCATGCATAGGGGACAAGACCTATATGGTTGTGGGAAATATGGACGGGACTCTCAGGCTGTTCGAATACCGCAATTCGGCCCGCGGTATCCCCTGGACCGAGAAGCCCGGATATTTCAGCGGCATCAAGGTGAAGGGTTTTTCGCGGGGCGTGCTGACTTCCTGGGAAGGCGAGAACATGCTTGTTGTCGGGCAAGGCAATGGAAATATACGTGCATTTGTGAATGCGGGCAAAAAGAAAACGGCGTGGAAAGAAAAGGCCCGGTTCTTCGAAGGAGTCAGCGTTAAGGAGCATAGCACGCCGGTGATCTTCGACCCGGACGGGGATGGGAAGTGGTGCCTTATTTCCGGTTCCGGCGACGGCAGGATATATGCCTTCAGGATAAAGGGAATAAAAAAGGGTCTTCCGGTGTGGGAGCGCATAGATGGGACTTTTGACGATGTCAGAGTCGACGGTTTTTCCGTACCGACAGTGGTCAAGGACGAAAAATCGCTTTATCTCTTTGTCGGCCAGCAGGATGGCCGGATACGTACCTTCAGGGCAGATATCGACGGCAAACCCTTTGACTACCGGAAGCTCAGGTTCACTGAAAACGGACTGCTGGAGGGCATCCGCATGAGTGAACACAGTTCGCCGTTTGTCTCCCTGAATAATGGCGTTTTCGATGTAGTATCGGGAGATTACAACGGAAACCTGCGTCATTTCCTCTGCAAAAAGGGCTTGCTTTAATCGCAAATATGGAGACTTGGCCCACTTTATCTATAAATGAGGACTGCACAGCCTGAAGTATTTGTCTCTCGCATACTGAATTAGGGGCATCTCTTCCATCCCGAGCGGCAGCGTTAAACTTAACATTTCATGGGGCAATTAGGTATACTATTACACTTAAACGGAAACAAATAATCGCAAGGAGAGACTCATTATGAAGGTTATTCTTAAAAATGATGTAAAGGACCTCGGCCGTATCGGAGAGGTCGTTAATGTTAAGGACGGTTTCGCAAGGAACTTTCTGGTACCGCAGGGGCTTGCAGTCGAGGCCAGCACAAAAAATGTGAAGGCATTTGAACACGAAAAGAAAAAGATCCAGGAGATGGCCAAAAAGGTGAAGGCCGGGGCTGCCGGACTTGCCGAAAGGATTGCTGCCGCCAAGATAACCATAAAGGCCAAGGCCGGCGAAGAAGACAAACTCTTCGGATCGGTCACATCGATGGATATTGTCGAAGCCTTGAAAGCCGAGGGCATCGAGATTGACAAAAAGAAGGTCCAGCTCGACGAACCCATCAAGAGGCTCGGCGAATACCAGGTTGTAGTTAAGCTGCACCACGAGGTCTCTGCACAGTTAAACGTACAGGTTGTGCCTGAATAAGGCATCTTTGCAGTACATGCTCAAAACCGGTCCCGGTATTTGAAGTGAAAGAAGCTGATCTGACAATCAATAAGCTGCCCCCTCAGAATATCGAGGCGGAGCAGGCCGTGCTCGGGGCTATAATAATTGACAACGAGGCCCTGCCGAAGTCGCTTGAGATACTTGCCCAGGATGATTTTTACCGGGAGTCTCACAGGCGTCTGTACCGGGCCATGCTCGATCTCTTTGATAAGAATGAGCCGGTTGATATCGTCACCGTAGCGGACTATCTCAAAAAAAGCGGGGACCTGGATGTTGTCGGCGGCATCGCCTACCTCTCAACACTCGCCGACAGCGTCCCCACATCCGCCAATATCCGTTATCATGCCAGGATCGTCAGGGAAAAGGCGCTCCTGCGAAACCTCATCAGGACGGCCACGAATATAACAACGCGGGTCTACGAAGACAGCTCGGACGCCGATGAAATAGTGGATAACGCCGAGCGGATGATCTTCGAAATCGCGGAGCAGAGGACCAAGACGTCATTCGCGTCCATGAAGGATGTCATCAAGGACACCTTCAAGATGATCGAGCAGCTTTACGACAAAAAAGAGGCCATCACCGGCGTGCCCTCCGGATTCAAGGATCTTGACGAACTGACTTCCGGATTTCAGCCCAGCGACCTTGTAATTGTGGGCGGAAGACCCGGAATGGGAAAGACTGCCTTTGCCCTTAACGTTGCCCAACACACTGCCATGCAAATGAGGGAGCCTGTCGCGATATTCAGTCTTGAAATGTCAAAGGAGCAGCTTGTCATGAGGATGCTCTGCTCCGAGAGCATGGTCGATTCGGCCCGTGTGAGAAAAGGGTTCATAGGCAAGGAGGACTGGCCGAAACTTACCAGCGCGGCAGGAAGGCTGGCTGATGCCCCTATCTTCATAGACGACTCTTCGGCGATGACGGTGCTCGAAATACGCGCCAAGGCCCGCAGGCTCAAGATGGAGCATGGAGGAATCGGTCTTGTGGTTGTGGACTACCTGCAGCTTATGCGGAGCAGGGGCAACTTCGAAAGGAGGGAGCAGGAGATATCGGAGATATCACGCTCCCTGAAGGCGCTCGCAAAGGAACTCAGGGTGCCGGTTATCGCCCTCAGTCAGCTTAACCGCAGTGTAGAATCGAGGCATGAAAAAGTACCGACGCTGGCCGACCTCAGGGAATCGGGCGCTATAGAGCAGGACGCCGACGTGATCATCTTCCTTTACCGGGACGAGGTCTACAATAAAAATAGTCCGAACAACCGCGGAACGGCCGATATCCATGTTGCGAAACAGAGAAACGGGCCCACCGGCATTGTTAAACTCCAGTTTGCGGCTTCATGTACTAAGTTTCATGACCTTACGTACCAGCAGGAAGCGGAGGAGTATGAATGAAACGGCTACCAGCCGTTGCAGGGCAATTCTACGAAGGTAATCCTGCGCGGCTCAAAAAACAGGTCGAACAATATGTCGTCAAAGATGCCGAGAAACAAAAGGTGACGGCTATCCTCTCTCCTCATGCGGGACTGATGTATTCCGGTCATGTGGCAGGAGCCCTCTATTCATCCATCCGTTTTCCCAAAACGTTCGTACTCCTCGGGCCGAACCATACCGGGCTGGGTCCGGCCATGTCCATAATGGGTTCGGGAGAATGGGAAATCCCGACTGCAACCTTCCTGGTAGATGAAGAACTGGGCAGAAAAGTGAAGGAAAGGGTGCCGCGCCTTGTCGAAGACACGCAGGCGCATATGTACGAACATTCGCTCGAAGTGCAGCTGCCGTTCATTGCATACTCTTCTGACGAGTGCCGGATCCTTCCGATCTCCATAATGAAGGCGTCTCTCGAAGAGTGCGAAGCAATGGGCAGGGGAATAGCGGACGCCATCAGGGAGGCTGGATACGATGTCGTTATCGTGGCCAGTTCCGACATGAGCCATTTCGAGCAGGATTCCGTTGCGAGAAGGATCGACAATCTTGCGATCAAAGAGGTGCTTGATCTTGACCCCGAAGGACTTTATTCCGTCGTCCTCCGGGAACAGATTACCATGTGCGGATTCATCCCTGCCGTCGTTATGCTCTATGCCGCACGCAAACTGGGCGCGACTGAAGCCCGGCTGATAAAATATGCCACATCGGCAGAGGTGAACGGCGATTTCGACCGTGTTGTCGGATACGCCGGGATTGTCGTAAGGTAACGGTCTCGAAGAATAAAAAGTCAGACAGGAGGAAACATGTTAAGCACTCAGGATATCTTGATCATAGGTGCCATTGTCGTAGTCCTTTTCGGCGCAAAGAAGATACCGGAATTGGCCAGAGGCGTTGGAGAGGGCATCAGGAATTTCAAGAAGGCTGTTAAAGAGCCTGACGAGGTTGATGTCACGCCAAAGGCGCAGGTGGACAAGGAAAAGGAAGAAGAGAAGAAATAACGCACTCCGCCAAAGCATGCAAAGAGGAGTAACGGCAGAAATAGACCTTGGCGCAGTCTCCGCAAACCTTAGCGCTGTAAGGTCGATCTCCGGCAACAGAAAAATCATGGCCGTCGTAAAGGCTGATGCATACGGCCACGGCGCTGTGGATGTTTCTCGCGCCCTGGTTCAATCGGGGGCCGACTGCCTGGCTGTAGCATTCACCGCTGAGGCGGCTGTGCTACGCGAAGCAGGCATAGTTGCTCCTATCATAGTCCTTTTTGATCCTGACATTGAAGATGTTCTCGAGTATGAGCTAATCCCCGTTTTAAGCGATATGAAATCAGCGCGCGCCTTCGCGCGCGAAGCCGAAAAAAGAGGAAAGAGGATCACAGTTCATGTCAAGGTGGATACCGGCATGGGAAGGCTGGGGCTCTTCAGCCAACCTGCAAAAGACATCCTCGAAATAGCTACTTATAGTGGTATCAGGGTCGGGGGGATAATGAGCCATTTGTCTGAGGCCGACCTTGCAGATCCTGCCTTTGCGCTGCAGCAGATAGCTGCTCTCAGTTTGCTGAGGGCTGAACTGCTTCAAAATGGTCTCGACATCAAACTGTTTCATATCGCCAACAGTGCTTCGGTCATCGGCATACCGGAATCTCTGTTCGATGCAGTAAGGCCGGGCATTATGCTGTATGGCTACTCGCCGTTGCAAGCTGCAAGGGTGGCGAGTGGAGTAACTCTGGCGCCGGTTATGAGTATAAAGGCCAGGCTTATTTCCCTTAGGCGTCTTTGCACCGGCACCCCGATCAGCTACGCGAGGACGTATGTAACCGGCAGGGAAAGCCTAATAGGCGTTATGGCAGTCGGTTATGCCGACGGGTTCAACACCCGGTTTTCAAACAATGCAGAGGTGCTTGTAAGAGGTAAACGGGCGCCGGTCGTAGGCAGAGTTTGCATGGACCTTACTATGGTGGACCTGACCGATATTGAAGGTGTTACGGAAGACGATGAGGCAGTAATAATCGGCAGGCAGGGCGGCGACTACATAGGTGCTGATGATCTTGCTCGCAGGATACAAACCATCCCTTATGAAATCCTTACATCACTCGGCAGCAGGGCGAAGAGAAGATATCTGTAGTTCTTAAAAGCAAACGCCCTTGACGGACGTGTCGTCATATGGCATGTCAAATGATGATGAAATCGTCATGCAAGTCTTCTTTATTCATGTCTCACATGTTTAAAGGGAATAAAGGTTTTGCCGGGCCGCCGACTACTACAACTCATATATGCACGTTTGCAATCCTATGGTAGCTCCGTTTGTCCAGACTATTTAAAGACAAAAAAAGATATGACCGTCCCATTACAATATTTGACAAGAATCAACGGCTGACCCCCATTTGCGATTTTTTATAGAAACATATGTCATTTGATGTTGGTAGTTTTTGTTTGGTGGTAGTAGAATAACTGCGTGGACCTGCTGAAGAAGCTAAGTATCAACGGTTTGCTAAGGAAGGCAAACATGGACAAAGCACTTAAAGTTCTGTGGAGTGTAAGCGGCGGTGCTTACTGATTGCACTTTATTTTTGTCCATCGGCGAAAGGCCTGTGACAGGCCTGAAACACTCCAGCTACAATTGTCTGTTTGATATTGATGAACCCACCTTCGCGAGTATGTGGAGAGTGGGTTTTTTATTGGGCATGCTTCTGATTAGCAGCTTAGTTTTTAGGAGGATACATTTTTGAGGTCACAATTTGTGACCTCAAAAACCGGCCGGGGTGGACGCCGCTATCTTGCCTGATTTATAACTTGCCTTTAGTCGAAGGCAGGGTCTTGGCCCCTTTCTCTATCGTCACAGCTTCCTTCAGCGCCCTTCCAAAGGCCTTGAACACGGCTTCGATAATGTGATGCAAATCGCGACCGTACTCCAGGTTCACATGCAGCGTAATCATGGCATGGCTCGTGATCGCCCTGAAGAAGTCCTCGAAGAGCGAAATCTCAAGGTCTTTCAGCGTGCCTTTGGGCGGCTTTACGTTATACACTAGATAGGGCCTTCCGCTTATATCAAGCACCACCTTAGCGAGTGCTTCATCCATAGGCAGCGAGAAACTCCCGTACCGCTTGATCCCCTTCTTGTCTCCAAGGGCCTTATTTATCGCGTCTCCAATGGTAATACCGAGGTCCTCCATAAGGTGATGGTAATCTATTTCGATATCGCCTTCAGCCTTTATCTTAAGGTCCATCCTGCCGTGAAAGGCAAACAGGTTGAGCATGTGATCGAGAAAAGGGATGGATGTCGTGATGTCATATTTGCCTTTGCCGTCGAGATTTAGCCTGACATCGATGTCGGTCTCGTTGGTTTTTCTCTGTATCCTCGCGGTCCTCATTGAACCTCCTTTTTGCAACTTTATAATCTGTGAGGCAGGGGCAGTCGGATTTCAGCCCGATGAATCATTTCCGAAGCAGCTTTTTCAGGACTTCTATAAATAAAGCGTTTTCATCAGGATTCCCGACAGTCACCCTTATTGTGCCGCGTATAACCCCGTCCATATTTTTTACGAGTATGCCGCGCCTGAGCAGGCCCTTGCAGACCTTTCCGGGATCGGCAACTTTAAATAGTATGAAGTTGGCTTCCGATGGATAGGCGGTAATGCCTTCGATCGCAGACAGCCCGTCGAACAGCCGACGCCGTTCGTCAGTAATGGCCCTGATGCGGGCGTCAACTATCTTCTTATTCTTAATGCCTTCGAGAGCAATCGACTGAGAGAGCGAATTGAGGTTGTATGGAAGCCGTACTTTGTTGACCTCCTGAATAAGCTCCTCGCGTGCGATCATGAAGCCGACCCGCAGAGAGGCAAAGCCGATCTTGCTCAGCGTCCGCATTACGACAAGGTTCGGATAATCCTTCAGCAAAGGCAGGAAACCCCTGCTGCTCGAAAAGGGAGCGTAGGCCTCATCAAGCACTACTATTCCCTTTGAAGTCTCGATGATCTTCATGATCCGGTCTGCAGAAAAGCAGTTGCCCGTGG
>DATJOY010000004.1:0-4529 GCA_035506695.1 Dissulfurispiraceae bacterium
GGATTATCGTTTTCGCTTAATACATCCGAAAGCCTGATAAGCTTGGCCGTTTCATCGGACAGGACCGCCCTTTTTTTAAGCAGGATAACGCCGGAGGCAGTCTTGTGGGCACCGGTATTGTTCCAGTCGAATAAATTGGAACAGATGAGATCATAAAGGTAAATATGAAAGTCCCTGCTGTAATCCGCCGGCGATTCAGCCTCGCCACATCCGCGCAGTGATGCACGCTTGTCTATGAAAGAGCAAATGGGTGACGCAGCATAAACGGAAAAATAAAGAAGAAAGACAAAACTGAGTATCCGCTTTTTGTTAATAAATGATTTCATGATTCATTCAATTTAAAAATAAAGTGTCCCAAAAATCAAGGCGCAGACGCCCTAATGTGCTGAATAGTTGAAAACACGTTTCATCAATAAGCCGACATCTCGTTACCATGAATTGCATCATACCTCTTGTGGAACCCTAAATAACTCTCAGCAGGCTGAGCCCGTCGCGGAAAAGAACTATTGCCAAAGCACACAGGAGTAAGCCAAGAAACCGCATGACGTATATGTAAGCATTGCTGCTCAACAGAGACTTCGATTTCCCGACCAGTACGGCCAGCACTATTTTTGCCCCTACTAGAAATATATAAAAACCGGCTAAAAAAGCCAGCATTGCATTGATATTCTGGCTCAGGGCCTTGGTCATGACCGGAGCACCAACACTCAACCAGAATAGGTAAGGATGAGGGTTCAGGGCATTCGCCAGTACCCCTTTTGAAAACGATTTCGGTTTTATCTCCCGGAAATTAATTTCGATTCCCTTTGTCTGCAAGCCATTATAGCCCATCAACAGGATGAAGAAACCACCCATCAGCGAGATGATACCTAAAATGTCATGGAAATTTGACAGCTTAGACAGAATGAACATTGTCGCGAGAATTATCGGCAGATCGGTAATAACCGGTGCAAGGGCCACTTTAACGCCTGATTTAATATCGTGACTGAGCGTTTCCGAGATTACCAGCGTCAATAGTGGACCAGGTGCAAAACCCGCAGACAAGCCCAGTAGCGTTCCCATTGCCAGAAAATCAAACATATATCAGTTATTGTTAAATTTCACGATATATTCCTGCCTTTTCCAAAGGATGAATAATGGTAGGCTGACTCATTCCCTCTGTCAAGAGATGCAATATAAAGCCTGCCGGAGATGCAATGTACTAAATCTCCGGCAGGCCATATCTTGTCTCAACCCAGCAACCCAGCAGCGTCACTGATTCGGAAAGTCAGGCGGTACCTCTTGTTCTTCATATGGCAGTTGGTCACCCGGCAATTGTTCATCAAGCGATTGCTCATCCGGATCAGCAGGTGCTTCATAATCGGGGGGCGGTGGTGGCGGCATAGTCATCCTCGTACGTCCTGCAGGTTCGATCACTCCAGGCACCTGGTTCCCCTTGGCGTACATACACTGCTGGTAGGCAATGTCGTATCTTCGCTGGGCGCTCCTGCCATAATAATACCCTCTGTCAGAGCCTGCAAGCGTTCCGAACAGCAGGCCCGTTCCGGCCCCGATGGCTGCTCCGGTGCCCGCGTGACCTCCGGCTGCTCCTATGGCAGCGCCCAATCCGCCGCCGATGACTGTCCCGGCAACAGCGCCCGTAGCGGTGTTCTGGTTCAATGTCTCCTGGGGAGATGTGCCGGTTTGCTGCGCCGCCCACTGCCTGCAGACGGCATCGTCCTCCTGGAATTGTTCAAAGGATTTCCCGGGAGCGGGGAATACGGTGACGGACGGCCCCGTAGGGACAGTCGCGCAGCCGCCGGCCATAACTAAGCAAATGACCGCTGCCGATAGAATGAGGATGGTTATTTTATTTATCATAGCTTAGTACCTCTTTTCATCTGCGGGAGGAGTTGGTTGTGCTTTATCCGCAGGTCCGTATTTGGACGTGTCTCCTGCGTTTCCAGGCTTTCTGGTGTTGTCTTTGGCATCCGGTGGAGTAGTGGATGGAACTACTTTCAGCCAGCCGCTGGGGCATTTCTTTATGTAAGGATAATAGCCCTTCGGTTTGGTGCAGTAATACCAGTAATTCTGCTCTGTTTGCTGTCTGTTCGGCTGGACGTACACGGGCGCCTGACGCTCGACGACCACAGGAGGCTCGTAATACGGATAAGAATAATACGGGTAATATGGATAGTAGTACGGATACGGAGGCCCCCACCAGCCGGGACCTACCCAGACTCCGCCCCTGACATATACATGGCCGGCATCGCTCGGGACTGCGTTTGCCAGTATCAGAATCGCCGCAAAGAGAATCAGACAGATAATCTTTTTCATCTCGGACCTCCTTGATTCAAGACATTCATTTATAGAAGACGTATAAAACATGAAATGGTTACAAACCAGCGGATTGCCTGCCGCCGTGACCATGCAGGACAAAATCCTGTTTCTTTTTATAGATTATCAATCTGAGAGGGGAAAGTACAACTTGAGAGACCGGCCGCGCAGCATATTAATCTCCAAGATGGTTTTTGGTCCAGACCAGCTTGCATATTTCCTCGCCAGCCTCATACCCTTCTTTCGCAAGCTGCCTGGCCTTTACGACGTCTTTTAACGGGCCGGTCGCATACATCATGGCAAGCCCGCATTTGGCCTTTATGTCGTTCTGCGCGGCAGCCAGCTGAAACCACTTCATGGCTTCCCTGTCATCCTGCTCCACCCCAACGCCGTTTGCGTACATCAGGCCGAGATTATACTGAGCCGGCGCGAGTCCTTGCGCTGCTGCGAGCTTAAACCACCTGAACGCCACTTCATCGTCCTGTTCCACGCCGATGCCGTTTCCGTACATCGCCCCCAGGTTGTATTGCGCTGCAGCGAGTCCCTTTTCGGCGGCTGCCCTGTACCACTTGACAGCCGTCTCCTGGTCCTGGGCTGTCCCCCTACCCTCCTCGTACATAATTGCGAGGTTATACTGTGCGGCAGACAGGCCTTTTTCAGCTGACAGTTTATACCACTTGAAGGCCTCGGCATCATTTTTTGCAACACCGCGACCTGCAGAGTACATGAAGCCGACTTTATACTGTGCGCTTGCGTTGCCCTTCTGCGCCTCTTTCAGGAACAGCCCGTAAGCAGCCGCATAATCTCCCCTGCCGTATGCCTCGATGCCGGCTTCAAAATCCCGGGCAGGAGATCGCACGGATTTTTGATCCTTGCTGTAGGCCTTGATTCCCGTATCAATATCAACGGCGCAGCACACAGATGAAATTGCGAATGCAAAGCCCAGCACAGCGCATGTCAGCCATATCCTTTTTTTTATTCTTATGGCCGGCAATATTTCTCCAGTATGTTGCATTCGCACATTCATAGCAGCAGTGTATTATCATTTAATATTTCTTTTGCAAGGTCCGCATAGGCCTTTGATCCGGGGGAGCCCGGCGAGTAAAGCGCAGCAGGCTTTCCATGGCCGGGTGCCTCTGCAAGGGCAATATTCCTCGGGATGACGGTATCGTAGACCTTGGATTTGAAGACCTTTCTGACTTCGTCGGATATCTGTTTCGAAAGCGAGATATGCCTGTTGTACATTGTGAGCAGTATCCCTTCAAAATCCAGCGCTTCATTAAAGCTGCCACGAATGCGCCATAGCAGCTTAATGAGCAGGCTGAGGCCTTCGAGTGCGAAATATTCGCATTGCACGGGGATCAGCACGGAATTAGAGGCTACGAGGGCGTTGAGAGTAATCAGTCCGAAGGACGGCGGGCAGTCGATCATGATGTAACTGAATTCCTTCCTTATCGGTTCAATAAGGTGCCTGAGGGTCTTTTCTCTTTCGCTCCTTTCGAGCAGGTCGATGTCGGCGCCAAACAGGTCCATGGTAGCCGCAATGACGAACAGACCCGGAATCTCGGTTTCAATCAGCGCTTCGCTGACCGGGACGCCGCCGGCATACATATCGTAGAGGCTGTACTTCATCTGTTCCTTCTTGATGCCGATGCCGCTTGTGAGATTTCCCTGGGGGTCGGAATCTATTACGAGTACCCTCTGTTTTTCAAGTGCGAGGCACGTCGAGAGATTCAGTGCGGTAGTCGTCTTGCCGACTCCGCCTTTTTGGTTGGTTATCGCAATTACCTTGCTCACTACGGACTGTTGAGTATCGTCTGAATACCGTATTTTTTTATCTTGTAGCCTATCTGGCGGTTCGAGAGACCGAGCATCCGCGCGGCCCTGGCCTGTACCCAACCGGTTTTTTTCAGGGCATCAAGTATCCTTGTCTTTTCAATATCCTCGATCGTCGAAGGCAACGCATCCTTAAGTTGTACTCCGTAACGGGCTTTTATGGTCTGGTTCCTGATGGTTATCGGCAGTTCCGATTCCGTGATCATGTTGCCCCTTGCCATTACAACAAGCCTCTCGATTGTATTCTCAAGCTCCCTGACATTCCCGGGCCATTCATAATTCCCCAGAATGTCGAGGATATTATGTGCCAGGGTTACCGACTTGGCGTTCTCCTCGTTGAACCTTTTGAGGAAGAACTCGACGAGGAGGGGTATATC
>DATJOY010000005.1:0-17045 GCA_035506695.1 Dissulfurispiraceae bacterium
GTTTTTTTGAGCATATCGTCATCCATCATGCCCGCGAATTCCTCGGGCACAACCGTGCCGGAGCCTTTCATATGCCGGAGATTCAGATACCGGATGAAATATTCAGAGGCTTCCTTAACTAAATAGGCAGTTAATATTGCAGCTGCACCAAGCGTCAGAATCGCCTCCGTTGCCGTCCCTTATGGGATAAGAGAATTTATATTCCTGTAAACGAACATTGTGTAGTCATAAGCTATCCTGTCATGCCTCAGCGACACAAAAGGCGAAAGTTCTTTTACCGCAAAAGCGAACATCTCTTCCGGCGATATGTAGCTCAACTCGAAATCTTTTTCCGGATTGTGAGCCGACAATGCATTGAAGGCAAGGGCGACGCGGCAGCAGGCAAACAGCTTTTTCAGCACATCTCTGATGATTTCATCAAGTCTGTCAATCCTGAGATTAAAAACACCGCAAAGAAATATATAATCAAACTCCTCCTGAAGAACATCTTTATCCATGTCGAAGACCCTGAAATCCACATCCGGGTGCTTAAGCCGGGCCGTGGAGATGAGCCTTTCGTTTATGTCGAGGCCGGTATATTCCGTCGATATGGACCTGCCTTTCAGGAACTGATAAAAATCCCCCTTGCCGCATCCGAAATCGAGCACCTTCGCCCCTTTGATATCGCCGATATCGAGCATGGCCTCAAAATGGCGCGTCTGCCCCGGCGCAGTCCACCTCACAGCCTCGGGCCTGTCGCCGTGCAGCATCAGGTTCTTGTTGAAAAAAGAGATTATATATTCTTTGGAAAGCTCATCCATGGTCTATTTTATCCGAAAGGCGGGGATTAATGCGCAGGCTGCTCAGTTATCAAAGGCACAGCCGGATTTCAACGCGATGCCTGGGTTATCAGGGGCCGCGCGAGCGGCAGGGCAATCGTACAACTGCTCATATATTTCATCAAGTCCAAACACCAGATTGTTAGCCAGAGATCAATTCATCGCGTGCAAATCCGGCTGTGCCTTTGGAAACTGCGCTATTTAAGATTATTTAACGTCTCGGTTACGATCTCCGACAGCGCGGGAAATATGTGCATCGGGCCGGTTATCGAATCCACGGTCATCCCGTTGGCGACGGCATTGACGACCTCCTGTATGAGAATGCTTGCCTCGGGACCGATGATATGGAACCCCAATATGCGTCTTGTATTCTTGTCCACGATCGCTTTCGCAAAGCCACTCTCTTCCATCATCGCCTTTCCCTTGGCGACATCTGAATAGTTGGCCCGGCCCACCAGCACATCGTACTCTTTTCTTGCCTGCTCCTCTGTGAGTCCTATTGATGCTATCTGCGGGCAAGTATAGACCGCATGAGGGACTACGCTGAAATCCATCTTCATCCTGGAAGCGTTATTGGCATTGTGCCACACAATCTCCGTCTCCTTATCGCCGGCATGAGTAAACATCTGCCTTCCAATTGCATCTCCGTAAGCCCAGATGTTTTCCTTCGTCGTCATGAGATAATCGTCAACCCTGATGTAATTCGATTCGTTCGTTTCCACCCCTGTGTTTTCGACCCGGAGCAGGTCGGCGTTGGACATCCGTCCCGCCGCAATCATGATCTTTTCAGCTCCGACATTTTTCTCCTCGCCGTTGTCCCTGTTTCTGAATCGGACAGAATGAACATTGCCGGAGCGCGAGACTTCAATTATGTCAGCGTTGGTAACAACAGTCAGCCTCTTGCCGAGTTCTCTCATCAGAAGTTCGGACACTTCAGGTTCCTCGTCCGGAACGAGCCTTATATTATGCTGAAGGACCGTGACTTTACAACCCATGGCAGCAAAGAAATGTCCGTACTCAACTGCTATGTAGCCTCCGCCGATGATGACCAGGCTCTCCGGCCTTTCGGTCAGCGCAAGTACGTTCTCATTAGTCAGATAATCGATATTCCCGAGCCCTTTTATGGTTGGGACAATGGGCCTCGATCCCGAAACAATAAAGATTTTATCAGCCGTGATTGTTTCACCGGCTGTCTGAAGTGTGTAGTCGGCTGCAAACCGGGCTTCCGCATTGTAAAAGTCCAGCCCCGGAGAATCCTTTATAGCTTCTCCTATGAAGCCCCTGCCGCGTTCGACATTCTCACGCATGCGCTGCATGATTGCGCCGAAATCTATATTCCTGATGTCGGCGTGGATACCGAGTTTGGATGCCGCCTGTATGGATGCGATCACATCGGCTGTGTGGATCAATATCTTCGAAGGGATGCAACCGACATTAAGGCAAGTGCCTCCGAGCCTGCCTTTGTCGACGAGGGCGACCTTAAGGCCGGCCGCCTGAGCCCTGAAAGCTATGCCGAGTCCTTCTCCTGCGCCGATTACCATGACATCGTATTGCTTCATAGCTCAATTATATCAAGCTTTGCGTCCCATCCAATCCGGCATGCAAACCGTCCGGATCGAGATTATAGTAAAATATAAACCATGAAAGAACCGGCCTGCATAAACAGAAAAAGGCTCATCAATACCTTTGTCGAACTCATAAAAATCAATTCTCCATCATTCGGGGAAAAAGAGATCGGCGATTTTCTGGCTGAAAGATTGGCAGGCATCGGATTCAGCGTCAGATTTCAGAAATACAAACAATCCTTCAACCTTATCGCCAAAAAGGGAACGAAGAGGTCGCTACCGCTGCTGCTTAGCGCGCACATGGACACGATAGAGCCGACCAACGGGATAACCTTCGCTGTCGAAAAAGATCGCATAAAATCGGTCGGCGACACAGTGCTCGGTGCCGATGACAAGAGCGCGCTGGCCCAGATTTTAGAGGCCCTGACCGTGCTTCATGAAAACAGAATTCCCCACTGCAATATAGAAATCGTATTCTCATCTGTCGAAGAGAGAGGCCTGTTCGGCGCGCGGAACCTTGATTTTAAAGGCCTCAAGAACCGCCATGCACTTGTTCTGGATTCAGGAGGCAGAGTCGGCAATCTTATTGTCGGCGCCCCAACCCATATCACATATAAGATGACCGTTACCGGAAAGTCCGCCCACGCAGGCATCGAGCCTGAGCAGGGGATCAGCGCCATCAGGGTCGCCTCGGAAATCATAACCAAAATTCCCGATGGCAGGATTGATGAAGACACAACTGCAAATGTTGGCATTATCGATGGCGGCACCGCAACAAATGTGGTACCAAAGGAAGTTGTCATTCGTGGCGAATTGCGAAGCCACAACGGGAAGATCCTGGATAAAACCTGGCGAATGATTTTCAAGGCAGCCCATGCAACTGCGCGAAAGCACAAGGCACGCGTCGCTATTTCGCAGGACGTCGAATACAACGCATTCAGGATATCAAAAAGCGATCCTTTCCTGCGGTTCATGAAAGGCGTATTCACAGACTGCGGGATCGAGCCGCGCCTCGCCAGAACAGGCGGCGGTTCGGATGCCAACATCTTCCATCAGCATGGAATCATGGCGATCAATATTTCAAACGGTATGCAGAAGGTCCATTCGCCCGAGGAGTTTATACTTTTAGAGGATCTTTATAAAGGTTGCGAGGTTGTGCTGAGGGCTGTTATGGAATTTGAAAGATTTCGCGAGAAGAAATGAGTCTGATCAGCGTCACCGCCCTTTAATCTCCTTCGTCCCCGCGCTGCTCTTTAATCTTTCCAGCGCACTATTATGTTTTTCCGAGAAGAAGGAGAAGTCCCGCAAGGCCCTTTCCCGTATCTCTATCGCCTTCCTTCGGTCTCCCCGCTCCTCATACTGCCCGGCCAGTATATCGTAAGGATCGAGGTAGCGGTACAGAAGAAATCTCGTGTCGTCTCCATTGGCCGGGTCATACATCTTTACTATTGCGGACGCGGTATCAAATATTTTATTTGCGTACAAGGTTCTGTCGTTCAAATACAGGTCGAGCAGGACTACTTTGAGTCGCAGTGATTGCGGGAATGACGCTGACATCTTTTCTATCTTTCCGATCACAGCGGGAAGGCTGGAAAGCATCGCGTGATATTTTCTTTCTTCCTCTTCGGCGGCCCCGACTATCTTTCCGCTTATTTTGCCATCTATCTTTTCATTTCCCAGAAAAGCCGCAATGTCACGGCCCATCTTAACAAGCTTCCCGTACATCTCATTGCTGTTTATTGCGCTGACGGTAAAGACATTTAGTACTTTGGCATTGCTGTCGGCAAGGTATGCCCTGATTTCGATCTTTTTGTCGGACCGCGATATGTCGCCGTAAACGGAATAATCGGAGCCAAGCGCGCGCGAAACCTTCTCCACTGTCGCCGGTTGTATCTTCCGGATTGTCCCTCCGCCGCTTTTTTTATCCTTTTTGCCTGCCCGGAGAGAGTCCGGCTCCGCCTCGTAAATCTTCTTCCTTACAACCTCAGTGGGCACGAGCTCTATATAATCCTGTTTCAGGAGCCCGGCTGCCACAGATGAGGTTGACGCCGTGTCAAGGCGATATGAGGAAAGGTCGTTGAATGGGAAAAGGGCCACCTTTTTCTTCATTTCAGCATGGGCCGTGGATGCGCATAAAACAACAGCAGCGGCAATCGTGATTATTGCAAAAAGGATATTCTTCATGCCGGAGACCTTATTGCGCGGCATTTATCTGGCTCATGCTGCCATTCGGACCGTCATCTTCGATCTCTTCCTCCCGTTCGGCAGCCTCTTTATGCATCAGGTAAATTGACTCGCTGAGGCGTAAATCAGGATATTTGATTGTGGCTTCTATGGCCTCGGTGAGCGGATAGTCGACTAAATGTCCCTCGGAGAATACGATCCTGATAAATCTTCTCTTAAGCAGAAAACAGCGCTTTTTCCTTCCATCCGTACCGGTGAAGGGGATGATGACGTACTCGTCGTCTTCCTGCAGACGATAGTGCCTGATCAGTTCGTTTATCTCTTCCATTTATCGCACGTTTATTATTTTCGATAAACATATTATATACCCATTGCCTGAAAAACAGAGCGGTCATGCGCTGCCGGCATCGCGGCTTGCCATTGACTTAACCAGCGGAACAGTGATCGTAAGGGTTGTGCCTTTTCCCGGCGCACCCTCTATACTAAAGTTGCCGTTCCAGAAGTGCACCCTTTCCTTGATGCCGAGGATCCCAAAGGATTTTGCGCCGCTTATATGTTTTTTGAGGATCCCCTTGCCGTTGTCGGCTATCCTAACGGAAACAGACTCTTTAGAACCTTCCATCGCAAAACTGACCTCGGTAGCTCCCGAATGGCGGATAATATTGGTAAAGGCTTCCTGTATTATCCGGAACAAAAAAATGGACAGGTTTCTGTCGAGCTCTATATCACGAGGGCTGATCTTTACGCTGCAACTGATCCCTGTCCTCTTCCTGAATTCTTCGATCTGCCACTCGACCGCCGCGACGATGCCGAGATGGTCAAGAATATCAGGCCTCAATTCGGTGCATATCCTTCTTACCGACCTGAGGGTTGAATCAACAAGGTCAAGGCCGGCATCGATCTTTGCGACAAGCGGCCCTTCATGTTCCGGAAGCCTCTTCCTGATCCAGAACATGTCCATCTTCAGAGCTGTCAGTGCCTGCCCCAGTTCGTCATGGACTTCTCTGGCAAACTCGGTCCTTTCTTCTTCGCGCGATGTCTGTAAATGGACCGCAAGGCGGCGAAGCTGTTCACGTGAGTCCCTGAGGTTATCTTCGGCTTCCTTGCGTATTATAATGCCTGATAGCGCATTGCCGATTGTCGAAAGAAATTCCCTGTGCTGAGAGTTGAGCTGCTGATCTTCCTTCAGAAAGAAATTCGCAACCCCGAGCATCCGGCCGGAACTCGTAAGAGGCAGGCAATAATGGCCTTGCGAATGATTGACACAGACATACTCGGGATCATGCTTGCTGACGAAGACCGCTACCTTTTCCGACGCAGCCCTGCCGCAAATGCATTTGCCGAATGGCACTTCATTGCAGTTCTTCAGTAACGATTCGGGCAGGCTTCTATGTGCAACCAGTTCGAGTACGCCGGGTCTGTCCTTCACAAGAAACACACACCCTTTTTGTTCAAACGGCAGCCACGTCATTGAAAGCACTTTGTCGAGGGCTTTTCCGAGGATATCTCCGGTGTCTGAATTGTTCAGGGACATCCGCATCAGCGAGTTCACGGCGCGCTGCATCGCATAGTTCTTTTTAAGCCTGTCTTCAATCCCGAAGCGCTGAATGGCCTGGCCTATCAGCGGTGTCACTGATTCAAGGGCCGCAACCTTTTCTTCCGGCAGCATATTCTTTTTCTTGTCGGCGATGTGCACGGCTGCAACTACTTTATTTCCGTAATGTACAGGTATGACAGCCATCGACATCAGGCCCTGATTTACACAAGCGCCCCGAAAAAGTTTTTTTTCATTCTCGTTAAGATTGCGGTTGAAACTTGCCAGGTTGTTGGTAAGAAACGTGCCCCGGGGGGTCATAAAGGCACTGTCGCACGGCTCGGCTTGGCCGGTCATTACCCGGATGCAGGCGCATTGCGAATCCTTGACAGACAGCCAGTTTTCGCCCTTCCAGAATTCATCGCTGAACCCTTTGTAGGCTTCATATGGGATCGTCCCGTCTTCGTTAAGGACCCTTACGCCCACACAACTGCATCCGCTCCATTCCGTAAAGAGGTCAACGACGTGGCCCAGATATTTTTTTCTGGACAGCCGCCTGATGAGGAGCTTCAGGAGGGAACTGCTTGATACAGATTTGTCTACTAAATCCATAATCCGCCTTACATTGAAAGCATGTTCACTGCGGGCGTTGCTGTCTAAAGATTTGCTTCAACATTTTCACCTGCACCCGGCAGCAGCGTATGTGAAAACGCCCGCCTGCAAACCGTCTCCCCCCCCACACAGAGGCTTGCAAAATTACTCTACCATATTCAAATTGACCATGTGAAGTTTTCCCTGGCTTGCGACCGGTTGTCCGGCATCGTATCGGCTTTCATTTGTCAGAAGGCATGGAACCTTATATCCTGTATTATATCCGGCTGCGACAAAATGCAGCTGCCAATCTTGAATTTAGGCCAAAAAACAGGAGGAACCTTATGGCGGTATTGACCATTGATCCAGATCACTCGGTGGCGGCTTTTTCTGTAAGACATATGATGATGGGCAGCGTACGGGGACAATTTAACAGCATCAGCGGGAGGATTGTCTTCGATCCGGCAAATATAGAGACGTCATCCGTAGAGGCGGAAATAAGCGCTGCCGGCATATACACCGGTATCGCCAAACGTGACGACCACCTCCGGAGTGCAGATTTTTTTGAAGTTGAGAAGCACCCGAAAATGGCGTTCAAAAGCACGCGCGTTGAGTCGGCTGGGCGTAACCGTTTCACCGTTTTTGGGGACCTGACTATCAAAGGCATCTCCAACCCGGTAACTCTTGAAGTCGAATTCACGGGCCCGGTAAAAGACCCTTTCGAGGGAGGGACCAGCTACGGGTTCAGCGCAAGTGCAAAAATTAACCGTGAGGACTTCGGCATGACATGGAATGTACCAATGGAAAATGGAGGCATCGTCGTGGGGAAAAAAATAACCATAATGCTCGATATCGAAGGGGACCTCGCCAAGTAGCTCCGGAAACAACAGAGAGGAAGAGACTCACATGGGGGAATTCCAGTCTCTGCTCTTTCAGGCTTGACAGGGAGCAGCCGGCCGAACTCGTTGAAGGCGAAAAAGAGGTCGACGAACTGACCCGGTAATCCGCTCAAAACCGGAAAGACAGGCTGGTTGAGGCATCAATCCATTCTTCGAGCCTCGCACGGGCGAGTGCCCCGTCAAGCCTGTTTATCAACCTGCCGTTGTTATAAATAATAAATGTCGGCAGAGACAGGACATTGAACCTGTTGGCCAGGAACAACTCCCGCTCGACGTTGATCAGCACAACTTTGAGCCGCCCGGCCCTCTGTCTTGCCAGGTCGTAAATCGAAGGCATCAGGGACGCGCATATGCCGCAGGTCTGCGACCAGAATTCCACGAGGACCGCACCCGGCCATCTGACAACTTCATCTTCAAAACTCGCCATGGTTGCATTAATGGGCGCTTCGGGGAATGACAGAAGCACCTTGCACCTTCCGCATCTGGGATGCATCCCGATCTTGCCGGCAGGAATACTGTTGACCGTGCCGCAACGACCACAGCGCACAAGAACATTTTCAGACATTGTCGTCAGCCTTTCCGCGTCTATTTGTTAATCATGATACCCCAAAAAATTCCATTTCCAAAGCTGCCCGAACTTTCAATGACGACGGAAAAACTTTTATAATATAAAACTTCGAGGAAGGAGATCATAATGTCTAACAGGTATCGCTCCAGAAGGCTGCAACCCGCGAAAAATGGTCCCGGCAAACCTGTTTCGGAGATCGTGGCCGAACTTAAGAAAACCGCTGCACCGACGTCGGGGTACAGAGAACAGTCATTGAAAATACATGGCATGATTTGCGCCAAATGCGCGCGGGAGTTCGACCAGACAAACAGACATCTTCTGACCGTGCATCACAAAGACGGCAATCCGAACAATAACCCTCCCGACGGCTCGAACTGGGAGAACCTCTGCATTCATTGTCATGACGACGAACACAGCAGGGGGATGCTTGGAGACTACCTTACAGGCGGTAAACGAAGATGATAAAAAAAACGGTCTTTTTGTTGGTGGCGGTCCTCATCGCCGGATGCGCTCAAAATATCCGTTCGCATGATGTGCGCTCAACTGAGGAAATACCGGCCATCAGCTACGAAGCATATCTGTTCGTTGCAGGAATATCCGAAAGGTCCAGGGTTGCCTTTCTGAGACATCCCGATGCCGATATGGATATCGAGCCGGCGTCACCCGAAATAATAAGTACGACCATCACTTATCCGGCTGCGATGACTTTCATGCAGATGAAGAAGGGAATGAGGTCAATTAGTACGGAGGTCATCACTTACAAAGGGAAGCCGCTGGGTTACCTGATAAGTTACAATCAGGGCGGAACGAATTACGAGTTCGTTGAAACAAACTTCACCGAGAGGGGCGGAAAGATATACTTCAGTGCCCGCGAAAATACCAGTGCAGATGAGTAATGTCCCAGGCCGGTTTGTCCTCGCTGTGTTTGCCGTATTCATGTCATATTCCTTGTCTTCGGCTATGCAAATTGATATATACCCGCATGAACTTTTTCCGGGCGACCCATTTGTCATAAAGATCAGGGGGGCGGAAAGCGCTCAGGAAACAACAGCGGCTATCGTAGGAAAGGAAATACCGCTTGGCCGGTGCGGAGATACCTGCCTGCTCGGTATCGGCGTAATCGATCCTGATGCACAGCCGGGGGACAACATTGTCTCCATCAATTCCGGACCTGAACAGCTGCATTTACGCCTCTCAGTGAAAAAGGCTGAATATCCCGAACAACACCTGAAACTCCCGGAAAAGCAGGTGAATTTGAGCCCCAAAGACCTCGCACGCGTAAATGAAGAGGCAGGCAGGCTGAAAGAAATCTGGGTGGTACGTACAGAAAGACTGTTCCAGGGCAGTTTCTCCATGCCTCTGCCAAATCCTGTAATTACAGTCTACGGTGCGAGGAGAATACTGAACAAAAAGACCGTCAGCATTCACGGCGGGATAGACCTAAAGGGAAACAAAGGAGAAGAGGTCAAGGCATCCAACCGTGGCAGGGTAGTACTGGTTGAAAACCTCTTTTATGGAGGCAATACAGTAATCATCGATCACGGCCTCGGCATTTTTACCGTATATATGCACCTCGACAAGTCCGAAGTACACCGCGGGGACCTCGTTTCCAGGGGAGATATAATCGGCCTTGTCGGCGCTTCCGGCCGGGCGACCGGTCCACATCTTCATTTCGGCGCTAAAATAATGTCATCCAATGCAAATCCTCTTTCTTTAGTAAACCTTCCACTCGAATAAATCAGATCATTTCGGGGCCTTGTAGGACATTGGCCTACAAGCCTGTTCAAATATCCTACGCAACTAACAATAAAATCCTACAAAAAAAAAGGGTCCCCGCCGATATTTTTCCTTTTTGCCATCTTGTATAGTTTTAGTTACCGAATCTTTTTTACTTCAGTTAAATTTTGAATCACAAGGGAGCGAACATGTTTGAACCCGCGATCTCAAAGACCAGCAAGAGGGAAACAATGCCTTTTTCATCAAGGAACAACATAACCGGCATTGAGGATTATGATGACATGGAACACCTGGAACTCCTCCAGGAACGCCAGCCCGAAAATGCCGAAATAATGTGGGAACACCCGGCGGAGGTCGGCGAAGACCTGATAGATATTGCCGAGGAGAAAAAGGAACCTGAAGGCGATGGCGAATTTGATTCGATGAAGATGTACCTCAAGGCCATCGGCAAAATACCTCTGCTGACAAAAAAAGAAGAAGTCGATCTCGCAATGAGGATAGAGAAAGGAAGGGAGAAGATGACCGCGCTTGTGTTTTCGCTCCCTTTTGCATTGCACAAGCTCATTTCTCTCGGGGTCAAAGTTGAAAAAGGCGAAGTGCCGCTGGTTGATGTCATTCAAACCGGAGGAAACAGCGAATCCATAGGACTTTATGAAATGAGAAATTTCTTTGCTGCCACTGAATCGATAAAGACACTGCATCGCCGCAGGAGGCCGCACAAAACAGTCAAGAGCCGAAGGCATGGTTGCGGTTTTTCGGTGTCGGACGGAGACCAGGACCTGATGATACCCTGCAGGGAAACCTATGGCACCACCCACAGGCGCATCATTGAAAAAATTCTGGGACTGAGGCTCAAAGACGAGTTCGTGCGCAACCTGTATGAGGAAGTCGCAGCAACCGCCGACTCAATCGAGTCAATTATCCGTGGGGCCTCTCCGGAGCAGAAACCGCGCAGGCTTCCGCCGGCAGCGCGCAAAGAAGTGAAGTCCCATGAGGGCAAGATCGGGACCGCTTACACGGAACTGAAGAAATTCATGGCGTATTTCGACGAAACGGTCAGGGAGATCGACGAGGCAAAGAACGCGATGAGCGAAGGCAATCTGCGTCTTGTCGTAAGCGTGGCCAAGCGCTTCATCGGCAAAGGGCTGAGTTTCTCAGACCTCGTCCAGGAAGGCAACATCGGGCTGATGAAGGCAATTGATAAATTCGACTATCGCAGAGGTTTCAGATTCAGCACTTACGCAATCTGGTGGATACGCCAGGCGATAAAGAGGGCGCTTGACGACAAATCAAGAATGATAAGGGTACCTGTCACTATTCTTGAGATGACGAAACATGTCTCGAGGACAAAGCGCGAAATGACGCAGGAACTCTGCTACGAACCATCTCTTGCCGACGTGGCATCCCGGCTGAAGGTGCCGATGACCAAACTCGTGTCGACTATGAGGCTGACACGCGAGCCTCTTTCGCTCGAAACCCCCGTAGGAGATGACGATGGACACCTGAGCGATTTCATCGAAGACGGCGGTGCCTACAGTCCGCTCAAAGGGATTGTTAGCAAAGACCTGAAGAAGCAGATCGAAAAACTGCTCTTTACGCTTAACCCCAAGGAAGAGCGCATACTGAGGCTAAGGTTCGGTATAGGCAACGACCACCCGTGTTCACTCGAAGAAATCGCTCAGGAATACGAAGTAACCAGGGAAAGAATAAGGCAGATCGAGACCAAGGCCATACAGAAATTAAGGGAACCGGCATTGAACTGCAGCCTTGAACAATTTATAGAGAATTAGAAGACCGGAAGATTGTCTGCGCAGATTTCTCAGAGGGGCTTGACGAAAGCCCCTCTTTTATTTAATTACGCCCGGTAGTTACAATAAAGCAAGCTTAACAGTGATGTTCCGGACAACCGGAACAACCTTAATATTACAAACACGATTACTGGAGAACAAATGAACCGACAGCAACCCCCGGGTGCACATAGCCGGACCGGCGAAATTTATAGCTTTATGGACATGGTGGCTATGGACGCAGAAATATATGCCGCGGATCACACAACCCCTATGTCCCCGATACTCGAAGAGGTGCAAAGCTTCACCCTGACGCAGACCGCGCATCCCAGCATGCTGACAGGCAGAGTCGAAGGCCGTTTCCTGCAGCTTGTGGCGCAATTGTCAAACGCCCGGAATATCGTAGACATCGGCACTTTTACCGGATTTTCAGCCCTTGCCATGTCTGAAGCTATCCCCCGAGACGGGATGATCCAGACCATCGAGAATAATTTGGACCATGCAAGGATAGCCCAGGCATTCTTCGACCGCAGTCCTTACGGCTTCAAGATCCAACTACGCCTGGGCAATGCACTTGAAATCCTGCAGACGCTGCCGGACAGGCAGACTGATCTCGTCTTCATCGACGCCGACAAGCAAAACTACAGTGCCTACTACCTTGAAGCGATGCGGATTCTGCGTGATGGCGGCCTGATCCTGGCCGACAATGTCTTGTGGTACGGCAGGATATTCGAACCAAAGGACGACGAAAGCAGGGCAGTTGCAGCCTTTAATGACCTTGTGAATAACGACGGGCGGGCTGAAAATATTTTTCTTACGCTTCGCGACGGAATCTACGTGATAAGAAAGCTGCCGTGTTGACCGGTCCTGAATTCAAGAGCCATACACCAAAGTGAAAAAGGCCGGTTGTCCCGGCCTTTTTATCGTCAAAGCAATTCCGGCCCCTATTCCAGCGGAGTACCGTCCTTGAGGTCTTCATAAAATTTCCTGAGATTCGGAAGCCTTCTTTCCGACATGGCCTTTATCCCGCTCCTGGGATGCTCATTGAGCATGCCAGTGATCAGATATGGTATGTGGTACCCCCATTCAGTCTCTGACTTGAGAGGAATAAAGATTTCCTGGATCACTTCGAAGACCGGCCTTATATCGAACTTGGGATTTTTCAGGAAGGAGAGAAGCAGTTCGAGCGGGCAGTTTCCTGCACCGCGCCCCATTCCGTAAATCGTTGCGTCAATGCGGTTGACCCCGGCGATAATCGCCTCAATCGTATTGGCAAATGCCAACTGCTGGTTGTTGTGAGTATGTATGCCCAGCTCTTTGCCCGGCAGCGCCTCAAAATATTTCTTTGCAAGAAAATGTATCTGCTCGGAATACATCGCTCCGAAACTGTCCACTATATAAACCACCGGAACGCTGCTTTTGGACAGGTCTTCAAGTGCCTCATCAAGGTCCCTTTCCAGTACCTTCGATACGGCCATGAGATTGATGGTCGCATCGTAACCCTTTTCCATGCAATGGTGAGCAAGGCTGATACCCTTGTCGACTTCCTTTGCGTAACAGGCCACCCTTATCATGTCCAGCGCGCTTTCGCTTTTCCTCGGAATATCGCGGTAATCGACGCGGCCTATATCGGCCATTGCGGACAGTTTCAGATCGGTCTCGGTATCTCCGATAATTCTCTTCAGATCTTCCTCAGTGCAAAATTTCCAGTCCCCATTCTCCTCTCTAGAAAAATACTTTTCAGAGGATTTATATCCGATCTCCATGTAATCAATGCCTGACTGGGAAAGGGCAAGAAAAACCTTTCTCACTATGTCGTCGCTGAATGCCCATTTGTTTATCAGGCCGCCGTCCCTGATAGTGCAATCCAAAACCTTAATCTGAGGCCGAAACATATCCTATTTCCTCCCGGTATAAAACATGCTGCCAATAAAGCGCAGAATAGAATTATACATGATTAGGGGGCCATTTGGCCAAGGCACGCGATCCTTTCGCCACAACCCTGAATATTGGCGCGAATGAAAGTTGCAGGAGACCCACTTTATTCACAAATGAGGATCGCACAGCCTGAAGTGTTTGCATCGAAGCGCACTGAATTAGTCCTTGCTGCGGATTAGACCAGCTTTCGAACGAAACTATTTGCCAGCTCTGTGATAGCTGGCCACTGTCCATCCCTTACAAGTTCAGGCCTGATAATGGATGAACCGACCAAGATGCAGTATGCGCCCGCATCGAGATACTCAAAGATATTGCCGAGATTGACTCCTCCGGCAGCCATGTATCTTATAAACGGCAAGGGGCCCCTTATTTCCTTCAAAAAAGCGGGCCCTCCGGCCTGTACAAACGGGAATATTTTTATTATATCACCGCCTGCCCTGAACGCCCTGTATATCTCGGTCGGCGTAAAGGCGCCGGGGATGGAAACAAGTCCGGCGTCTTTTGTATACCGAACTATTTCCTCGTCCAGATTTGGACTGACGAGATAGGTTGCTCCGGCAGCAATCGCCTTCCGGGCATCTTCCAGGGTAAGAATAGTGCCTGCGCCTATCGAGGCCCTGCCGTCTCCGCGCAGTCGGCGAATAACAGCGTCAGCCTCGGGAACGGAAAAAGTAATCTCTATGAATCTAATGCCGCCTTCGATGCATGCAACTGAAGCGAGATAAGCATCATCCGGAGTTTTCGTTCTTACCGCTACCATCAGCTTGTTTTTCCCTACACTGTCGATCAGTGAGACAGGTCCCTGTGTCATGTCCGAACTACCACAAAGCCCACCGCTGAGGATGCGACAAGCCAAAAAAGAGTTCCCGCCGAGAAGAAGAAAAACTTCCTGCTTATCGGCAGGTCATTGAATGCCAGCACATTTATAAAACGCTTCAGTCGTTGTATCAGGAATGTCTTATCAAGCATGGAATCGTGTAAGCTGCGTCATAAGATTTGCCTTCTGAAATTATCACTCCATTAAGAGTTTTTTCATGCTCACGCGCATCCGGTCGATTGATTTCGCGAGGACTGCTATTTCATTCTTAGCGCCTTTTATCTCGACCTTATCGGCAAGCTTGCCCATCGAGATGTCATCGGCAGCGCTCGTAAGTGAAATAACAGGGTTGATGACATTTTTCGTTATTGTATATCCGATTACAACGCTGACAAGCACAAGCATCAAAAGATAAATGGCCACGTTGATAACAAGAGATTTCCTGATTTTACCGACAATGGCGGTACGGTCCTTAAGTACATAAAGAAATCCTATTTCCTTTCCGGAGTAGTCCTTCAGGGATGACAGGGCTATGGAATATTCACGACCGCCCGATCTTGTCAGGTCCATATACACGCCTTTGCCCGCATTCTTTGCCTTTGAAAGCAATGCATCATTGAGAACGGCCTGTGAGAGTTCGGGTCTCGTAGAATAAAAAGGCATATAACCTCCAACAGGCCGCCCCTGTCTCTGCCATTCCTTGGAGACCTGAGCTGTTGCCTGCTGCACCACCAATAAGCCGATTTCCGTGCCAAAGGCATTTTTCACCTCGTTGAACGCAGGTATCATGTCTCCTCCGAACTCTGCAGAACCGACAAAAACACCCTTCAAAAAGACTGGCTCAATGCCCCTTAATCCCAAACCCGTCCTGCCGAATTCGATGCCCCTTACTCCTTTTTTCTTTTCAATAACATCGGAAATGGTCTTTCTGATATCACTGAGATTATCTCCGTACCTGTTGGGGTCCTGCAGCCTTAACAAAACGATACCGTCCGGTTTTATAAAATTAAACTGGTTAAGATTCGCCTGGTTCCGCAGAAAGTCAAAGCTCTGGAAAAATTCAGACGACAGCTTGGGGCGATCACCCTTTGACATGGTTTCCGCTACCGTCGGCATCCCGGCAATCAACGCGGACATCTGCTGATAAAGTGATAAATGGGCATCTATGACAGTTTGCGTGGCATTGATGGTATTCGTCATGGCTTCTTCAGCTTCATCATTCATCAGCGATACCTGCGAAAAATAATTAAAGATGCATAATATGCTGAGTCCTATTATCAATGTGGCAAGCAGGGGGATGGCAATTCCGGTTTTAATGCCTCCGAGATTGATCTTCATTGTCTCTCCTTTCGCGGAATCATTTAATTATTTCGTTAGCTTCATCTATGAAGGCTTTCCTGTCGTTCATGTCGTCGATCTCTTCTTTCAGCAGGTTGATGAGATTTACAAGATCGCTTTTCTGAGGAGGGGAAGAACTCTGCCACTTTCGTTCGACGACCCTGTCGAATATCCTTCCGCCCGCCGGACCTATCTGCCGTACAAGCGCCACTTTAAGTTGTTCCCCGATGCGGCCGAAGCGGCCGCTATCTACAGGCGCTGAAGGTCCCGCATTAAGCGCCGCCCCTCCGCCTTCAGTGCCCTTGGATTCAAGCATCTTTTCGACAATTTCGAGATGTTTTATGATATCGACAGTTGCCGGCAGGCTTCCGACAGGGATATCAAGCTTGATGTCGGCGATGAAAGAATAATCGGAAAAATCCATTGAATCAATATTTGAAAGACAATCCGCACCCTTTATATTACCGAACGAAATGTGATAGATCTGGCCGTCCCGGAAAAAAATTTTAAAGAGGTTGTTGCTTTGGATTACGCGCAATGTCAAAAGGCCTGTCTTTCTACCCTGATGAATATTTGTCACAATATTCGCGACTGTGGTTTTCATAGGTATTCTTTTTCAGACAGAATATTTCAGGATGCTCTTACCTGCGTACCCCCCCCAGAAGGATATTATTATTTGACATTATTTCGCCAAAGATGTCAACAGTTTTTTATAAACCAATTTACAATTCTTATAAATCAAGAAAACTATGTGCATTTATTTGTTGTAAAACTCCAATCAAATCTCGCTGAATCTTCCGTAATCTTCCGCCTTGACAGAAGGTCTTGAGCTTCCCATTGCACCACCGGTCTTGCGGCAGACATTGCCGGGATCAAGGTAGATGATATCGGATTTATTGTTGCTTTCATTTAATTCGTCGATAAAATGATGAGGATCCACGACTGCCCTGAAAGGGTGCGGCACCGACTTTGTCATATGCTCGGGGTCTTCCTTAAAATAATACACCGGGATCACAACTGTTTGGGTCCCTCCCGGAGGGATGGAATTAAGTCCGGCCGCATTTCCCCAATTATTGCCGTGCAGATCCACAACCTGCACGACGCCCTTGTCGGGCATGGCAGGAGATGCCGTCGCACCGATATTCTTGACAGTTACCTCGAAATTGAAAACAGGCATATTGGGTTCACACTTTCCCCAGCCTTTGAATGCAAATTTTTCTATAATCAGATCGGGTTTGCCGGCAGTATTGGCCACTTTGACCGGACAGC
>DATJOY010000006.1:0-18327 GCA_035506695.1 Dissulfurispiraceae bacterium
GGCATCTTCCGAGCTTTCAGCGCATAAGAAGATTTACGAGCAGACGGGCCTGAAAGCCATTCTTCACGGCCATCCCAGATTCTCGGTTGTAATGTCGATGTATTGCCAAAAGGAAGGGTGTGACCGGACACTCTGTTACAAGGCCTGCAATGAGAAGAGGGAGGTCTTCGGGACGCCCGTAGTTTCCGGAGAAATCGGCACAGGTCCCACAGGACTGATGAACACAGTCCCCACGGCGATAAAACAGTCGGGTTGTGCCATCGTATACGGGCACGGAGTTTTCTCAGCCGGCATGGATACATTTAAGGGTCCGTTTGAAATGCTCGCAGAGGTTGAAGCGAAATGCAGGAGAGGATATTTCAGCGCCGTAAGGTCAGCGCTTCAGCATCTCTTCAATGGTGATCCTGACTGCCTTGGAAAGGGCATGTAGATGATACCCGCCCTCGAGCGTAAAAACGACCGGCACCTGAGAAGAGTGCAGAATGTTTCTCACGATTTCACCAATTCCGTCTAGGGAGACCTGGATGCTTGAGAGCGGATCTTCCGCGAGGATGTCGTAACCCGCTGAAACAAGCATGATATCCGGAGAGAACCCTTTTACGAGAGACGGAAGGACTCTCCGGTAGGCATCAACATAATCGCTGTCCCCTGACCGTGCCTGCATGGGGATGTTATGGGTAAATCCTTCTCCGCGTCCTTTTCCTTTTTCGGAATCCCTTCCTGTGCCGGGATAGTGCGGATACTGGTGTGTGCTGAAAAAATAAACTGTATCGTCATCTTCGAAGATATGCTGACTGCCATTTCCGTGGTGGACATCGAAGTCGACGATAAAAACTTTTTGATATCCGATCTTCTGCGCATAACGCGCGCCTATAGCAGCATTGTTGAAGATGCAGAATCCCATTGCCGCTGATGCTTCAGCATGATGTCCCGGAGGACGGACTGCACAAAAAGCCGAATCGATTTCTTTTTCCCGGCATTTATCAATGGCCGTCATTACAGCTCCGGCTGCATGACAGGAGGAATCTATGCTGCCGGCAGACATGTAGGTATCCGAATCGAGATAGCCTGTTCCGAGTTTCCGGACCTTCTCGATATACCTTTCCGAGTGCACGAGGGAAAGGTCCGAAAATGAAGCTTTCAAAGGGCTGATATGAATCAGATTGTCCCATGTCCCGCTGTTCTTAAGTTCATTTACTATTGAGACGAGTCTGTTCTTGTTTTCAGGATGAAACTCGGGAGTTTCGTGTCTCAAAAAGACATCGTCATAGAAAAAGCCTACCTTCTTCATTATTATCATTATACAGGAAATAGCTGCTTTTAAAAACATACGGTTACGGAGAAACGGCAGACTCGTATCAGATTCGCTAACACCTTGATAAATTATTATTAATGAGATATCATTTATGGTATAAGGAAGATGGCGGGACATGGATGTGCGTCCGCCGAATCGGAGGGACAATGATAACCAGGGAAAAAGTTGAAGAGGTGCTTAACAAGATAAGAGTGGGGCTGAAGTCTGAGGGCGGAGATATAGACCTCGTCGAGATAAAAGATGATGTTGTTTATGTCAGACTCAAAGGAGCCTGCGGTACGTGCCCGATGTCTACACTTACTTTAAAGAACTGGGTTGAGACAACATTGAAGAAAGAGATACCTCAAATCAAATCTGTCGAGGCCAGATGACAATTTCACGGCGGCATAAAGCCGGCTTTTTTGCAATATTCTATGGCATCCCGCTGCTGCTGTTTATTATTTTGTTCTCTTCTTTATGTTTCGGTGAAGACAATGCTGAGATAAAGGATTTCCGTTTCTGGGACAGCAAGGAATACGTGCGCTTTGTTTTTGACCTTTCGAAGCCGGTCGAATTTACGAGCGGTAAGCTGTCAAATCCCGAAAGACTCTTCTTCGACCTGAAAAATACAAAAGTAGCTGCAAGCCTTCGCAAGAACGTCCCTGTCGGTCATGACCTGGTAAAGGCGGTAAGGCTGGGGCAGTATAACACGGATACCGCCAGGATTGTCTTCGATCTGCAGGCGGAGTATTACAACTTCAAGGTGATGAACCTAGAAGATCCGCCCCGTATTGTCATAGATATCTACTCGGGCGGGAAGAAAGGTATCGTC
Source organism: Dissulfurispiraceae bacterium (assembly GCA_035506695.1). GTDB lineage: Bacteria > Nitrospirota > Thermodesulfovibrionia > Thermodesulfovibrionales > Dissulfurispiraceae > Fen-1308. Next base: position 2,127 of record DATJOY010000006.1, read on the forward strand.
AAAGAAGACCTGAGGGCCAAGCTGCAGACCGATGCACTGAGGCCTGATGAGAAGAGCCTGCCTGAGGACAAACCGGCAGATGTGGAACATCCTGAATCCGGCAAACCTCCTGACTTGAGGAGCAAACCTGCTGATTTGAGGAATAGAATTATAAAACGTACAGTTGTGCTCGATGCGGGCCATGGGGGGCACGATCCCGGGGCCGTCGGACCGTCAGGTTTATGTGAAAAGAATGTTGTACTCGACGTTGCTCTCAGGGTCAGGGATATTATAAGAAAAGACTATCCCTTCTATGAAGTCATCCTGACGCGGGACAGGGACGTATTCGTTCCGCTGCCGGACAGGGCAAAGATAGCCAACAATAAGAACGCGGACCTTTTTATTTCGATTCATGCAAATGCAAGTCCGAACCGCAATGCGCGCGGAATAGAAACCTATCTTTTAAACTGGACCAATGATATCGAGGCGATGAAAGTCGCTGCCCGGGAGAACGCTATTTCACTGAAACAGATGAAACAGCAAATGAATGGAGAACTCGGAATGATTTTCGCCTCCCTTGACCGTGAGCGCAACCGCGACCAGGCCATCAATGTGGCAGGATATATCCAGCAATCGCTTATATCTTCAATCGGCAGGAAATACGCGGATGTCAGCGATCATGGTGTTAAGCAGGCCCTCTTTTATGTTCTTGTGGGTGCAAAGATGCCGTCTTCTCTCATAGAGATTTCCTTTATCAGCAATCCTCGCGAAGAAAAACTGCTCGCGACGGAATCATATAGACAGTCACTTGCAAGGTCTATTGCAGAGGGCATCCACAAATATTTCACTTCTCAACCCCCGCAGCATATCGCCTTCGGTGAGCAGGAGAAGGGCCGAGGCCGGATGCGGGCTGAAGCTGTGAATTATACTCGTGCGAAAGAAAGGTAATTTTTTCAAAACGCAGACTGGCGGTATTCTGTAACCCCATTTCTCATTTTCCCAATTCTGAATTGTAATAGGTGCGAATGATCGACTATCTGATAAGGAACGGCAGTGTCATCGACGGCGGTGGGGCAGGACCGGCCATGCTGAACATCGGCATCACGGACGACTTAGTAAGCTTTATCGGAACAGAAGAGCCTGCTGCCGGAACTGTCATCGATGCAAATGGGCTTTTCGTGGCGCCAGGGTTTATCGACACGCATGCCCACTCGGAATTTACGCTGCTCGCCGATGGCAGGGCTGAGGGCAAGCTCTCTCAGGGCGTTACGACCGAGATTAACGGAAACTGCGGTCTTTCTGCGGCACCCCTTCTCGGCGAGGCACTGGAGCGACGGGAAGTCGACATGAAAGAGTTGGATATTGAAGAGCGCTGGTCTACTTTTGAAGAATATTTTGAAATCCTGCAAAGGAAGGGCATCGCCCTTAATTTTGCCACTCTTTGCGGGCAGGGAAATATCAGGGCCTCCGTTATGGGATACAGGAACGGTCTTCCCACAAATACGGAAATGGCGGAGATGAAAAGATTGCTTTCAGATGCTCTCCAAGCAGGCACTAAGGGGCTTTCTACAGGCCTTATTTATCCTCCGGGGGTTTATTCGTCACCTGAAGAAATTGCCGAGCTTGCTGGGGTGCTCTCCGAATCCCCGGCAGGCATTTATGCGTCCCATATGAGGAGTGAAGGCGACCGGCTTATAGAGGCGATTGAAGAGACGCTGAAGATAGGCAGGGAATCGGGTGCCCCAGTCCATATTTCCCACATCAAAACATCGGGAGAGCACAACTGGCATAAGATAGACAGTGTCGTCTCGCTGATCGAAGAAGCCATTGCTTCCGGACTGCGGGTGACTTGTGACAGGTATCCTTACATTGCATCGAGCACCGACCTTGATACGGTTGTCCCTGCATGGGTATATGAGGGAGGTGTCGAGGAGGAACTGAGGAGGCTGAAAGATCCTGCAATAAGGAGCAAAATCAGTTCCGACCTCGCCCCCAAAGACGATGCATACTGGAAAAGTGTTTATGTTTCGTCTGCGGTGAAAGCAGAGAACAAATGGATGGAAGGAGAGAGCATTTTCGAAATAGCGGCAAAGGTCGGCAGGCACCCCGCCGAGGCGGTCCTGGACATCATCATAGAGGAAAAAGCGAGGGCCGGCGCGATTTTCTTTTCAATGTGCGAAGAGAACCTGAGGAGGTTTCTCGCGCTCCCATATACCATGATCGGCTCCGACAGCTCGGTCCGGTCATTCTCAGGCACAACCCGAAGTGGAAAGCCGCATCCGAGGGGCTTTGGCAGCTTCCCGAGATTTATAGGCAGGTATGTGAGAGATGAAAAACTACTGGACCTTCCGCAAGCCATCAGGCGGATCACTTCGATGCCTGCAGGGATTTTTGGTATTGAGCGCCGCGGATTTATCAGGAAGGGTTTTTATGCCGATCTCGTCATATTCGATTATGATGCAATCAGGGATGATGCTGATTTCAGGGACCCGTTCAGAATTTCGCAGGGCATCGTCCATGTCTTCGTAAACGGAAAAATATCTTTCAGCGGCGGAGAGTTTACGGGGGCCCGCGCCGGAATGGTCCTTCAGTGAAGCCTGTAATAGGCATTACCTGCGGGACAAACGACGATGTCCTGAGGGTGAGGCGGGACTATGTTTCGGCAGTTTATAACTCCGGCGGAATTCCGGTCCTGCTGCCGATAGTAGAGCAGGCCTCCTCGCTGACGAATGTATTTGATGGCCTTTTGCTTACGGGGGGAGGGGATATTCCCGCCGATTATATCATGCATGGGTCTGCAGTTCCACCGGAGGTTGCGGAAACACTTAACCCTGAGAAGAAAGAGCGCATGGATTTTGAAATATCGCTCCTGAGGGCGACTCTTGAAACCGGAAGGCCCGTCCTTGCAATATGTTACGGGATGCAACTTATAAATGTAATGTGCGGCGGAAATCTCTTCCAGGACATCGGGTGCCAGGTTGAGCGTGCGCTGGACCACAGAAACGGAATGCATGAAATCGAGCTTGTCGGCTGGCCGAACACAGAATTGAGGGGACATTATATAATTAATTCTTCCCATCACCAGGCGGTGAGCGATGCCGGCGACGGACTTGCAGTTTTTGCGATTGCGCCGGACGGAATCATTGAAGGGATTTATAAAAAGGACTATACTTTCTGTGTGGGCGTGCAGTGGCACCCTGAAAGGATTTTCTATGATCCGCTTTCGTCAATGCTTTTCGAAACGCTGGTTCAAAGGACGGAAGCATGGAGGGGCCGACATTAACGGCTTTCAGACACCTTGACATACATCAGATTTTATTCAATAATGCTGCTTCTTATAGTTACGGTCCTGGGATATCTGACCTTCCAGATATTGAAACCTTTTCTTTCTCCTTTGGCTTGGGCCGTGGTCTTTTCTATAGTCTTCTATCCGTTATATGCTTTTTCCCTGAGGTTTGTCCCGTGGAAGTCGCTGGCATCTCTTTTGACGGTCATAATAATTGTTACCGTAATCATAGGCCCGTTTTCTTATTTCATCGTTCTGCTTGTGGCCGAACTGAATCATCTTTCCGATTACCTTGCGACCGGCCAGTTCAGCACGTTAAAGGAAGCGCTTCAGCACCCATCTGTAAGCGCTATAATAAGCCGACTTACCGGGACTTTCGGCATTAGCGAAGCACAGATTGATGCTTCCATTGTGGACTACCTGTCGAGGTTTGGAAAAGAATTATTGGCACAGGTGACGCGAGGTGCCGGCAATTTTATAGCTCTTGCGGTCAATTTCATCTTCATGATCTTCTCAATATTCTTTTTATTGAAAGATGGCGCGGCGTTTCTTCAAAAGATTCGGGACTATATGCCCTTTTCCGAAGAGGAAAAAAGCCTGCTGGCTGCCCAGATGAGAGACATAATTATTTCTACTATATACGGCGGAGTAGTCGTCGCCATAGCGCAGGGCATCATCGGTGGGGTCGCTTTTTCCGTCCTTGGGATACCTTCACCGGTCCTCTGGGGTTTTGCTGTCTCGATAGCTTCGTTTATACCACTTATAGGTTCAATGGCGGTTTGGGGACCTGCAGTAGTCTATCTGTTTGCACATGGCGCAGTTGTGCAAGCCTTTGCGCTTTTTTTTATAGGTATCTTCGGTATCAGCATGATAGATTATCTCCTGAGGCCGATAATCATTGGAAGCAGGACCAAGATGCATGTTCTCGTGATCCTTTTCAGCGTCCTGGGCGGGATACAGCTCTTCGGACTGATAGGCCTTGTGATGGGCCCTCTGGTGCTCGCTGTCTTTATCTCGGTTATAAAGATATTCAGAAAGGTGGAATCAAACTCGGAGCTGCCGATTTAGCAGGCAAGGGAATTATTTCTCGCGCAGCTTTTCTTCTTCCTCCTGCTCTGTCTTGCAGTCTATGCACATTGTCGTAACAGGTCTGGCCTCCAGCCTTTTCAGACTGATATCCTGGCCGCATATTTCACAGACCCCGTAAGTGCCGCTGTCAATCTGATCAATCGCCTCTTCAATTTTCTTGAGAAGCTTTCTTTCCCGGTCTCTAAGCCTGAGCGTAAAGTTTCTGTCTATCTCGGCGGATGCCTGGTCTCCCAGTTCAGGGAAAAGCGTTTCGTCCGGCAGTGTGTTCCTTGTAATGCCAGCGCCCGATAAAAGCTCCTCTTTCTGCAGAAGCAGCTTCTTCCTGATCTCCTGCAATTTCTTTTCCTTGGCGGTCAGTTCTTTATCGGTTTTCATAAATATTCACAGTCCTTGGCGTTTATAGTCTGTCAAACAGCTTCATCCAGAATAACAGAAAAACTTTGAGTGAGTCAAACGATCACGATATCATCAAAGGTGCGAAAGATCGGGGGAAAAAAAACCGATTTGAATGTTGAATTTTAAAATACTTGCAAGGAGTTATCAAAGTAAGATAAAATTATTTGCTCCAGTGTGCAGAGTCTTCTGCGCAAAGTCAGTATTGAGTGAAACAATCGGGGGAGTTATGACAAAGGCTGAGATAGTAAACCTATTATTCGAAAAGGTCGGGCTTCCGAAAAACGAAACGCAGGACATCGTAGAAATAATCTTTGATGCCCTCAAACAGACCCTTGTTGCAGGGGAATCTGTGAAGGTGTCCGGATTCGGGACGTTTACCGTGAGAAAGAAAAGTGCCCGGGTCGGAAGAAACCCCAAAACCAAGGAAGAGGTCGAGATAACACCCCGGAAAGTAGTAACCTTCAAGGCCAGCGATCAGCTTAAAGAGGCGATAGAGAAGTAAGAGGTGCGCTAACGGATATGAAGGAAGCCTTTCAGCCGCAGGTATTGAGGCTGTTTCCTGAAAAGCTTTTTTACAAAATAGGTGAGGCCGGCAGACTGGTCGGCGTCGAATCGTATGTGTTACGATACTGGGAGTCGGAATTCCCGTTTCTGAGCCCGAGGAAGAGCAGGGCGGGACAGAGAATATATACCAAGAAAGACATTGATCTCCTCTTGCAGATCAAGAGGCTTCTCCACGAAGAGCGTTATACGATTGACGGCGTGAGGAAGAAACTCGGCGGCATGTTGCCGGATCGGGAGATGGAAGCTGTGCCGGAGGAGATACCTGTTCAGGACCCCACCAGGGACAAAATCCTCTTCATGGTAAAGACAAGGCTCAAGCATATGCTTGAGACCTTATCATAATCGGGGCGTAGCGCAGCCTGGCTAGCGCACTCGCTTGGGGTGCGAGAGGTCGTCCGTTCAAATCGGATCGCCCCGACCATTGCAAATAAAGGGTTTGCAGCAGTTAGGCAGACCCTTTATTTTTATACCGGATGCCATATTACAGCTCTCATTATCAATAGTTATGATGGTCGGCATTTGCCTACCCCAAGTAATTATTCGGGACCACCAGCTTAAGTGCATCGCGCGCAATGGTAATTTCCGCGGGCGTCTTTCCTGCATAGTCTCCGTCGAGCTGAATGCGGCTGCTGCCTTCGATAGTAATTTTAGTTGTCCTGAAATAACTGATCTCTTCCAGTGAAAGTGACCTTCCTGAGATTATGGCCGTCAGGTAGCGGATAAGGTCGAGTCTTCTGCGTTTGTGCCCGATAAAAACATAGAGATAGGGGGATGTGAGTTGCGCGTCCGGCGTTATTTTCAGGTCCCCTCCATAACAAGCGGCTTTGCTTACGACGATAGTATATCCCGCCGAGTGCAGTAGATTGCCCGACATCGAGCTGTGTTGATGATGCAGGCGGAACTTTCCTGATTCCGTATCCTCAGGTACGTTGACAGGTGCACTTATGATGAGCGGGCTCGGATTATAATCCACGATTGACCTGAGACCGCTTGTTATATAAGCCATCTTGCCCGAACGCTTCTTTAAGGCTTCATTGACGCCGTAAACCGCCTCGCCGTCGTATCCGATTCCGGCCATCAGCAGAAAATGACGGGTTGCAGTAGTCTGACCACCTCCTGTTGCGTCCGCGTGGAAAGACGGAGCAGCAAATATGATTTTTCCCATATGGATTGTCTTGATTTTTCCGTTCGCGACTACATCAAGGGCCTTATCAATGTTCAGAGGTATGCCTAACTCCCGCGCGAGCACCGATGTTGTTCCCAGGGGCAGGATCGCGAGGGGAGTGTCGGAGTGCAGAAGGCCGTTCGCTACCTCATTGTAGGTGCCGTCTCCTCCCGCCGCGACGACTATGGAGCCGGGCAAAGCAGATGCTTCACGCGCAAAGGTTTCAGCATCGCCTTTTCTGGCTGTCAGCTTCAACTCAACATCATGTCCGACGGCCCTCAATATCGAGGCCGCTTTTTGTATTTTTTCCTCTGCTCCGCCACCCGCAACCGGGTTCCCGATGATTATGGTTTTTTTATTCATGCCTCGACTCAACAATAACCGGTTTGGTTTCCAGCCACGAAATAATATCTTCGACACTTGCATCTTCTTTTACGAAGAAAACCCTGCCGCCATTCATTGCCCGGCGATCTTTTATATTTGGAATTCTTATATAACCAAGAGCGGCAGATGCAATATATCCGGTTGTATAATCCGGATCATCGGAAACGCATATTTCGGCAACTACATCCCCGCAGGAAGCTACTTTTGAAGCGAGTATAAGGGCCTCTTTTACAGTTGTGGTATTGATCTTATGTGAAGCTAATCGTCTCGACAGCCTGATTGAGGACATCTTGTCGATTCCAAGACGCGACACCCTTACACCCCTCGTGCTGTCCGGTTCCACTCGTCGTCCGGAATTTATGGATATAAGTGCGGCGCCTCTCATGGGCTTTGCGGATTTCAGAACTTTGAGTGCGGTCGTCAACGCTCTGCGCGAAATTCCGATCCCCTGCATGTGCCGGGTGATCAACTCCCAGGCAGCAGTCGGAGAACTGCATTCAATGGTTTTGACAGGCAACAGGGCTGCGCTGACCGGTCTTTCTATTATCTTTTCGATGGTCAGAACAACTTTATCTGCCCTTCCACGGGAATGTTTCAGTGCCCGGTTGATGTATTCAGTACATTTTTTTGATATTTCAGATTCACCGTAAATCCCTTCTGCGCCTGAAATATGGATGCGGTCAGGGCTCCCGTCTTCCAATCTGCGGGATTTAGTTTCCTTTGAAGCTCTCATACGTATGTTCCACATAGTTGATTATAATACAAATGAACGAAGATTCCGGAGGGCTTTGGACGGGAACAGCTAAATACTGGGAGTGGGAATTATGAGAGAATCATTCAGGGCGTTTTAAGCCCTGAATGAAAACGCATATACACTGGCGACCAGCGGAAAAAAGATTACCAATATCGAGATAATATCCATGATATTTCTCCGGGCGCGTCAATCAGAATTATCACCCCGCAGAGGGGCCTTTAATTAAAGTATACTAAACAATGTCGGTAATGGATGTGATGCCTGTCACAGCTCAGGAGTTTTATTGACAAAAGAAGGTTTCAGTACTATGTCCCTGTTTTCCAGGATCTCGATCTCTCCTTCTTTTGCAAGGCGGTTCATCAGCCTTGTCACTGTTTCGCGGGAAACAAAAGAATAATCAGCGATGTTCTGGTGAGTAAGGTTTGAACTGAGGACCGTGCCCCGTATGTCCCTGAATCCATAATAGTTGCTGAGAATATTCAATACCGCTCTCACCCGGTCTTCTGCATTGGGAAGGCTAAGTACCTTGATCATCATCCATGCTTCTCTCAACCTGCCGCAAAGGGCAGAAACTGTCTGTCTCAATATTTTGTCATTTTTCAGGAGATACTTTTCAAAGTCATTCTTGGAGATAATGGTGACGGATGTATCCTCAAGGGCTACAACTGTAGCGGGAGAAGTCTTGCCGTCCAGAAGGGCCATTTCACCGAAGAAGTCTCCCTTCTTGTGAATTGCGACGATGTGCTCCTTGCCGTCCAGTCCGGAATGCACTACCTTTACCTTCCCCGACAGGATTATGTACATGTAATTGAGAGTGTCTTCTTCCAGGAGTATTGTTTTATTCCGTGCATAATTCTTTTCGACGAATATATGCTTGATATCGGAAAATTCCTTTTCGGAAAGGCCCTCAAAGAATGGAATGCGTCTCAGGAAAGCAAATATCTTCGTGTTTTTTATTTGCGCTGCCGACATCGTCAACCCCCGCAATAAATGACAAATAAAGCATCATTTCTTTCCCTACTTATTTATGATACCATAAAAGCCGATAAGCAGCATGCAATAGCAGTCGGAGTACGGAACAGCGACGGTCCGGATTGAAACTTAAATTTGACCGGAACTTTGGACAGCGGGCCACTTTCATGCGGAACAGATTAGTCCTTGTTCAATTACTCAAACTTTTTTTGCGATATGCTTATTTTATTTTTCATGAGGATGCTGCGACCCGGATCGCTAAGGCCCTTCCATCTGAAAGTGACCCACTGCCGAATTTTGCAAACGTATTAGAATGCTCAATATGGTACAATAGAATATGTTTGAGTCCCCGCATTTCGACAGAACTGATCGGAGGATGGCAGATGAAGGTTAACTATAGCGGAGTATTCCACTATAAAATGGGCCATTTCGCATCGAAAGAATCGACCTTTTTTTGCGGTCTCGACATCGTCGAATATGCTAATGAAGTTCGCTGCGTCGTCCTTACCGAGCGAAGCGAAAACAATGCACTGTCCATTACCAATGTTTGCGACAGGATAGCGTCCCAGATTTATGCAGATCATCTTTCCGGGGTGTCTGAAAATAAAATCGTATGGCTTGAACACTATCCTGCTATCAGGGGCAACAAGGCCCACATAGATTTAGTGCAGTTCGACTTTGAGGTTGTACCTTCGGAAGGAACCGGCCCGGGTACGTCAGGGACACTGCGGTTCTATCATCCGCGCTGGTACCGTTTATACGAAGCCCGTCACCTTGACAGGATCGAGTTCCTCGGCAAGCACGCTAATTTGATCCAGAATTTGTACCGCGCACAGGTCATCTTTGAGATCGAGGATAAAGACGGACATTGCTGGAGGCTGGTGACAGGCAAGGAGAAACTTTTTGTTATAACCTCCAATCTTGAAGCAGGCATTCCTGATGAAGGATTTGATGCCAAAGGTATGAGTGAGCTGCTGGGAAGAAAAAAGAAATTTTTCGGCGACCAGGTGGATATTGAACAGAGATTTGTAGACGAGCTGGTTAAGGGATTTTTGAATAAAGGATTGTAAGGCCCGGAGAATAAATTGCAGATGCGGGCCGTGCTTCAATCATTAAATCTGAACGGGTCTATCTGATTTTGGATTTTTTCCCCGGTAATGGTTCTTCGCTCTGGGCCACCTCTTTCTTTGCCCCGGCAAGGTTCTTGACCTTTTCTTTTGCGGCATCCGCCTGTTCTTTTAGGCTGTCCGCCTTGTCGGCCACAATATTGATAGTTTTGCTTATTACTCTATGAGTGTCTTCCTCCATGGACCTGATCTTGTAACCGCCGTTATTGGCTACTGCAGCAAAAGCAAAGAGTATCCAGGCGATTATCATCAACTTCAGCAATCTCAGCATGACGCACCTCCTTCCTCTGGTCTATCTGAAATAATTCTAAAACTTCCACGGGACATTTGATGTGACGGTTATCACTTATCCTGAGAATCGTTCCGCGTGGTCACTTTAGCCCACTTTATTCACAATTTATTTCACAGCATAGCCTGAAGTGTTAGGATCGAAGCGCACTCTCAGGGCTGCCAAACAGAAAAGACAATTCTTTACTATAAGCAAATTGTTTATTTCATGACCGGACCAGGCTATCCGTAACAATGGCTAATCCAGTGCGCGAGAGGCGAATACTTCAGGCTGTGCTGCCGATATTTATGAATAAAGTTGGTTAGGAACTATGTTTATGGAAAGGATATCCCGTTATTAAATTATATCCGGTTGCATCCGATAATTAAATTAGTGAGAGGTGACGCAATGAATATCAGAGACATCATAGAGGCATTAAGGGAATCGCCTTATTGGGAAACGCTTCCCCTGAATGAAAGGACGCAGTTGGTATTTTATAACGCGCGGTCGGTTCCGGGCAATAAAATGATCAATATCCTCAGCTGTCTGACCATGCCTGAGGAATTCTGAGAAAAATCAGTCGGTTCGAACCAGCAGTCCCTGGTCTTTCAGCATTTGAAAGTCATTTTCGAAAGTCCTTCCGGTAGTTACCAGGTAATTGCCGGTCATCAATGAATCCGCCCCTGCTTTGAAAATCATGGCATGATGGCCCCCGAGAGTCTGCATCCTTCCGCCGCAAATCCTGATTTCCCTTTTTGTAAGTATAAACCTGGCGAGACTGACTATTTTCAATGCATCTTCAGGGGAAAGGCAGGGCAGATGGTCCAGACGGGTGCCCCTGATAGGACTCAGGAAGTTGATCGGCATCGAGTTTGCGTCAAGGTCCCGCACGGCAAAGATGAGATCCACCCTGTCTTGCCACGTCTCGCCCATACCAAATATGCCACCCGAACAGATTGAAAGCCCGACAGCTTTAGCATCCTCGATGGTCCGGATTTTCTCCGAGAAGCGATGCGTTGTGCAGATATATGGGAAGAATCTCTCAGAGGTCTCAAGGTTGTTATGATACCTGATGAGGCCGTGGTCCCGCAGATAACTTAGTTCGTCCCTGCTGAGAAGGCCCAGTGATGCACAGGCCCCGATTCCGATTTGACTTAAGCGTTCGATGGTAACAGCTATAATTTTCAGTTCTTCCTTGCTCGGTTTCCTGCCGCTTGTCACTATGCTGAACTTTCTAACCCCGATTGTTTTTGCCTCTATTGCCTTTTCGAGTATGCCTTCGCTGCCAATAAATGGAAATATAGCTGTCTCGGACTTGTTATAGGACGATTGAGCGCAATAGGCGCAGTCCTCCGGGCAGGCACCGGACTTGGCATTCACTATTGCGCAAATATCTATGCTGTCGCCGAAAAAGCTTCTTCTGATCCTTTCTGCTGCAGCGAAAAGGTCCGGAAGGAATTTGTGATCGGTTTTTGCCAGGGCGCAGGCATCCTTTTTCGTTAATTGAATGCCCGAGAGGACTTTCGATTCAAGCTCATTGATCATTACTTCATTATTTTTTTGGACGGAAGGGACAAAAGTCAAATCCGGAAGGGACAGGAGTAATCCTGCACAGATAGCCGATTGTGCATATGAATTTGATCCGGAAAGCGCTAATACCTGATCATGAAGGTTGTAAGTGTCTCGGGCTTTTCCCGCCAGTCAACTTCTACTTTGGAGATGCGCGCTGAAGTAGTTCCCTGGGAACATTTGCAGATTGCAATTTCTACGGACTTTCGCTCTCCTTCAAAAACTGCTTCTATGTTACCGTTCGGGAGGTTCATAACCCAACCTGTCAATCCGCAGGAAAGGGCAACCTCGCTCATAAATATCCTGAACCCGACCCCTTTGACTTTTCCTTCGATAATTAAATGTGCCCTAGCTTTCATGATGATATCTTATCACCGCATTTGTGCGAAAAGTAAAGTGATATGTATAAATAAGTCTATTAAACTCCTAAATAAGCCTTTCTGACATCCTCATTCTCCAGGAGTTCATTGCCGGGACCGCTTAGTTTGATTGTCCCGTTTTCCAGTACGTACCCCCTGTGAGACAGTTTCAGTGCGGCCCGGGCATTTTGCTCCACGAGAAGGACTGTTATTCCTGCTTTATTAATGTCCTCAATGGTCCTGAAGATTTTACTGACCATGATGGGGGCGAGTCCCAGAGACGGCTCATCCAGGAGCAGGAGCCGGGGATTGGTCATCAGTGCCCTTCCGATGGCCAGCATCTGCTGCTCGCCGCCACTCAATGTACCGCCCAACTGTTTTGAGCGTTCCTTTAGAATGGGGAATAAAGAGTAGACCATTTCGATATTGCGGGTGAAGCTTCCGGGCTGGCTGAATGCGCCCATTTCAAGGTTCCCCATTATAGTAAGCTTCTGGAATATACGCCGGCCCTCGGGGACCTGACAAATGCCCTTTTTCACGATCCGGTCCGGGGACAGCCTCGACAAAGATTCGCCCTCGAACATTATGTCTCCGGAATCGGGGTGGAGAATGCCGGAAATAGTCATCAAGGTCGTTGTCTTGCCGGCCCCGTTACTGCCTAGAAGGCAGACGATCTCGCCTCTGTGGACCTCGATATCAATTCCCTTAAGCGCCGTGATCGGTCCGTATGAGGCCTCTATTGATCTCAGGACGAGCATTTCAGTGAGCAGTCTCCCGTCCGAGATATGCTTCAATAACGAGCTGATCGCTCTTTACGGAAAGCGGCGTTCCTTCGGCAATCTTGACTCCGTGGTCCAACACTATAATCCAGTCCGAAATGCCCATAACAAGGTGCATGTCGTGTTCAATGATAATAACTGTCTTGCCCAGTTCCTGAATCTTTTTTATCAGGAGCATAACGTCCTGTGTCTCGGAAGGATTCATCCCGGCCGTAGGTTCGTCGAGAAGTACAATCTCCGGTTCTGTAGCAAGTGCCCTGGCCACTTCAAGTCGTCTGCGGCTGCCGTACGGCAGATTTCCGGCAAGCGAGCCTGCAAATTCTTCCAGTCCTGCAAGAGCTAAAAATTCATAAGCCTTCCCGCGTATGGTCGATTCGCGCGATCTGAATTTGTTATTGCGAATGATAGAGCTGACAAGGCCATAACGTATTCTCGCATGCTGGGCCACCATGACATTTTCAATCACCGACATGTCGGGAAAAATTCTTATGTTCTGGAATGTGCGTGCAATGCCAAGCTTGGCTACTTCATAGGGCGGAAGGCCTGATATGTCCCTGTCCCTGAAATGAATCTCTCCGGCCGACGGCTTTGTAATCCCTGTAAGGCAATTGAAAAGGGTGGTCTTACCGGCGCCGTTCGGTCCTATGATGCTTGTTATGGAATTACCTTTTATCCTGAAGCTTACCCCTTCGACAGCTTTAATGCCGCCGAAGTGTTTGCTGACATTTCTTGCGTCTAGGATATTCACGTTATTTAATTCCCAATAAGCCCTGTGGCCTGAACCTCATCAGAAACACGAGGGCGATGCCCAAGAGAAGCATCCTGTACAACTGCACTTCGCGCAGGGCTTCAGGCAGCAATACTAGGAGGAATGCTCCTAATACGGCACCGTAAGTGTTTCCTATACCTCCGATGATCACCATGCTCAGGATAAGCACAGATTCGATAAATGTGAAGCTTTCCGGAGAAACGAACTGCATCTTGGCGGCAAACAAAATACCTGCCAAGCCGGCCCAGAAGGTCCCGAATGCAAATGCGAAGAGTTTGTATTTGAAAACGTTGATGCCGATGGAGGACGCAGCGATCTCATTCTCTTTAATTGCTTTCCATGCCCTGCCGAAGCGGGAGTTTTCAACCCTTCGAATTATCACCAGGGAAAATAACAGCATTACAAACACGAGGTAGTAATAATATTTGATGTCTGCGAAAGGAATATTTGCAAAGAGCGGTGGTGAGATTCCGGTTATCCCGTTGGGCCCGTGGGTGAGGCTATCCCAGTTGTTCAGGATCAGTCGCATAATTTCTCCGAACCCGAGAGTTACAATGGCGAGATAGTCACCCCTGAGTCTCAGCGCTGGTACGGCGAGCAGCAGGCCGACCAACGCGGTGAACCCTGCGGATATCGGCAGACAGGTCCAGAAACCCAGGCCCAACTTTGTATTTAGAAGGGCATAAGTGTAGGCACCGCAGGCATAAAAGGCGGCAAACCCGAGATTGAGCAGTCCGGTGAAGCCCACGATGACATTGAGACCTATGGCGAGTATGGAATATATGCCAGCCATGATGAGAACATCTATAAAATAGTTATTGAGGACAAGCGGGCCAGCTGCAATTGCAAGTAGCAAGAGCGATAAGCAGATGCCGCGGTATTTCACCGCAAGCGCTGGTATGGCGTCAATTGATCTGAAAGAGATATTCAAGCCGCGGATCAAATAAATACCCGTCATTCCTGCCGCAAGCGACACAAACAGGCTGAGGGCCGGCACAGGACCCCTGAAAGGAAGAAACATGACAGCCCCGAAAAGGGCAGCGATGATTATTTTTGTATAGGGATGGTTTATAAAAGGAGCTATTTTCATACCTTTTGTATTACACTTTTTCGGGCAGGTCCCTGCCGAAAATTCCCGAGGGCTTGATCAGCAGCAGAATAATCAGGATAACGAATGCAAAGGCATCCTTATATTCGGTCGACACGTAGGCAGCGCCCATGCTTTCCATCAGTCCCAGAAGTATCCCGCCGAGCATGGCACCCCTGATGCTGCCGATGCCTCCCAGTACGGCAGCCGTAAAAGCTTTTATCCCGGCTATATATCCGATAGAGTAGTTGACAAGACCATAATATACCGCGACCATTACACCCGCTACAGCTGCAAGACCGGCGCCTATTATAAAAGTGATCGAAATAATGTTATCGACATTGATGCCTACGAGAGCTGCCATTGTCATATCCTGGGAAGTTGCCCTCATCGCCTTGCCGGTCCGGGTCCTTGAAATGAAGAGATGCAAAAGCAGCATCATCAGGGCGGAAACACCGATGATAAGAATCTGAGTTATTGTCAGCTGAATGTTCTGAAAATGCAGGACCGTTCTGCCGAGTTGATAAGGAAATACCTTGTCTGTGGCCCCCTGAGTGAGCATCACATAATTCTGCAGAAAGATGGATACACCGATAGCGCTGATTAGCGGGCTCAGGCGGGGTGCGTTTCTCAGCGGCTTATAAGCTATCTTCTCCATTGCAAAGCCATACATGGCGCAGAGTAAAACGGAGAGGACGACAGTCAGCAAAACCGAAAGGAAGAGGCTGTGCGCGGTCAGGCCTGAGGCGGTAAAAAAACCGAGAAGGATGATGCCGAGGTATGCACCGAGCATGTAAATTTCACCGTGAGCAAAATTAATGAGTTCCAGGATACCGTAAACCATCGTATATCCTAGGGCTATGACGGCATAAACGCTCCCAAGTGTAAGACCGTTGATCAGCTGCTGAAAGAACATTAATCAGATATGCCTGATCTTTTTTATGAACGGTAACTTCGTAATTTGATGTTTAGGCAAATTTCCGGACGCCCCGGAGATTTTACCGGAAGCCTGTTTAACGGTCGGTTTCCGCACGCGAGAGAGCCTCGCAACTACCGCACGGAGCGAGTGCACCTGCGTACCTTTTGCCGGAATGATTTTTTCAACAGGCTTATGGACTTGGGCGGTTTGAGAGATTATTCCGACCGGGGTTTCGGGAATAACCGATACAGGCTTTTGTGGAGATTTCTTATGCGTCGGAGTTTTCTTTGCGATTGCCTTGGGCTTTTTGATTTCGGTCTTTGCCGCCGGTTTAATTGCAGTAATCTTTTTGGCTGCGAGCGCTTTTGCGGGTTTCTGCTTCACTATTAACTTTTTTATCGCTGTTTTTAGTGCCGCCTTTGTCGGTGCGGCCTTTGCCCCGATTTTCTCGGCAACTGCCTTTTTTTGAGCCACAGCTTTTTTTATAGAAATAGCCTTCGGCGTGGTTTTTTTCGGTGATACATTTTTTTTGGCGGATGATTGTGCCTTGGCAATCTTTTTTATGGCTGTTTTTTCGGATAAAGCCTTCTTTTGAGGGGTCTTTGCAGCAGGCTGTTTCTTTGATAGCTTTTTTGGTGGTGCGGCCTTTTTTACCGCAATCTTGCGGACAGGGGCTTTTCCCAGGGCACTCTTTTTTACAACCGTCTTCTTCGCAGCAGTCTTTTTGACAGCCGC
>DATJOY010000007.1:0-5049 GCA_035506695.1 Dissulfurispiraceae bacterium
GGCCGGTCGGCTCATAGATGTGGGACTGCGTCGCAAAACCGTATTTGAGCACGATACGTTCTACATCCTGTCCGACGTATATCCGTCCCTTTAGCTTCGGTTGAAGGAAGACAAATTCCTGCTTGTATTTCCATAACAAAAGACCGTCCCTGTAAATAGCCAGGAGTTCTGAATAGGCCTGAAGCAGGTTCTTCTCCCTGCTGGTAATCGGCGTGTCTTTTAAACCTGAAATTTCGACTGAAAGTTCCTGGACACGGCCTGCAACCAGCTGATAAGAGGCACCTGAATCGATCAATGCCTTTGCGCCACGGGCCGCATCGTCCAGCTTCCTGAATTTGCCCTTATCCAGCCCTGCGTCGGACGTGCATGCTGCATTTAAAAGGCATGCCATCAACATAATTATCAAGAGATATGCGGATTTCACAATGTGTCTTAAGTTCGGGAACGACGGCCGAAGGACATATTCAATTTTACAACAGCGTCTTCACTTTTTTCTATTTCGAAACCCTGCATCAAATATCTTTTGAAAAATGCAGGACAATTTCGTTCTCTCCATGCCGGCCCCGGCGTATTACCGTGAAGTTGTGATTGTAGGCAAGCTGCATGCGCGTATCGAAAAAAAATCCTGTTGTTACATGTGCACCTGCGGAAGAGAAAAAGTCATTCTTAGTAGCTATGTCCGCGCCGATTTGTCGCATGCGATCAAGCCATCCCAGTGATGCATCAAGACTCAGGTAAGTGAAAAAAAACGCTTCCCACCTGTATTCCCCTGCGGCGATTGCATAATGTTTGGGGAAAAACTCCTGTATGGCCGCCCCCGGGAGGACCGGCCGCCAGGTGGACCCGTATTCTTCTCCCAAAGTCTGAACTCCGCCGCCTATACGTTGCGCCGAGAAACGATCCAGATTGTCGCCGGCCCCGCCGTGCAGAGAACAGATCAATCTGTGCCGGTCGCTGTTTATGCCGGGCACACCGCCGGCAGCCAGCATGTATCCGGAGATTGCAAGATAATCGCGGCCTTCACGCGCCAGCTGCAATCCGTTTGTCCCCCAATTCCTCCAGTTTGTTCTATCACCATGAATCAAATCGCCGCCTGCAGCGAATCCACGGTGAGGCAGGCTCAGCAGGTTTCGCTCGATTGCGTCGAATCTCACTTCCAAACGTTCCCGCAACTCAAAGGTGTCCTCCGGAACAGCAAAGTTGCCGGCTGTTTTGGAACCTTTAGCGAAATAAAGAAAGCCGGGCTCGATTATCAGGTCAACTGCGTACATATTGTCCTGATGGCCGGGGGCTACTTTTGTGCGATAGCCCAAACCGAACCCGGGCCGCACATAACCCCATTTCAGCTCTTCGCTCTTTATTGTCCTGCCGTCAACAAATTCCCTCTGGGCAACAGGCAGGGTGAAACTGTTGAACGTGAGCACCCACTCAAGCGGCCCAAGATGCGGTGATGATCCGGCCCAGAAAATGTCATTGTAGACCAGTGCTATGTCAGCCCGCAGAAGGCTTTGATCATTCGGATGGTGCCAGAGATAGAGGGAGCCCATGGGGATGAACTGGTTGTCTTCAGGCAAAGGTTTATAAAACGCCACCCCTAAGTCCAGGGCTGTCACAGAGCGCCGGTCTGAAGGCTTCACTGTAATCTCACGCCCGAAGACTACGGTCGTGAATCCTTCGCCGGCTCTCGGCGTGCGATAGGCGGTGCCTTTTTGTTCCGGCAATTGTGAATTACTGTCCAACGGCATTGCCGGTTCATCCATTGCCGGGGCAGGAGCGATCTCAAATCCAATATTGGCGGCAAGGATAGTCAAACAAAAGAAAAATAGACTGACGAGACGATTGGGCCTTTTGGGATGTGCCATTTAGGTCCTCTCAACATTTTATTAATGGTTGAAACCCTGCCGCGACTGACTTAATTAAATCGCTTACTTATCAGTTTAAGCATTTTATGGTTGACCCGAAAATGTCGGCAAGGGTTCACAGCCAATCCGAGCATTCATGGTTTTATTCTCCTGATCCTGCCTCCTTTCAATATCTCGTATCTCTCACCTCTCCACGACACTTCAGAACCGAGAAAACTCCACAACCATATTGCAAAGCTCAGACAATCCTTCACAGGCAGAAGCAGCAACCATCTCACCCATTTACTTTGGCGTATTACTTTATTGAGGAGAACCATTGATAAACTGATCCTTGCAAAAACAGCAAGACCGAGCACCGACATCGAGAGCGTGTCGGGGCCGCCGATGATGACGAGCAGCATGGAAATGGGTAGTATGTGAGTAATGCCATAGCCGAGCAGTCCGAGCGGCCTGCTCGCCCTGATGGTGCGGGCCCATCTGAGCTGATGGGTTATATGCTCCCGCAGACTCATGCTTCCCACCACATCCTCGATCACATAATCGGAGAGAATGATTTTATAGCCCTTCTTCCACAACCTGTTGCCGAGCTGATAGTCGTCCGCGAGGTAATCAGCCAGCGCAGTGAAACCTCCGACACTATTGAGATCATCGTTTGATAACAGCATTGATGCCCCGAGGCCGAAGGTGATTCCTTCGAGTTGTCCGGCGACGACAACAGAGGGAATAAAATCAAGCGCGATATTGAGAGACTCAAAAGCGGCACCGATCGATTTCGGGTCCGAAATCTTGTAAAGACAGGTGACAAGACCTGCCCTTTCACGGTCTTGATATTCCGATACAATCTTCTTTAAGTAATCCGCACCCACTCTCATATCGCTGTCGCTGACCGCCAGCAAAGGGTATTTCGCCGCGTCGGAGAGTCCCTGCAGATTTGAGACCTTCCTGTTGGCGCCGATATCACCGAAACTTATAACAATGCGAATGTCGCGATCAGGCAGTTCCCGGACAATGCGCTCCGCTTCAATAATTGCATCATCGTCCGGATCGGCAAATCCGAGAATGACCTCGTATTGCGGATAATCCTGGCGGCAAAAACTCAGGATATTGTCATACAACTCCGGATCAGTACCCTTAAGGGGTTTGATGATGGAGACCGGCACAGGCGAAGGCTCGACACCGGTTTTCCTCCGGTTGAAAAATCGGGAGACTGCGAATATGGCCAGCAGGGTATAA
The DNA here is from genome assembly GCA_035506695.1 of Dissulfurispiraceae bacterium. Classification (GTDB taxonomy): domain Bacteria; phylum Nitrospirota; class Thermodesulfovibrionia; order Thermodesulfovibrionales; family Dissulfurispiraceae; genus Fen-1308. The sequence goes on from DATJOY010000007.1 coordinate 3,096, forward strand.
CCTGCACCGGCCAGAACAATCAGGAGCAGGACAATCCTGACAACCTCAGCACTTGTCATAGTTATTGAAGATCAAATTAACTCTGATCGCCGGGTATTGCTCACTTGCCATTTTCCTGGCTGCTCTGCGCTCCATTGCTGTTTTCATCGGCTGCATGAGTCGTCGTTCGCTCCTCTGTCAGCTGCTTCGTATCCAGCGCGACAATGATTATCCCAACCACGATTATGGCCGTGCCGATCCAGCGGAACCAGGAGACATCCTCCTTAAGGACAACCCTGGCCAGTACCGCCGCAAATATATACGACATTGCCGTCAGAGGCATAACAAAGCTGATGTCCGCCCACGATAGCGATGCGAGATAGAGGAAAAAGAAAATTGCCAGAAGCACCACACCGGCCAGCACGTAATAGTTGCGGACAACCGAAAGGATCAGCACGCCCCACTGCGAGGGATCAGTGAGGTCGATAGCCCCCCCCCTCTTCATTCCGTAACTCATCAGGACTTCACCGATTGCAGCACTCAGGGTTGCAAATAAAATTACCACAAAAGTTTTCATTAACTCTCCCATAACAGGTCAGCCGTACTTTTGCCCATTGCGGCAGGATATGAATACAATATAGCCACATTCTCCGGCATCTGAACACTGCTGAAATCATACTGTGGCCTTCAGAGGCCGATAGTAGAAATCACTGCAGTCGGCATCACTGCACATAATGCGAAAAGGTTACCACAAAGCCGCTGCCTCCCACAAGCCGGAGAACCTGTTTGAAACTAGAACAGGTACTGTGTCCCGTGAAATGAAAAGCTGTTTCTTGATATACTTTAACATGTTGCCGCATCGGTCAATCTACTGAAATGGAGTCTGAATGAAAACATTGCTGCTGAATCCCCCATCCTTTGAAAATTTTGACGGCGGCGCCGGGTCCCGCTGGCCCGCGCGACGCGAGATTGCCTCCTTCTGGTACCCGGTCTGGCTGGCCTATCCTGCCGGCCTGATAAGTGAAAGCAGACTATTGGACGCACCTCCGCATGGCATCACACCCAACGATGTTATTGAAATATCCAAAGCCTATGATTTCGTCGTTGTTTTTACGAGCACCTGCGGCTTCAGCAATGATATCCACCTGGCGGAAATGATGAAAGCTGTCAAGCCGGATATCAAGATAGCCTTTGTGGGTCCTCACGTCAGCATACAGCCGGAGGAAAGCCTCAAGGCATCTGACGCCCTGGATTTCGTGGCCAGGAAGGAATTCGACTACGCTGTTGTCGAATTCGCTCAGGGCAGGAAAATGGAGGAAATAGACGGTATCAGCTATCGCCGGAACGGCAGTGTAGTGCATAACAGGGACCGCGAACTGCTGACCGACCTCGATTCGCTGCCGTTTGCGGTAGAAATATATAAACGCGATCTCGACGTAACGAAGTACAATATCCCTTTCTTGAAGAACCCATACATATCTTTCTACACCTCACGCGGGTGTCCCGCAAAATGCAGCTACTGCCTCTGGCCGCAGACCTTCACAAGCCATCGCTGGCGGACCCGGAGCAGTGACAATGTTGCCAAAGAAGTCCGTCGTGCGCTCGAACTCTTTCCGGAGGTGAAGGAGATTTTCTTCGATGACGATACATTTTCCTGGGGCAAGCGCCGCACCATAGAGTTATGCGGCAAACTCAAACCTATCGGGTTCACATGGTCTTGCAATTCGAGGGTCCATACTGATTATGAGACACTCAAGGCGATGAAAGAGGCCGGCTGCCGGTTGCTGGTCGTCGGCTTTGAATCCGGGGACGCCACGATCCTGAAGAATATATCAAAGGGCGCCACCGTGGAACAGGCGAGAATTTTTATGAAGAACTGCAGGGACCTCGGGATCACTGTGCATGGCGATTTCATCATCGGCCTGCCCGGAGAAACGCGCGATACGATCGAACATACCATGAGATATGCGGAAGA
>DATJOY010000008.1:0-5879 GCA_035506695.1 Dissulfurispiraceae bacterium
CGCCACATATGTAAGACTGATGCCCTCCCAAAGGTCCTGATAAACTACCTTGCTGAGGGATGGGGCTTTAGCCGTAGAGCCTGCAATGGCAGCTGCGGTAGTCATATCAGTCTTCGGCATCACACCTTCTGTGCCGAGGAAGTGCACGCTCAAGGCGTGGTCCATTGATGCAAGGTATGCTTTGTCAGGTGCGAAACCGAGGATATGATTGCCTGCTTTGAACTGGATCATATTGCTGCCCGGCTTCGTAATGCTTGCTGCTGTTTCTTGGGCAGCACTCAGGCTGCTGAGGCAGAATAATGAAAGCACAAAAAATGCGGGAATTAGGATGAATGCACTGTTAGACCCTTCTTGTCTATTTTTCATAATGCCCCCTCTCGACAATAACCATCAACTCACTTGCCTGTAAATATTCTTTAAAAAACAAAAACGCCGCGCAAGCCGAATATATTGTCCCTCGGCAGCCCTGCTGTCTCTGTTTAAAGACCCGTTGCTTTCCGAACCTCACTCACGAGAGGGTTGGCTTTGTCCGGACATATAATTTCTTATCCAAAGTATACTCCAATGAAGAATGATTTACCACAGAAATCTGCTCGCTACAGTCACATAAGATTTATATTGCAGAACCGTCTGAAAAGGAGTAGTATTTGGGTTAGAGATTGTCGGTGAGGCTGATGCGGGTGCGAACCTTTCGTCTGCGTTCCGCAATTTAGTGATGCTTTTCCCCTCTCCGATGATCACTTAGTACATGATCTGTTTTTCCCCTGATTAAGGAGGTTATGGACATGCGAAAGCATCCGAAGCTGAAATTGGCGGGAGCGACTTTAGCGCTTTTATTAGCTGTTGTAACAGTATCACTTATGCCGGTAAACGCAGTGGCGGATTCACTCTGGGAATTCAGCCTGAACCCGTCGGACCATGCTCATCCGACGCTGACTTTCTTTAACATAACTGACCTCAAGTCTTTCGAATCGGGCAAAGAGAGTCTTGTTGGCGATCTCCACTATATTTATCTGAAAAATGACGGTACAGTCTGGACATCCGGAACCAACATGCATGGCGAGCTTGGCATCGGCAATAACTCATATGCTTGTATCAACCGTGTTTGCCCGATTGTTCAGGTACTCGGCGAAAACGGAATAGGCTATCTCCAAGACATCAAAGCCGTATCAGCCGGAAAGTACTTCAGTTTGGCGCTGAAGAATGACGGCACTGTCTGGGCATGGGGGGCCAATTTTGGGGGGCGACTTGGCGTGGGATCGTCAGCAAACCATGTTACAACTCCGATGAAGATTGTAGGTCCCGGCGGGACGGACTTTCTCACAGATGTCAGCGCTGTCTCGGCAGGCTGGAATGGTTGGGGACAAAATGCATTCGGACACTCTCTTGCACTGAAGAGCGGTGGCACAGTCTGGGCCTGGGGAGACGGTGTTTCCGGGGAATTGGGCAACGGTTCTCATGGGCTTAATTATTTTTCGGCTTATCCGGTGCAGGTCATTGCTGACACCGAAGGTGGCGTGTTGACTGATGTTAAAAGTATTTCTGCAGGTCAGAGCTTTAGCCTGGCATTGAAAAATGACGGCACCGTCTGGTCGTGGGGAAGCAACGGGAATGGCGCTCTGGGGAACGGTTCGACGGGCATTGCTGATATTGCACAACAAGTGCATGGCGTTGGAAATATCGGATATCTGACCAACATATTGAGGATCTCAGGCAGCGGCCAGCACTGTATGGCAATGGGTGGCGGGCACATATATACATGGGGAAGTAATTATTATGGAGAGTTGTGTAACGGGACCACGACAAATAGCAACCTTCCCGTTGTTATTGCCGACATTCCGACTGCTTGTGAGCCGCCGATAATATGTGGTCCTTATGAACTCTCGGCCGGTACATCTTTCACTCTGTTCAGGAGCGGCGGCATTATTTCTGCCTGTGGACTCGGTTTCGGCTACATAGGTTCTTCTCCTTATAACTACGGAACATCGTTAGCTGAAGTTCCGTCAATACACGATGCTGCTGCAATATCGGCCGGTGGCACTGCCCTTGTTTTGGGCCCCACTGCTGCCAATACCAGTCTTCAGATAGAATCGTCGAAAAACCCGTCGGATTACGGACAGAACGTCACATTCACTGTGACTGTAAGCAGTTCCGGAGGGATACCGACGGGCACGGTGCTGTTCAGTCTTGACGGCAGTTACTGGGGAGACCCTGTCGCATTGAATGGCAGTGGGATAGCAACATATTCCACTTCATCGCTTTCAGTCGGATATGACCAAATCTATTTCAAGTACAACGGCGATTATAATTTTAAACCCAGCACCAATTCAATGTGGCAGTCTGTCAATCCGAGTCCGACAACAGTAGCCCTGACATCGAGCCTCAATCCCTGTTCGGATACCGACACGGTAACCTTTACCGCAACCGTAACTCCTTCAGATGCAACAGGACAGGTTGATTTTTATGATGATACCACTCTGATGGGAAGCAGCGATTTAAGTGGAGGGACTGCGAGTATCGTGGTTTCAGATCTCGATCTTGGCCAGCACCCTATCACCGCTTACTATGAAGGAGATGGGACATATCCGTCTGCCACATCGCCGGTATTGACGCAGATTGTCGCCTATCCTGCTACCGTTACACTGTCTGATCTAAACCAGATCTATGACGGCACACCAAAGAACGCAACGGTGACCACATCGCCTCCGGACCTCTCGTACGACATAACCTATGACGGGAGCTACACTGCGCCGACCGCAGCCGGCAGTTACGCTGTCATTGCCACCATAACGGACCCTGACTATTTCGGCAGTAAGAGCGGTACATTGACGATAAGCGTCGGCACATGCCCGGACCACGCCGTGAAAATAAAAGAAACCTCTGGCTATTATCAGACAATCAGCGCAGCCTTCGCTGATGCTGCATCATCCGGACAGTCCATCCTCATACAGGCCTTAGATCTTGGCGAAACATTAACCCTGGCGGATAAATCTGTAACTCTCCAGGGAGGATATTACTGTGACTTCGGGTCAAATCCCGAGTTTGCAACAATCCGTAAAATGACAATCGGAGGCACAAGTGGAACGATAACTATCGACAGGATAGTATTGTCGTCTTCAGAAAATTAACCGGCTCGCAAACGAAGCCTGGCCGGTTTACTTTATCACAGCAAAGAGTTTGCCCACGGCGGGACAGGAGGAACGAACCAAAGGCTTACAAGCGATACATTAGCTGATTTTCATAGCAACAAACAGATCATAAACAGGTATGCACATTTAGTGAAGGGTGCAATTGGCGACTGAATACGGTTTCAACATCGCATTTGTAAGACTTTCAAGCGTTTCTCCTGTCCCGATATTGCAGCTGTAAGGCAAACATCCGCTGAAGTCCTCTCCTCAAGTATTGACAACAACAACTGTTTTATTGGACAATCTTCATCACGTGTCTGCTGCAGAGGAGGGGACCTTGGCCGGCAAACTGCTATACTATTTCACCATTTTCGTAAGCGCTTTTTTGCTGTTTCAGATCCAGCCGCTGATAGCCAAGATTATCCTGCCCTGGTTCGGCGGGGCCGCCTCGGTCTGGATCACCTGCATGCTTTTTTTCCAGTTGGTGCTTTTGGGCGGATACGTTTATGCCCACTGGCTGATCAACAACCTCAAGCCGACCCGCCAGATCGCAACCCATATCCTGTTGCTGCTGTTGAGCGCCCTGCTCCTTCCAGTTGCTCCTGATCGTCATTCGATGCTTTCGGGAAATACGGACCCGGCCTTGCAGTGCCTCTACCTGCTTCTCACTTCGGTGGGCATGCCGTACTTCCTGCTCTCCACAACAACGCCCATGCTGCAAAGCTGGTATGCAAGGACATTTCAGCAGGCAATGCCGTACAGATTGTTTGCGCTTTCGAACTTTGCGTCGCTCCTCGGGTTGCTGGCATATCCTCTTGTCGTGGAGCCGAACCTCACCCTGCCGCAGCAGTCCGGCGGCTGGTCAGCGGCTTATGCTGTTTTCGCAATTGCCTGCGCAGGCACCGCCCTGCATAGTTTCAGGAGCAGAAACGTTCTGGCGTTTTGTCATGATGCCACCAGAGGATGCGAATTGGATGACACGGCGCCGGGGAAAACTGAAAAAATCCTCTGGATGCTGCTTTCGACCTGCTCTTCGGTACTCCTTCTTTCAACCACGAATTATCTGACCCAGAATCTCGCTTCGATCCCCTTCCTGTGGATATTGCCGCTCAGCCTCTACCTCTTCAGCTTCACGCTCTGCTTCGACCGCAGCGGCTGGTACAGCAGAAAGTGGTATGTCTGGATAATGGCAGCGGTCCTCGGAGGGATGTCATATGCGCTTGTAGCATGGGACCAGAAGTACAGCGTAGGGATCACGATCCCCATATTCTGCGTCAGCCTTTTTGCCTGCTGCATGTTCTGTCATGGGGAACTGGCTGCCAGGAAACCGTCGCCCAAATATCTCACGGCATTTTACCTGATGATTTCCGTCGGAGGAGCCCTTGGAGGATTGTTGGTCGGCATCGTAGTGCCGAAGGTCCTGCCCGGTCCGTTCGAGCTCGCGCTGGCGCTTTGCTTGTGCTCGCTTATGTTGTTCGTCGTCAATTACCGAAGCCGGAGGATTATCCGGATCATATGCATACTGCTGGTAGTGGGAGTGTCCTTTTCGTCCGGCTACCACATTCACTCTTTTACAAAACAGTCGCTCCTGCTTGTCCGCAATTTTTACGGGGGCCTGAAGGTGGACGAATACGAAAAGGGCACTGAGGATGAAAACCGCTGCCTGATACACGGGACGATCATACACGGCGTACAATTTATGGATGCCGAACGCAGGGTCAAACCCATATCATATTATGCGCCCTCTTCCGGTGTCGGCATGGCAGTTAATTCGCTGCCCGAAGGATCGAGACGGGTGGGGATAATAGGACTCGGAGTCGGTTCCCTGTCTGCTTATGCGCGTCCTGGCGACGTGTATCGCTTTTACGATATCAACCCGCTCGTAAAGGATATCGCAATGCGGGAATTCTATTACCTCTCCGAATGTCAGGGGAAGGTTGATATACTCATCGGCGACGGCAGGCTGTTGCTGGAGCAGGAGAGCGACCAGCATTACGATCTCCTGGTTGTAGACGCCTTTTCGAGCGACTCCATACCTGTTCACCTCCTTACCGTAGAAGCGCTCCAGCTCTATTTCCGTCACCTAAAACCTGACGGCATCCTCGCGCTGCACATCTCCAATATGCACCTGGACCTCGCACCTGTCGTCGAGCAGATGCGACGGACACTTGGCAAAAAGGCTGTCCGGATAGACGATGAGGGAGATTACGATGAGGAGATTTACCATTCGGACTGGGTGCTGATGACGAACAGCCGCGACCTGCATGAAATACCTGAAATCAACGAGAAGGCCGAAGACCTGCCATATCGTGCGGACCTCCGCGTCTGGACCGACAACTACAGCAATCTTGTGCAGATACTCAATATAAGCAGGACGGAGTGATTACATCACTGAAGCAATACTTGTTCTGCGTCGTCAGACAATGAGCGGTAGATTGTCGACATTCGCAAAACAAATGCCGATAGACAAAGCATACATTTTGGAATAATGCCAATATATTTATGATTAATCTTTTCGTGCGCATTTGCAGGTCACACGTTGCAATGGTATGTCTGTTAGCCTTCCTGCTGACAGTTATATTGTCCGTTTCTGTTATCTTCTTTCTGCCCGACCCGGTGCTTGCCGGTCAGGGTGCCGACGGATACAGCATGCCGTGGTGGGCATGGCCGCTTATACTATTTATAGTAGCATTAGTCCTGGGAATTGTGGCAGTCCTCGGAGGCGTCGGTGCGGGCGTTCTGTTCGTGCCC
>DATJOY010000009.1:0-10942 GCA_035506695.1 Dissulfurispiraceae bacterium
AATGGCCTTTGCAATCAGCAATGGCAATTGCAGGTTTGTCCCAACCCGGCGCGCAGCCCGTTCATGTTCACATGCATGAACTTGAAATTGAGCATCCACATACCGGCCGGGTGAGTATGATATATGTCGTCCCCGAAGGTAATTACGAATTTACTAACAAACATATTCAATCTCCTTCAATTATTTGTCGGTGCAGGGAAGGCAAGGGATTGTTCTCAATATTGCGCACGCATGCACATCCCTGCAGGCCGGACTTTACCGGAACACTGTCCGAAAAAAACGGATATAAGGTTGTGTTGAGACTCAGGCAGACAAGTTGGTTTTTCCGATTAGGCAGACTTCAGGGGGATGTTCGCACGGAACGGGAAATTGAGACAGCGCAGTGACCGTATAAGCAGGATATTTAAATCCAACTCCTTCAATAGACAAAACCGCAGATGGAAACTCAAAGAAAAGAGGTGACTCGGCACTTACTGAAAAAGACGCCTCACCGCTGTGACAGACATCGAGGGTCACTATGACCGGAGTATCTCCTGCTGGTTGTAATTGTACGGCGGATGGTAAGGCCATGGCAAGACATAGCCCGAAAAGGAGAAAAACCGAAATGAATTTCAACTTCATCCGTATCATGCGGTTTCCGGTCATCTCCACCGGTGGTGCGGATACCACGGGTCATACCACGGGTCATACCACGGGTTGTACCATGGATTGTACCAGGGATCATACCACCAGTAGGGGTAAGGATAATATTCAGGATAAGGCTCTTCCCAAAGTCGGAAGTCCGTGATTTCGAAATAGCTGAAGGGATATTCGGTCTCTCCGAACCTTTCAGTCCTCGTCCCTTTATATATGGCTGCTATGGTAATATTACGGTCTTTCTTGAAGATGAGCGGATCCAGGATGCCTCCTTCCTTTGGGTAGAGGGCCAGGAACCTTATGGATTTTATATAGTCTTCCGGATATCCGCGTGAATCGACCGGCACATAAATGGCCTCGATCAATGAACCTTCTTTGATCACCCGTGTATTGACGATCCTGCCGCCTAAGACATAGAGCTTGCCCTCGTAAGATTCAGGGTCGGCATTAAGTTCGGTCAGGGACGGGTTCAGGGCCGCATTCTTCATTATGTCTTCCCGGAACACAGGGGCACATGCAGTGACCAGCAAAAGCGCAACTATCAAAAGAAATTTAACCTTATGCATACGTTATGTTTAGCAGGATATCGTTTGTCCCGGAAATTCATTTCCGGAATAATTTATCGTATTGTCCATAACCTTCCTTTTCGAGGTTCTCCTTGGGAATAAAGCGCAGGGCCGCCGAGTTCATGCAGTATCTGAGGCCTGTCGGTTTGGGTCCGTCGGGAAAGACATGACCAAGGTGCGAGCCTCCATATTTACTCCTCACTTCGGTTCTGGAAGCGAAGAGCCTGCGGTCCACTTTTTCAGTGATATTTTCAGGTTCGAGCGGTTTTGTAAAACTGGGCCAGCCGGTGCCGGAGTCATATTTGTCGAGGGAGCTGAAGAGCGGTTCGCCGGACACGATGTCAACGTAAATCCCTTCTTTCTTGTTGTCCCAGTAATCATTTTTGAAGGGCGGCTCGGTGCCTTCTTCCTGGGTCACTTCGTACTGGAGAGGCGTCAGCTTTTTCTTTAGTTCTTCTTTTGACGGTTTCACAAATGTCCTCCACGGGTAATTTGCGGCATCCTCGGCTGATGATGCAGACACCTTAGGGGCAGGCTTTGCAGCTGTTTGTTCGGGCTTTTTCGAGCACGCAGGCAAAGCTATTAATGCCGATACCAGTACGACAACAGAAAATGTGGACAGCAGATTCTTTCTCATAAATAAAAGGATAACAAAATTATGAAGCAGCCGATAGAAGCGACGTTGGAGACCTGTTATTTTGCCTGGAACTCTTTCAGTATTGCCGCACAAACTTCCTCCTGCGTCGTGCCTGATCCGTTAACGGTCAGGTCGGCATAACGGCGATAAAGGATTAAGCGTTCTTCAAATAATCCTTCGAGTGTCTGGTCAGGATGTTTCGCAAGGCCCCTGCTTTTGTAATCGCGAATCCTCGATTTCAGTGTCGCCAGATCGACGTCGAGGAAGACGACAATCCCGTTGGCCTTCAAATGATTCATTGCAAGAGGGCTGTAAACCGCGCTACCTCCAGTGGCTATCACGTGCCTGTTACAATGGAGTTTCAGCAGTATTTCCTCTTCCATTTTGCGCAGGGCCATGTATCCTTCCTCATCGACAATTTCCTGAAGCGGCCGTTGAGCTGCCGATTGGATGAGAATGTCGGTATCCACAAAGTCCAGTGACGCCAGTTTCGCCAGTATGACGCCGACGGTGCTCTTGCCCGAGCCGGGCATCCCGATGAGGACTATATTTGAAGGCGTGCGGGGCATATGTTTATCTTACAGTTGCATAATCGGAACGGGCGTTACAACCCGCCCGAACATTGGAATTTCTTTGCAACGTTTAGGTTTATTATAGAACATCGGAGCATCAACTGTAGATGCAAGGCGGGCTGTCCCTGCCGGCAGATTGGAACCGACCTGTGCGTTACGTTTAAAATAATAAATATGATCCTTATCTATCCTCCGGTTTCAAAGCCATGCGAGCCGCCTGCCGGGATTGCCAAACTTTCAGGTGCGCTGAAGCACGACGGCATAAAGCACACCGTTCTTGATGCAAATCTGGAAGGACTTCTGCACCTGTTGAATTCGGCTGATACTACTATCAGCAGCAATAATGATACGTGGACCAAAAGGGCGCTGCGCAATCTTTCTGTGAATCTCCGAGCCATAAGAGACCCGAAGACTTATCTCTCGATTGACCGTTACCGGCTGGCCGTCATGGATGTAAACAAAGTCCTTGAAACGTGCGTCGCAGGGGACGGCATCGCGCTCAGCCTCGCGAATTACCAGCACGGTCAATTGTCTCCCGTGAGGAGCGCCGACCTTCTGTGTGCCGCCGAACATCCGGAGCTTAATCCGTTCTATAAGTACTTTAAAAACAGGCTGGCAGGACTTGTCGAAAAAGACAGGCCTTCAATGGTCGGTTTTTCACTGACTTATTTAAGCCAGGCATTGTGCACCTTTGCAATGCTCGGCTTCCTTAGGCGCGAGTATCCGGAGCTCAAGATCGTATGCGGTGGAGGGCTTGTCACTTCCTGGTTGCGGCGTCCCGGCTGCGATGTGCGCAAGCTTTTTGCAGGACTGGTCGATCATTTTGTGGAGGGACCCGGGGAAGCTGCCCTGCTGGAGCTAGTGGGGCAGCGTCACGATTCCATTGAACATTATACACCTGAGTATAATCTATTGCCGGTTGCCGAATATATGTCTGCCGGACCGATCCTTCCTTACAGCGGCTCAAGCGGCTGCATCTGGAGGAAGTGCTCTTTCTGCCCTGAAAAGGCTGAAGGCAACCGCTATGCGCCGGTCAGGCCGGAGAGCGCTGTAAATGATCTCGCGTTTCTTGCAACCCGCATGAAACCTGCGCTGATTCATCTGCTTGACAATTCGCTAAGCCCTGCGCTGGTAAAATCTTTGATCGCACATCCGCCCGGCGTGCCATGGTACGGCTTTGCCAGGATCGACAGTGACCTGACGGACATAGACTATTGCAGGGCACTGAAACGTTCAGGTTGTGTGATGCTGAAACTGGGGATCGAGTCCGGGGACCAGGCGGTGCTTGACAGGATGAACAAGGGGATCGATCTCGGGACTGTTTCCTCGGCACTCAGGACGCTGAGGCGCGCTGGCATTGCAGCGTATGTCTACCTGCTTTTCGGCACACCTGAAGAGACACTCTCGGGTGCGCGCAAGACACTTGAATTCACAGCCAAACATTGCAATGAAATCAGCTTTCTGAATCTTGCAGTTTTTAACATGCCGGCGGGTGCGCCCGAAGCGCTTATGCTAGCGACATCAGGTTTTTATGAAGGGGACCTTTCGCTTTACACTGATTTCTCGCATCCGGAAGGATGGGGGAGAAGGCAGGTCAGACAATTTCTCGACGGCGAATTCAGGCGTCATTCAGCAATTTCTGCCATCCTGAAGAACGAGCCGCCCTTCTTTACCTCTAACCACGCTCCTTTTTTTGTGATGTCTGACCGGTAGTGGACCGCTTTCAGACGGACGAGATTAATCTTTGTCCAAACACTCGGCTCTTTCTTTACCGATATGATTATTTTATTTTCCATCAGAGCGTTGCGAACGGATCAATCAAACCCTTCCGCCCGAAAGCGATCAACTGCCGGCCTGCATGCTAATTCGCGGTTGTCGCATCGTCCGTGATATAATTTATAAAACATGAGCGCAAGGAGGGCCCCTTGGCAAGACAGGGTGCATTTAAAAGCGAAAAAAGAAAGAAAGAACTGATGCGTTTGAAGAAGCAGGAAGAGAAAAGACAAAAGCGACTGAGGAAGGACACGGCCCAACCCCAGGAAACAGAAGCAATAATTGAACCTGTAAGTACTGAAGAGAAGGCCCCGGAAGACGCCAATTAAGCAGTTCCGGTTGACTGCGGCGGCATGTGCGCAAGGCCGCCGCGCCCGTCATTTTGCAGAAATCTTTACTTTAACTGACATCCAGCCATTTGACAGAGTTCTCTCAATAAAGCTCCCATCCGATTGAAATAAGAAATGCAAGTGCGGACGCCGCAAGTTGCTGTCTGCGAAAAGTCGGCAAAGGATTTCATCTTTTGATTTTTTTCACTAATCGGTATAATTAGGTAGCAATATTTGAACTTTCGGATTGTATTAATACATTCAAGGTGAAACAGGGATGGATAAGAGATTACTCGGTTTCCTTCCAATACCACTCTTAGCAGGCATCATTGCGATGCTGTATTTTGTCGTTGATCCGTCTGCATATTATGACCCCGGCTGGCTTATCCCTGTCACCAACACCCTTTTTGTCGGTCTTATATGCTTTGGTGTGGCTTTTATCTCAATGCGGAATTTCAGGGCAACGGGACGCATGCAGATACTCCTGCTGGGCTGCGGGGTCCTGATCTTCGGGCTCGGCGGAGTAATCGCAGGTTTTGTCAGGGGCCTGCCTGATGGTGCAAACCTCAATGTTACCATCTATAACACGGGTGCTCTCGTCGGCGCGCTGTTTCATTTCGTTGCGGCAATTATTCTTTTGACCGGCATATCTCTTGAGTCTGAGGGCAAAATCAGGAAATTACTATTGTTCCTGGGATATGGCGGGGCGGCAATATTCATGGCCCTGCTCACACTGTTGGCCTTTAACGGCATTGTCCCGCCATTTTTCATACAGGGCGTAGGGCCGACACCTTTAAGACAGGCAATCCTGGGTTCTGCAGATATACTGTTTATATTCTCGGTTGTAATTTTTCTCAGCACATACTACAAAAACAGAGAGGAATTTCTGTACTGGTATTCTCTGGCTCTGGCCCTTACGTCAATGAGCCTTACAGCTTTTTTTATTCAGCATTCCGTGGGAAGCCCTGTGGGATGGGCGGGCAGGTTTTCTCAATATTTGGGGGGAATCTATTTTCTCGTTGCGTTGAGAACAGCCATCGGCAGCGCTCAGACCAGGATGACATCGCTTGACGGCATAATAACCAGTTCTCTCAGCTCTGCAGAAGAAAAGTTCCGATTGCTGGCAGAAAACTCCCCTGATCTAATTGACCGTCTCGACAGGGATATGCGGCATCTGTACATGAACCAGGCTGGTCTCAGAGTGCATGGGAAACCCGGGAGTTCCGTTATCGGGAAAACGATCAGGGAGACGGGCGTCCCGGAACCTTTTAGCAGTCTATGGGAAGAAAGAATCAGGAAAGTATTTAATTCCCGAGAGGCGTTGGATGCAGACGGCTATTTCTCGACTGTGAGCGGTATGAAATTCTATCAGTCGCGGTGCGTCCCCGAATTCGGCGCCGATGGTACGGTCGCGAGCGTCCTTGTTATCTCCCGCGATCTGACCGAGCGCAAGCAATCTGAACAGGCGCTGCGCGCAAGCGAAGAGCGGCTTCGGATGCAAATAGAACGTATGCCTATCGGATGCATCCTGCACGACAGTAATAGCTGTTTTAGCCGGCTGAATCCGGCTGCCGAGAAAATTCTCGGGTATGCGGAGTCGGAACTGCTGGGTAAACGAGTCAGCCTGATAGTGCCGGAGGATGTGCGCCAGCATGTGGACGACATCATGAGTCGTCTGGCAGAAGGCGACATGACGGCGCACAGTGTCAACAAAAATGTGACGAAAGACGGACGCACGATAATCTGTCAGTGGACCAATACGCCGCTGAGGAACCCCGATGGCCAGTTTGTGGGATTCCTGTCCATGGTGCAGGACATTACTGAAAGCAAGCTGGCTGAAGAGGCCCTGCGGGAAAGTGAAAAAAAGTATAGGAGCATAATTGACAATCTTCTGGATGGTTATCTCCGCATAGATAAAGACGGAATCATAACCATGGCAAGTCCTTCTGTTGTTCAAATGTACGGAGTCGACTCGCCTGAGGAATTGGTCGGCACTCCAACGAGCGCTCTGTATAAGGACCTCTCGGACAGAAGCATAGTTCTGGAAAAGCTCAGGACTCAGGGAAGAGTGCTGGATTTTGAGACTGATGCCTTGAGAAAGGATGGGACCTCATTTCCCGTATCGATCAATGCCCAATACTTTTATGATGATAAAGGTCAGGTCCAGGGCACAGAGGCATTTATCCGTGACATCAAAGAACGCAAGCAGGTCGAAGAACAGATACATAAGCTGAATGAGGAGATGGCTTTGCGTAATGCAGAACTTGAAATGGCAAACAAGGAAATGGAATCCTTCATTTATTCCGTCTCTCACGATCTCCGCGGGCCGCTGCGCACCATTTCAGGTTTTTCTCAACTGCTTACGGACATCCCGACAGGTAATGTAGATACCAAGAAGAAAAACTATTTGACACGCATTCAGATCGGCGCCGCAAAAATGAGCCAACTGATTGACGACCTGCTGCGTCTTTCGCGGATCTCGCGTCAGGAGATGAACAGGACCGAAGTAGATATGAGCAGCCTTGCCGGGAAAATTATGTCTGAACTTCGCGAAGCCAATCCCGACAGAAATGTCGATGCCGAGATTGAAGAAGATATTTCAGTCTTTGCTGATTCCGGACTGATGAATATCGCGCTGACGAATCTGCTGGCTAACGCCTGGAAGTTCACCGCAAAGAATGCAAATGCACGTATCGAATTCGGTTCAAGGACGGAACAGGGAAAGGCGGTCTATTATGTGAAAGACAACGGGGTCGGCTTCGACCAGGAGTATGCTCACAAAATGTTCCTGCCGTTTCATCGTCTTCATGGCACCGGGGAATTTGAAGGGACCGGAATCGGTCTGTCGATTGTAGAGAGAATAATTCACCGTCACGGCGGCAGGATATGGGGTGAAGGACAGGAAGGGAAGGGGGCCACAGTCTTTTTCACCCTGGGCTGAAATTTCGATGCCTGAACTCCCCGAATTGTAAATTTGGAATTGGCCCGTTTATAATTGAAGATGCGTTCCAAGGTCATCCTCATCGCGGCGGTCCTTCTGCTGGGTTCGCTTGCCGGTGTCTATTTTTCACTCGCATTGGGAATCCCTTCTATCGAGGAACTGAAAAAACATGATTCCTCTGCGGGTACAAAGATATATGCCGACGACGATTCCCTCATCGGCGAGATAAAGCTGCAGAAGGGGATTTATGTACCGCTGAGCCAGATACCCGACAGCCTGAAGAATGCGGTTGTTGCAGTCGAGGACTCGCGCTTCTGGAAGCACAGCGGTATCGACTATATCGGCATCGGCAGGGCACTCGTCAAGGACATGCTGCATCTGAGCCTGAAGGAAGGCGGCAGCACAATAACCCAGCAGCTCGCCAAGGTAGTATTCCTGTCATCGGAAAAAACCTTCGTCCGCAAGATAAAAGAGGCACAGCTTGCGCTTAAGATCGAAAAGGAACTTTCGAAGAAAGAGATACTTGAACTGTATCTGAACAGGGTGCTCTTCGGCCACGGAGCATACGGCGTCGAGATGGCATCGAGGACGTACTTCGGAAAGCCCGTGAGCCGGATCAATGTGGCTGAAGCTGCGATACTCGCCGGCCTGGTCAAGGCCCCGACAACCTATTCTCCCTTTAACGACCTTGTCAGGGCAAAGGAGCGGCAGGCCGTGGTGCTTTCGCGTATGGTCGAGGAGGGATATCTGAAACCGGCCGAGGCGGAGGCGGCGAAAAGACAGCCCCTTAATCTCTCCCAGGCGCGCTCTGCAACTGAGACGTTCAATTACTTCATCGATTATATAAAGCAGTATCTTATCACCAAATACGGCGAAGAAGAGGTATACAAAGGCAATATAAGGGTCCACACGACCCTCGACAAGAACGCGCAGGTGCAGGCGCAGAGGGCGCTCCAGGACGGGCTGAGAGACGTCGACAAGCGAAGGGGCTGGAGGGGACCGGTTGGGTTCAAGGAGGACGCGAAGGAATCCGGCAGTGACAAGGCATCTTTCACAGCTACAACTGGAGATATATCGAGGGGAGTCGTGATATCAGTCAACGCCAAGGAAGCGGTTGTCAAAAGCCGCGGACTGGACGGCAAACTGCTGATCAGTGACGCACTATGGGCGAGCACTATACTCGATAAGTCGACCGGCAAGCCGCGGACCCTGAAAAATTTCAAACTTACCGACATCCTCAAAAAAGGTGATGTCGTTTTAGTGCGCGTCAAGGCCATCTCCGGCAAGAGCACCACATTCAGCCTCGAACAGGAGCCCGAAGTCGAAGGGGCGGTAGTCGCGGTTGACCCTGCTACCGGCTACATCCGCGCCCTCGTGGGAGGCTTCAGCTTTACAAAAAGCGAATTCAACAGGGCGATACTTGCACAGAGGCAGCCGGGCTCTTCCTTCAAACCCATCATCTATGCGGCCGCTCTTGAAAACGGGTTTACGCCCGCAAGCATATTTGTTGACGAGCCTGTGTCATATCCCGGCGCAGGAGGGAACGAATGGAAGCCCGAAAACTACGACAGGAAATACATGGGACCGACACGCCTGAGGGAAGCCTTGGCTTATTCGAGAAACATAGTGACCGTTAAACTCGTCGAGGCTATCGGAGTGGACAGGGTCATCGAGCTCGCCAGGAGTCTCGGCATACAGGGTGCGATGCCGCGAAATTTCAGCATAGCCCTCGGCTCTACGAGCGTGACGCCCCTTGAGCTTACATCAGCCTTTGCAGCCTTTGACAATGGCGGGACCAAGATGAAACCCATTGCCATAAAATATATCGCTGATGCACGCGGCCAGATAATCGAGAGCAATCAGCCTGAAGGCACGCCGGTGCTCACTGCAGCGGGCTCGTTCCTTATTACCTCCATGATGCAGGACGTGATCAGGTACGGGACCGGCATGCGGGCAAACATCGGAAGGCCGGCCGCCGGAAAGACGGGCACGAGCAACGATTACAAAGATGCGTGGTTCGTAGGTTATACTCCTGATCTTGCCGCGGGTGTATGGGTCGGGTTCGACGACATGAGGCGCTCGCTCGGCAGCGGAGAGGTGGGCGGTAGGGCTGCAGCGCCCATCTGGCAGCACTTTATGAGAAATGTTCTGGGAAACGAAACGGTCCCGGATTTTGTTGTGCCTCCGGGGGTTGTGCGTGTGCGAATCGATGCTGCAACCGGACGGGCAGCTGATTTCTTCGCAAGTGATTCATCTACGATCGACGAATATTTCAAGGAAGGAAGCGCACCGGGCGGAGGCCCTTCTCCATTCAGCCAGGTTTCTCCGCATCCGGCCGATCATCAGCGATCTGCCCCTGAATCAAGAAGGTCGGCTGCGCCGAGGGTCGTAGATCCGGTCCAGGATTAAACGCGCGGCGCTTTAGATGCATCAGACAAGTGTCGCTTCAGCAGGAAGGACACTTCCAGGCGGAAGCGAATAGTCCTTATGAAATTACCAAAGTCCTTTTATGATGGGACTATTTTATTTTTGAGCAGCACGCTGCGAACCGGATCACCCGGACTCTTCCGTCTGAAAGTGGCCTTCCTGCTTGATTTCATTTCTTCCTCTTAATTGTATAAACTGAAAATATATTCGCTATGAACGAAAAAGAGGAGACCACCATGAGAACTGGAAAAGCAGCGGCCATAACGGCCATACTTCTGATGCCTTTGCTGTTTTGCGTACAGGGCGCAATGTGCCAGCCGCCCCCGGTGGAGGCGCCGCTGGTCCGTGAAGGCGACTTTGCAATGAAGCTTGCAGTTGCACTCAATATTGGCCAACCCCAAAACGAGGCGGAGGCGGAAAATATGCTGGGGGCTGCAGGAATAGCCCCGCGAAACGGGTGGATGGCTGATTATCCGGTTACACCCGATATCATCGGGGAGTTGCGCGATGCTGTGGGCTATGCAGCTCAGGCCAAAACGATTCAGATGGACAAGGACAAAGCTATACAGATACTCGAGAGCGTGCTGACAAATTCTGATATAACCGTGACTCCTGCGCCTGCAGGACCGCCCAGCGACTCCATTACAGCTGGGACACCACAGGGCGCTGAGGAAGGGGCCCCGGAATATCCCGATCAGTCGGTGGTCGGCGAGTATTATGCCGATGAAGGCCCTCCCATTCTTACATACTATGCACCGCCTCCGGACTACTATTATCTTTACGGATGGGTACCCTATCCTTTCTGGTGGGGCGGTTACTGGTTCGGCGGTTTCTTCATACTCAATGATTTTCACCGCCACCATCACCACGGCCACTATATAAGTAACCATTTTAACGACTTCAATTCTCACCGTGTATTCAGGATAGACCCCAGGGCAAGGTTCAACGGCAGGACTTTCGCCGGAATCGGGGCTCCGCGCGGACAGAGATTTATATCCCCGGGAGTCAGGGGCTCGCAGGAAAGGATATTCAACCGCAACAGGACATCCGGCCCGCGACCG
>DATJOY010000010.1:0-10343 GCA_035506695.1 Dissulfurispiraceae bacterium
CCTCAAGGCTGATCCCGTCAAGACTGCGGCCCTTGCCTCATCACTTTCCGATTGGCCGAACAACAATTCAGTTGGACACTTCAAGGATGTAGCAGCAAAACTGAAGGCCTTTGTCGAGAGCGGCCAGCTCGGCATCTTCGCAAATGGATATTGGGGACACAAGGAATACAAGCTGCCGCCCGAGGCAAATCTCATGGCAGTTGCACACTATCTGGAGGCACTTGACTGGCAGAGAGATATTATCCGCGCGCACGCCCTGCTCGGGGCCAAGAACCCTCATCCGCAGACCTTCCTCGTAGGCGGCATGTCGATTCCGGTCGACCCCGACAGCCAGAATGCACTGAATGCAGGAAGCATAGCATTGCTTCATGACCTTGCCCAGAAATCCATGGATTTCGTCAACAAGGTCTATATACCGGACCTCCTCGCTGTAGCCTCGTTCTATAAGGACTGGGCCGGTCACGGAAGTTTTGGGAATTTCCTGGCCTGCGGTGAATTCCCCGACACCGGCGGCAAATTTTTCTTACCTGCCGGCATAATCAAGAATAAGGATTTGAGCAAAATCCTCCCGGTCGACCCAATGAAGATTACTGAATATGTAAACAATTCCTGGTATAGCTATGCAGGTGGAGATTCAAAAGGATTGCAGCCATGGGTAGGAGAGACCACCCCAAACTACACCGGACCCAAGCCGCCTTACGAATTTCTCGAAACGAGCAAGAAATACAGTTGGGTCAAGACACCGAGATATGAGGATGCGGCTATGGAGGTCGGACCTCTTTCGAGAATGCTCGTTGCTTATGCATCCGGCAACAAGCAGGTTAAAGAAACAGTAGACATGGTCCTGAAAAAACTGGGTGTCGGTCCCGAAGCTCTCTTCTCCACACTCGGCAGAACAGCCGCCAGAGGTATCGAAACAGCTATTGTTGCAAGCAAGCTCAACGACTGGACAGACGAACTTGCTGCAAACATGAAGAAAGGAGACCTGAAAACCGCCAATACGGAAAAATGGGATCCTTCGACATGGCCGGCTGAGGCAAAAGGAGTGGGCTTCCATGATGCACCGAGAGGCGCCCTCCAGCATTATATCGTGATCAAGGACGGCAAGATAGCGAACTACCAGGCCGTCGTGCCTACAACCTGGAATGCCGGGCCGAGAGATCCCAAAGGCCAGAAGAGCCCGTTTGAGGCATCTCTCATAGGGACACCGATTGCCGATCCGAACAAGCCTATAGAGATACAGAGAACGATCCACTCTTTCGATCCCTGTATGGCCTGCGCCATTCATCTGTTTGACGCAGAGAAAAAAGAGCTGTATAAAGTCGAAGTAGAATAAGGAGGCTGCCATGAGTCGAGTCTATGTCTGGGAGTTCCCTGTACGGGTGACGCACTGGCTGCTCGTGCTGAGCATTGTCACTCTCTCGATTACAGGTTTTTACATCGGCGCCCCCTTTCTTTACGGGGATTCCGACAATCTCATAATGGCTTATATGCGCTTCGCGCACTTTGTCGCAGCCTTTCTGTTTACGGTCTGCGTCGTAGTGAGAATGTACTGGTGGTTTGCAGGTAACAAGTACGCGAAACTCAACCAGTTCATTCCTGCAACCGGAGAGAGGATAAAGAACACGATCGATACCGGTCTGTTCTATGCATTTCTCAAAAAAGACCTGCCGCATGCGCCCGGTCACACCGGCCTTGCGGGGCTTTCATATACATTTCTCTTTTGCATGTATTTAGTCCTGATCATAACCGGATCCGCGATGCTGAAAGTGGCACACGGAGGCGGTGCAGTCTGGACATTGATGGGCGGCTGGTCTCTGAGCATCATGAACGTGGCCTATCTGCGGCTCATACATCACCTTTCAATGTGGATTGTATGGCTCTTTGTGATGGCACATGTCTATATCGGATGGCACAATGATCTGATAGAGAAGAATGGTCTTATAAGTTCAATATTTACGGGATACAAGAATATGGAGGATGGTCATTAGATTGTCGACAGTGCTTTTGGGACTGGGGAATGTCCTGATGAAAGACGAGAAGCTTGGAGTCCATGTGGTCAACACGATCAAAGAGCAATATGACTATGCGTCTGAGCTCGAAATCATCGATGGAGGAACACTGGGACTCGATCTTCTTTCGATTTTTGAGGATTGCGACAAACTGATTATAGTTGATGCAGTGAATTTCGGCAGGGAGCCTGGTTACATCGGGGTGCTCGAAGATGACCAGATCCCTGCCGTAATATTTTCCAAACTGTCTGTTCATCAGATCGGACTTGCAGATCTCATTTCGGTTGCAAAACTCAAGGGCATAATGCCTTCAAAAATATGCGTGATCGGCATGCAGCCTGCACCTGATGATTTTTCATTAGGGTTAGAGATGTCAGATTCGGTCAACCAAAATATGGACAACCTGATATCCATTGTTATCGACAAGTTAAAAGAATTGCAAATTGAGTGCAATCCCCGCCATTATCGCCATCCGTTCGGAATCAGTACTCAGGAGACACAATGATGGACAGGCAAATTGAAGACAGAGCCGTCATACACTTTATTCACCGAACACCCTTATTTGAGCAGTGTTTGCGAGAATTATGCAATCAGGGCGGTACAGCTGTCCTGGCAGCAAAAAGAGTCGAACGGATTATCCGCAACCTTGCACAACAGAGGCACAGGCATTTAAGGGAGAGCTTCGGCGTAACAAGAAAAGGTGAATACAGGATAGACAACTGTAAGAAGATAGCGCTCGGGCATGGCTATCGTCTCATCTGCATACTTAAAGACTTTCATCTTGTCCTTTTATTCGTCGGTTCGCACGATGCATGTTTCCGATGGATAGAGCGAAACAAAGGCTTCAATTACAACATCAAGGATTCGACTTATGCGATCCCTGTGATATGCAACAAGGATGACAATAACGATGATCTTCCGCCAGATGTGATTGAAGAGTATAAATTTGTTGAAGCTTACGAGTCAGAATTGATGAACAGGATCAGCGATGATGTGCTGTTCAAAATTTTTCCGGGTTTATGCACCAGAAAGGAACCGCTGCAAAGACGACTGGTGTAATTTTCGGGCTATTGACATTGATTGTTATGTTAATTCCGGACACCAATCGGTTCATACCGCTCTTTGCTCCATTTAATGCTTTCGGATAAAAGAGGAAGGAGATAGATATCCTTGAACAAGGGGTAGGCGTCAACCTCCCCTTGTTTGCTGCCCCCGCCTGTCCCTAACTGTTTATAAATCCCGGCAGGGTTTGTCTGAAGCGTGCGGATCGTTGCGCGCTGTCTGAAGGCTAATGCCTTCAGGGTGCAATTATTTTATCAACGCGTCCCAGAGCACCTCGACCGGGTGCACGGCAACCCTGCCGGTGCCATCTTTGATATGCTGCCGGCAGCTCGTGCCTGGAGCAGTAATGATGGTTGCATCATCGGTTTCGCGCACCGACGGGAACAGGGCCAGCTCTCCTATCTTCATCGAGATGTCGTAATGTTCCGCCTCATACCCGAATGAACCGGCCATGCCGCAGCAACCCGAATTGATCTCTTCGACAATGTAATTTACCGGAAGAGACAGGGCCTTCCTGGTTGCTGCAGTTGATACCAGGGCCTTTTGCTGGCAATGTCCGTGGAGTTTGACATGTCGTTTTTCTTTCGTAAATTGTTCGTGAGTAATATGTCCCCTGTCGATTTCCCTCGAAATGAATTCATCTATCATGAATACATTTTTGGACAATTTTTCAGCATCGGCATGGAGCGAATGGTCCACCAGTTCGGGATATTCATCGCGGAAACTCAGGATCGCAGACGGTTCGATGCCGACAAGTGGGGTTTCGTGCGTTATAGTGTCCCTCAGCAGCAGCACATTTTCATTCGCAAATCTTCTTGCCTTTTTCAGCAGCCCTTTGGACATATAGGCCCTGCCGCTTACGCTGTGCCTGGGGATGCGCACTTCGTAACCGAGGCGCGTGAGAAGCATAATCGCCCTGATACCTATTTCGGCATCGTTGAAATTCGTGAATTCGTCGTTGAAGAGATAAACACGCTTGCCGTCGGCACTGAGATCAGCACCGTCCGGCTGTTTGCTGAACCAGCTGGAAAGCGTTGTGCCGCTTAACTTCGGGACCGTCCTTTTTTCCGCAAAGCCGATCATCTTCATGATCCCGCCCATCTTGCCGAACATAAAGTTGGTCAGGCCCGGAAAAATGGAACCGAGAGTATTTATGTAATGAATATTTGCTATCATCAGCGTCCTCAGCGGGACCGGGTTCGACTCGTAATAGTGCTGCAGGAATTCGGCTTTCAGCTTCGCAATATCCACATTCGACGGGCACTCTGCCTTGCAGGCCTTGCAGGAAAGGCAAAGGTCCATCACCTCGTAAAGCTCTTTGTGGTCAAAGGGGTTTGATTTTGTGGTGTGGGTAAGTATCTCGCGCAGCATGTTGGCGCGCCCGCGTGTGCCGTGCTGCTCGTCGCGCGTGGCCATGAAGCTCGGGCACATGGTGCCGCCTATGATATGGGACTTGCGGCAGTCTCCGGCGCCGTTGCACTGCTCAATAGCCCTCAGCATGCCTTTTATCTTTTCATAATTGAAATACGTATCAAACTTCCTCGTCTTCTTGCCGGGCTCATATCGCAGGCATGATGTCATGGGGGGCGTATCGACGATCTTGTTCGGATTGAAGATGCGGTCGGGGTCCCACGCCGACTTCAACTGCCTGAGCAATTCATAGTTGTGTTCGCCGATCATGAACGGGATAAACTCGCCGCGCAGGCGTCCCACGCCATGCTCTCCGCTAAGGGAGCCTCGGTATTTCTTTACAAGCTTGGCTACTTCCATGGCGACTGTATGAAACAGCTCGACATCCTCAGGCTTCTTGAGATTTATGAGCGGACGCAGATGCAGCTCCCCGGTGCCTATGTGGGCATAATAAACGCCCTGGATGCCGTAACGCGCGATCATCTCCTGGAAATCCTTGATATAGTCGGGAAGAAACTGAGGGCTGACCGCCGTATCTTCTATGACCGAGACCGGTTTTGCATCGCCGGGGATATTGGACAATACGCCGAGTCCTGCCTTGCGCAGCCCCCAGACCTTCTTTATGTCTCCGCCCCAAATGAGCGGGAAATGGTAGCCAAAGCCGTTTTTCTTCATATCGGCAATAAGCTCGGCTGCTATTTTCTCGATCTCTTCCTTTGTATCGCGCGCGAATTCGACGATGAGCAGTGCGCCAGGGTCGCCTTCGATAAAGAAGCGGTTGTTCCTCTGC
Organism: Dissulfurispiraceae bacterium; assembly: GCA_035506695.1. Classification (GTDB taxonomy): domain Bacteria; phylum Nitrospirota; class Thermodesulfovibrionia; order Thermodesulfovibrionales; family Dissulfurispiraceae; genus Fen-1308. The sequence goes on from DATJOY010000010.1 coordinate 5,275, forward strand.
TTGCGGTTGTGCTTGGTGCAATCAAGGATGGTCTTGTCCATCAGCTCGACCGCCCCGGGATTATGTTTCAATGCAACAAGATTCGCCTTGAACGCATCGTTCAGTTCGGCAAGGTGCACCACGACAAGCGCCTTTTCCTTCGGAGGCAGCGGCACGCAATTCACCTTGATCTCTGTAAAGAAGACGAGAGTGCCTTCCGATCCGGCCAGCAGTTTGCAGAAATTGAAGGGTTCGCCGTTTCCTGTAAACGGGTCGGTCTCAAGAAGCAGATCGATGCAATACCCTGTATTGCGACGCCTGTTCGATTTCTCCGGATAGTTGTTACGGATCTGGACCTGATTTTCCGGGTCCGACAGCATGTCCCTGATATTTCTGTATAGAGCACCTTCAAAGGTCTGAAGCCCGCATTTTTCCCCGAACTCGTTCGTAGAAAGAGGCTTGAATACTATTTCCGAGCCGTCGCTCGCTATGGCGTTGACCTCGATTGTATGGTCACGCGTGCTTCCGTAAAGCAGCGAATTGGCGCCGCACGCATTGTTGCCGACCATGCCCCCGATCATGCAGCGATTGGATGTGGATGTATCCGGCGCAAAAAACAGTCCGTATTTCTTGAGGTGCTTGTTGAGCTCGTCCAGCACCACTCCGGGCTGCACTTTGACCCAATGCTCCTCCGGGTTCACCTCTATGATCTGAGTCATGTATTTCGATATGTCCACGACGATGCCGCTTCCGACACATTGTCCGGCAAGGGAAGTGCCGGCAGTACGCGGGATCAGGGAGACCTTTTCAGCGCGGGCAAAAAGGACAAGCTTCTTCAGATCGGCGGCATTCATGGGCCTCGCCACCGCAAGCGGTATCTCGCGATAAACCGAAGCATCGGTGGAATAGAGGATTCGCGTGGCCTCGTCGGTATATAGGTCGCCTTCGAGAGAATTTTTCAGTTCATCAAGTTTGACATTCATAGTTTTATCTTAATCCTTCGGATAAAAGGGATGCCCCAAAGTCTTTATAATGCGATGTGAAACCATATTCAGTCGCGAATTGCAAGACTGGAATTGAGAGTGCATCCATATTTTTGATTTGTTCGGCAGTATGAAAATCAGCTGCGGTATCGCTATAAAGCCTTGGGGCATCCCTTTCATCCTCGTCTGATATTTATCGGCAGCACGCTACTTCTTTATCATCGGCACTGTCAGGCTGCCCTGGGGCATCAGCACGATGCGCGGAGACGGCCCCACGATTTGCGATGCCAGTCCGAATGCTTCGTCCATATCGGCAGCAGGCGTAAACAGCAGCGTCCTCGCCAGGTTGGGGTCGAGGGTTGATACAAGTATGAACCTGGCCTTTTTCATAAGTCGGGTTACCGCATATGCCTTGTGCGCACCGATCTGGAAATTGTCCTTCAGCTTTTCCGCAACGCGCTCGGGGGTGCGGCACTCCTCCATGGTCTTTTCATAAAGCGCTGATCCCGAACCTTCGCAGCATTCGCCGAGGATGATCACGACACCTCCATCCCGGACAGCGCACCAGGCATTGTCCATGGTCTTCTGCAACTGATAGATGTTTATGTCCTTTGGGAACCCGCCGCAACTCGCAATTACAAGGTCGGCCTCTTTATCTATTGAGGTGCTGTAGACGTCTTCTACGAACCTGCAGGCTTCGAGATGGGCGGCAATATAGTCACCCGCAAAGACCTTCAGGAATTCATATTTTTCGTTCAGCACCACGTTCAGCAGAAATGAGGGACGCAGCATCTCGGCCCCTTCGATCTGGTCTTCGTATATCGGATTTCCCCGGAGCTTGCCGATCACGGCGTCGGGGTCCATCATAAAGCTGTGATTGTGTCTGATAGTCTCGTATGAGGCAACGCCCGGAAACAGCGCTTTGCGCCCGCCGCCGAACCCCGCGAAAAAGTGATGAACGACGCTGCCGGTGCAGATGATGTGGTTCGTTTCAGCCACGAGTTTGTGGAATGATACCCCGGTCCCCCTCGACGTTGTGCCGAAATAGACGAACTGGCTGTCGTCCTTGCAATCCACGTTGTGCATCTTCAAACGGCCAGCGACATCCGCTCCGACGGTCTCGATCATCTCTGCTTGGGTCATGGCGCGGTGCGTGCCAAGGGCAAATACGATCTGCATGGCCTCGTCCCGGACGCCGATTCCGTTCAGCTCTTCTATAAGGACCGGCATGAAGACATTGCTGTTGGCCACGCGGGTCGGATCATTTACGATAAAGGTTATGGTCTCGCCCGGCTTGACGATTTCACGAAGCGGGCGCGAGCCGACAGGATTTCGTATAGCGTCTCTGATGGCGGCAACAGGATCATCCAGCGCTGGACAGTCCTTGATCTTCAGCTCCGCGTCGACCATCGCAGGGTCCAGCGCGAAACTCATCTCACTCTTTCCATAATGCATGGAGTATGCTTTTTTTGCCGTCATGTCAGTATTACCTTTCCATATCACTCAATTGGGCCGTAAGTTTGAAATGGGATCAAAAGCGGTCAAATTTACGGAACTTCACCAGATCGGCTAATAATTTTACCATAAATGCAAATCTCGCATAGAAAAAAATTGATCTAAATTGCCTTTTTGATTATCCGGTTATAAAATATCAGCCAATGCATGGATGAATCAGAATTAGAGGCTTGCGCACATCCCGGACGGAAGGCAAGAGACCTAAGGCCGGGATGTGCCTTATCTCATTATGGCAGGGGCTCATCGACGGTATATTCTATTACCACCCCACCGAGTTTGAAGTTTGTGGAGGCATCCAGTCCCATCACAAAAAGGTTGTATGCATACTGACTGTTGTCTATTGTGGCGTAAGAGATGGAAGATGACGAGGTAGTGCCGAAGTTGGTACCTGTATTTGTCGCGGTGACTGTGGCAAGCGTGTTCTCAATAGCACCGCCCATCATATCTACCAGGTAAAGGACAACACTCATGAATGACGAGCTCGAATTATTAAGATAGTGGACTGTCAGCTTTGTTACCGTCGCACCATCCGGAAGGTGAACAGGCGCAAGAAATTGACCTGTTGAACTAAATAACGCGAACCCTCCCTTGGAAAAAGAATTGGCAGCGGTATTGTACGGAATAAAAGATGCCCCCGCTATCGACCAATGACGCGTTTTCGGCGTAGCGTAGGTTAGATCGCCGGTTACCGTGACGTTGCCGGATCCATCCCAATGCAAGGCAATCTTTTCACCACCGCATGCCGTTCCCAACACCCCGCCGTCACAACCAAAGAGTGCGGGGCCGTTGACATTAACAGTCGCAAACTCTTCGCCTGTTCCCGCGAATCTGAGTCCGTGATTCGTATCATTTCTCAGGTAGATGGCATTGTCATTCAGATAAGTGCTCCCGGCGAAGTTGCCTATAAAGGATGTGGCCCTGACTGTGCCGGCCACATCCAGCTTGTATGCCGGCGCTGTTGTGCCTATGCCGACAGATACGGCAGGCGCATCGGCATCGGAACCTGTTGCCCCAAGTATCAGGCTGTTGCTTTGGGTTACCAAAGCCTTATAACCGATTGCTGCGGCATTGTTGAGCACTGTACCCGGCTCTGCTACACCCGAACCGGCAAAGGTGCCAATGTAGGTATTCTTTGAGCCTGCGATATTATAATTTGCGGAATAGCCTGCGTAAGCGCCTAACGCAACATTGTTCGAGCCTGTATTGGCGCGCAGTGCCTGAGACCCGATTACCGTGTTGGTGGACCCTGTCATGTTATTTAACATAGTACCCGTCCCGACGGCAGTATTGTCGGAGCCTGAAGAATTGCTGCCGAGAGAAAGTGCGCCAACAGCTGTGTTCCAACCGCCCGAAGTCAGTGCTGATAGCGCTGTATGTCCCAATCCCGTGTTGTCATAACCCGTGAAGGTTTGGTTTCCCGCACCGTTCCCCACAAATGTATCTCCCTGGCCATAAGCATGGATAAAATTGTAGTTTCCGATTCTTATAATCCCCGTCGTCGCCGAGGTTGTTGCGGGTATGGAGAATATCCCTGATACTTTAAAGGTACCCGGCATTTCCACATCTTCAGCCCAGCCAAGGCCGCAACTCGTAACAACTATAGTAATGATAAGAAGCAACCGCCAAACTGACTCTCTTTTTACCATAATCCCCCCTTTGCGTATCTGAACAAAATTATCGGAGTGTAGCACATAACGAACGGGTTGTCAAAAAGCTCTGCTTGAGGATGGCAATACCCCCCCCCGGGGCTCAGCTTGTCGAGCTCGCCGATCCTCTTTACAATGAAAAATATACCGGGTGGGTGGAGGAAATATATGGACCCTGAAGAAACAACGATAGGCGAATACCTGATTCAGCGTCTTTACGATCATGGTATAAGACATATCTTCGGCATACCCGGAGATTACGTGCTCGGTTTTTGCAAGCAGCTGGAACAAAGCAAAATAAGGTTTATCAACACATGCGACGAACAAGGAGCAGGATTTGCGGCCGATGCGTATGCGCGTGTGCGGGGGATTGGCGCAGTATGCATTACATATTCGGTCGGCGGATTGAAGGTCGCCAATACTACCGCGCAGGCCTTTGCCGAGGAATCCCCTGTGGTGATCATCAGCGGCGCGCCCGGAATCCGGGAGCGCGAGGGGGACCCGATGCTCCACCACAAGGTCAGGGACTTCAATACACAGCACAGGGTGTTTGAGCAACTTACCGTTGCAAGCACGGTTTTGAGCAATCCCGAAACCGCATGCCGCGAGATCAACCGTGTGCTGGGAGCTGCTGTCTGCTACAGAAGACCGGTCTATATCGAGCTTCCGCGTGATATGGCCCTGAAAAAAATCGTCCCTGTCAGAACCCCGGTTGTTCCGCCGGATACGGATTCAATGCCGCTTCGGGAAGCGATGCGCGATGCCGAAGAGATGATCAATAAGGCGGAGCGTCCCGTCATCGTCGCCGGCGTCGAATTGATGCGCTACCGGATGAGAGAACAGCTTGTCACATTTGCCGAACGGGCGAATATTCCCGTGGCGTCGTCGATCCTTAGCAAATCGGTGATAGATGAACATCACCCCCTGTATATCGGCATATATCAAG
>DATJOY010000011.1:0-11053 GCA_035506695.1 Dissulfurispiraceae bacterium
GTCATAGAGGCTGCCCAGGCCAAACTCGGCGATACTTCCTTTCTGATGTTGGCCGGAGAAATGGCATTTTCGCATCATGAGCGCTGGGATGGCAAAGGATATCCCGTAGGCCTTAAAGGTCTGGATATCCCGTTATCGGGGCGGATTATGGCGGTAGCCGATGTGTATGACGCGTTGATATCGGGACGTTTTTACAGGGATGGTGTTTCCCATGAGAAAGCTGTTGACACTATCCTTGCAGGACGTGGTACCCAATTCGATCCTCAGCTTGTGGACGCTTTTTGGGAGATGCGCGACACATTTCATGCGATTGCCTGCAAGTTTACTGATGTCGAAGCCGGCAGGACAAGCTGATTTATATTGTCCCACTATATTCTCAAAATATTTTACAGCATGGCCTGAAGTATCTGAATCGAAGCGCACTGCCTGAGTTTTCAGGGCTGCCGCTCAGGAGAGACAATTCCCTCTGTCAATAGAGTGTTCATTCCCCGATTGGACTGATTTATCTGAAACAATAGCTAATTCAGTGCCCAAGAGGCGAATACTTCAGGCTATGCCGAATTTATGAATAATACTGGTTCGCTGGCCTCCTGTCACCAATACATATCTGCAATTGTTATAATAGGTATTGTCATATAGGCGCCATTTAATAAGATGAAATCATCGAAACAAAGACCATTAAGTTTCAGTCCGGCGTACGCATGAAGCTCGCCGGTTCCGGATAATGCGCATCCCAGGCTGGATCAAAGTAACTGTCCTTTTCATTTTCATGCTTGCGATCGGCGGTGCAGGGGGCTATGTCTATTCGCTCTTTTCAGACCTGCCCGACATAAGCAAGCTCGAAAGTTACGCGCCTCTCGAATCCTCCATTGTCTATTCATCCGACGGAAAGATTCTTGCCGAGTTTTATCTTGAAAGAAGGACCTATATCCCTCATTACAAAATACCGCTCAAGGTAAAGCAGGCCTTTGTTGCTATCGAGGACCAGCGTTTCTATTCGCACCATGGTGTAGATTTTCTCGGTATATTGAGGGCTGTATACAAAGATATCATGGCAAAGGGCGTAGTCGAAGGGGGAAGCACGATCACTCAGCAGCTTACCAAAATGCTGTTCTTCAAACCTGAAAAGAGTGTAAAGAGAAAGATCAAGGAAGCCATTATCTCGGCCCAGATAGAAAAACGTTATACAAAGGACGAGATACTGGGAATGTATCTTAACCAGGCATATTTCGGCACAAGGGCCTACGGCATCGATGCCGCTGCCCGTACCTATTTCGGAAAGCCGGTCGATGAATTATCGATCGGAGAAATAGCCATGATCGCCGGACTCCAAAAGGCGCCGTCATCGTACTCCCCGTTCAGGAAACCGGAGAAGGCGCTTATGAGAAGGAGCCTTGTCTTAAAAAGCATGCTCGACAACGGTTTCATTACAAAAGAAGAATGTGAACGAGGAAAGGCAGAGCCCATACCGGCAAAGCCTTTTTTCCGCAAATTTGAAGCGCCCTATTTTGTGGAATCTCTGCGGCAGCATCTCGAAGAGAAATACAGCGATCTTTATACGGCCGGACTCAGGATAAATGCCACCATAGATTTCTCGATGCAGAAGACCGCTGAAGAGGCTGTCTCTGACGGGATACGGTCGCTCGAACAACGCGTAAAGCCTGGGGTTCAGGCTGCCCTCATAGCCATCGATATCAGAAACGGCCATATAAAGGCTCTGGTCGGGGGAACTGATTTCTGGGAAACCCAGTTCAACAGGGTAACTATGGCCGTGCGTCAGCCCGGTTCGGCATTCAAACCATTTGTTTATGCAACTGCACTCGAAAAAGGCATGACCGCCGACAGCAACATCCTCGACGGGCCCGTGTCGTTCCCCGGCGCTACTGCCGGTCATGCCTGGTCTCCAAAAAACTACGATGGTAAATACCATGGGATCGTACCGCTGAAAACAGCAATTGCTCTTTCCTTGAATGCTGCTACAGTAAGGCTCGCTAACCAGGTAGGCATCAAGGAAGTTGTAGGTGTTGCAGAAAAATGCGGAATCAAAAGCGAGATATCCCCTTACCTTTCCACGGCCCTCGGCGCAGCGGATGTGACACCGTTGGAGATCACAGCCGCTTACATGACCTTTGCAACTGGAAAAAGAATCGACCCGGTCTATTATGAAAAGGTCCTGAGCAGAGACGGATTTGTGCTCGAAGAAGAGGAGCCCGCATCTGCAGATGTTTTTTCGGACGATACCGTAGCGCAAATGAAAGACCTTCTCAGGGGCGTAGTCGAGCGTGGCACCGCGATAAAGGCAAAAGAGATTCAGAGGATGGTTTACGGCAAGACAGGCACTACCAATGATTTCTCCGACGCCTGGTTTATCGGGTTCGATGATTCGCTCGTTGTAGGTGTATGGGTGGGAAGGGACAATCATGTCCCTATCGGCAACAAGGAGACCGGGGCAAGAGCGGCACTGCCGATATGGATGGAATTCATGCAGAAGATCGATAAATATTCGGGATACAAATAAGAAGATGCCGCAGGAAACTTTTCATCGAAAGGGCCTGAGTTATCCGGTTCGGAGCTATATTGTAAAAAATGAAATAAGCCCGGCAGAAAAGAACTTGCTGATAGCCGCACAAGGACTAATCTCTTTCGATGAAAAGTCTCCTGCGGCATTGATTGCGGATGCAATGGAGAGAGCTTAACGAGGCGGTTTTTATCAAAAGACCCTTCCCACTCATCGTGGCAGAATCATGAATAAAAAAGCATATCCGCGCAGAGACCTTTCGCTAAAAGCGATATATGATAAGCTCTCCTCTTTTTACGGGCCGCAGCACTGGTGGCCCGGCGATACGCCTTTTGAAGTCGCTGTCGGTGCGATTCTAACCCAAAACACTAACTGGAACAATGTCGAGAAGGCCATCCGCAACCTTAAGGAGCATAGAGTTCTCAGTGCGAAGGTGATTCACGGACTGCCGGTCGACGAGCTCGCGTTCTTCATCCGCCCCTCAGGTTATTACAACATAAAGGCCAGAAGACTTCGGGCCTTCATTGATTATCTTGTCGGCTGTTACGGCGGCAGCATGTCCCGGATGAAAAAGGGCAATGCCGAAGCGCTTCGGAAAGAGCTGCTCTCTGTCAACGGTATCGGCCAGGAAACGGCAGACTCGATACTTCTTTACGCCCTCGGCAAACCCGTGTTTGTAATAGACGCTTATACCAAGAGGATACTGTCACGCCACGGCATCATGGAAATAAGTGCCTCTTATGATGAATACCAGCAGCTTTTCCATCGCGATTTCGACAGGGACGTGGCTTTGTTCAATGAATATCATGCACTGCTGGTGATGGTCGGGAAGGACTACTGCAAGCCCGAGCCCAGATGCAACAATTGTCCGCTGCGCACAGCGTAGTCCGCCGATTCGAAGATGCCGGGTTGCGTTTTTTTTAAAAGGTGTCCCGAATGGCGGATCAGAAGCGCAGCGTGCCTTTTTATGCCGCTTAACAATAAGAATATTTATGCGTGTGTTTCGTCCTGCGCATGGAAAATCGAACTGTGTTATTTCAGCGAGATTCTGATACGTTGTACGGGACACCTTAAAAATATATAGCCCGGCTGTTTCTAAGGAGGCGTTCGGCGCAACAGCTCAGAGGCTTGCTGAATAAGGTCAGATTGTCAATGCTGACGCATTCTGCAACTGCCGCACACGCTATTTAAAGACTACGATATTCAATGACCACGCTGCGCACTCTGAGCCGTTATACCGAACGACTCTATCCTTTTCTCAATTAGGAACAGCCGTCATTCGAGAAACCGTCTTGATCAGATCCTGTCGAGCGACTGCTTCAGGTCCGCGATCAGATCATCGACATCCTCGAGTCCGAGGGCGATACGGACCAGGTTGTCCACCATGCCTATGGCCTGCCTGTACTCTTCAGGGTAGTCGAAGAACGACATGACCGCCATTTGGGTCACGAGGCTCTCGCTGCCGCCGAGGCTCGGCGTGATGAGGAATAGCTTAAGAGAATCGATGAACTTCCTCGTCTCCTTGTCGCCGCCCTTTACCAGGAAGGTGATAAGGCTGCCGAACCCTTTCATCTGCTTTTTCGCGACCTTGTAGTCGGGGTGAGATTTAAGTCCGGGATACCAGACCTTCTCTATTTTTGGGTGAGCCTCAAGCATTTTGGCGACTGTCATTCCAGCTCTGTTGTGATGCTCCATCCTGAGAGCGAAGGTCTTGAGTCCGCGTTCCAGGAGAAAACAGGTCAGCGGGCCGGGTGTGGCCCCGATCATCCTCTGCATTTTATATACGGGATCGAGCTTTTTGTGACCGCCGAGCGTTACACCCGCGAGCAGGTCGTTGTGACCGCCGAGGTATTTGGTCGCCGAGTGGATAACAACATCCACCCCCATCTCAAGGGGTTTGATGTTGTATGGCGTTGCCAGCGTGGCATCGATTATGGTCATCACGCGGTGCTTCTTTGCAACTTTCACGATAGCCACCATGTCGAGGCAGCGCAGATATGGATTGGTGGGGGACTCGGTGAAGATGATGTTGGTATTGGGACGGATAGCCTTTTCGATGGCGTCGGCAGTCGGGTCGACTATTGACACTTCGATACCGAATTCAGACAGCATATTGGTCGCAAAGTCCCGCGTCTGGCGGTAACAGTCGCTTGTGAATATGATATGCTTGTCGCGCTTCATGTACGCCATGAGCGTCATTACCACAGCGCTCATGCCGGTAGAGAAAAGCAATGCGCGTTCTGCACCTTCCACTGCTGCAAGCTTCCGCTCGCATTCCTGCTGCGTCGGGTTGCCGTATCTGCCGTACTCATGTCCCCTGAGCATGCGGCCCTCGCTTTTGGCCTTCATGAAATCGTAGACTTCTGCACTTGTATCAAAGTAGAAATTGGAGGTCTGCACAATAGGCGTCGAGACCGCGTAATGGGCTTTTGGCACCCTGCCGGGACCATGTACGGCAAGGGTTGCCGGGCGCCAGCTCCTGGACTTTAAAGACTTCTTAGACATCAGCGTTCCTCCTCTTTTGTAAAGCCTGCCTGAGGGCTTCCTTTACCGCATCAACGCTGGGCGGCAGTTCAACCGGCTTATTGGCGTAGCGGCAAGGAAAGTCGAGAGCTTCCTCGTGGTATTTGACCTTGAATTCCGTAAATTTCAGCCCGTGGGCGGTGGAAATCACGACGACACTTTCGGACCTGTCTATTTTGCCGGCCCTGAGAAGCTTCATCAAAACGGCGAGTGCAACTCCTGTGTGTGGACAGTTGAACATCCCGTAAGTGTCTCCGAGGGCGGCAGCATCGGCCAGCTCCTGCTCAGTTGCCTGCTCGACGATACCGTCGAACTGTTTCAGCGCCCGGATGGCCTTCTGTACGCTGACAGGGTTGCCTATCTGGATCGCGCTGGCAAGGGTTTGTTCAGCATGGATCGGCTCGAAGGTCTCGAAATTCTTGAGATAAGAGCGGTACAGCGGATTTGCCCTTTCCGCCTGTGCTACAACTAATCGTGGCATTTTATCGGCGAGTCCGAGTGCCTTCATCATAAGAAGCCCGTTGCCCAGGGCCGAGACATTGCCGAGATTGCCGCCCGGTATGATGATCACGTCCGGCAGCTTCCAGTCGAACTGCTGGCAAATCTCGATGCCTACAGTTTTCTGACCCTCGATGCGCAGCGAGTTCATGGAGTTTGCCAGGTATATAGTTTCATCCTTGGTGATCTCTTTGACAACCGCCATGCAGCCGTCGAAATCGGTATCAAGGGAAAGGACCAGCGATCCGCTTGATATCGGCTGGATCAGTTGTGCGACAGAGATCTTGCCCTTCGGCAAAAGCACGATGGACTGGATTCCGGCGGCGGCGCAATAAACAGCCAGGGCTGCGGAAGTGTCACCTGTGGATGCGCATGCCACCGCCTGGATCGGCGCGCCTTCGCTTATCATCTGCTTGACCTGCGATACCAGCACTGTCATGCCGAGGTCCTTGAACGAGCCGCTGTGGGAATTACCGCAGAGTTTCAGCCACAACTCGTTCATACCGAGCATCTTCCCGAAACGCTCAGCCCAGAAGAGGTTCGAGCCGCCTTCATAAAGCGAAACAACGTTCTCGTTGCTTATCTGTGGCAGTACCCATTCCTTTTTGCCCCAGACGCCGGAGCCATAAGGCCATTCGGTGGATTTGTACCGCTCCTCGAACAGCTTCTTCCATTCGCCTGCGCTGCGCTGGGCAAGAGCATTCATGTCATGCGTCACTTCAAGAAGAGAGCCGCAGTTTCCGCAGCGATAGATGATCGCGTTCAAGGGGTATTTGGCCCCGCATTGCGGGTTGATGCATTGAAACCATGCATTGTAATACATATGCACCCTCTTAGAATTTTGGCGTAGTAACTATAAATGCAAGGATATCATAACAGTAGGGGACCGATCAATATATGCGTGATAAGGGTGTATAGAGAACTTTTTTTTAAACTCCACGACCATCATGAAGCCCGGTATTTTTTTTGATTGAAATTCCGAAAGTCAAATGTGCCCAAGTCTTGTCTGTATGTGTTTTGCCCGACTCATTCAGTAAAAGGTCAATCGGAAACAATTATTTTTTTCAGCATGGCAAAAGCAATGGCTTCATGGTGCCATCATGGTCATTCTACTAATAGTTGCCGGTTAAAATCTCGCTTCCCCCAGATGCTGCTTAGATGCCTTATTTTTATCAATAATCATCGGGCAACAAGATAATATTTCTTGAGCAAGCTGCAAACAGAGTTTATGATTGCATAGTCGCTTATTGTCCGGGTGGCGATACATTCTCAATCTCTCTGACCTCAGGGGCCGGTCCGTGCTCGGAGCCGCAGCCCTTGCCTTCGGTGAAGTACCCGATAATTATATCCCTTGGGTTTATTTTCCAGTGGATTAAACAGTCCTCATTAAAAGGTTCTACAAAGACAAAATAGCCTTTAGCCAACGGGTAAGAAGTCTCGTCCCAATTGGTTTTAGATGCGTAGGCATCAGGATTCTTCATCGCCTGTTTCAGTTCCGAAAGCGGTCTGGATATCCATTCATTGCAGTGGTCGCTAACCTTCCTTTCCATGGAGACGCACCCAAACAGAAAAACGAAAAGCCCGACCACGCAGCACTTCCGCAATATCTTTGCAAAATATTTCATTATTCCCCTCCGTGTCGATTCGTGAACCGATTATGCCAGATACCACCTCTGCTTGCAATCCACTAATGCTTGTGCCGGAACACGCACGAGTGGACTCTGCTGTGCACGTAGCTCACGCATCAAAGGGCCGCCAAGAGCTGATCCTTAGTATTACTCGGAGTCATCGCCGCAGGTGGCTGATACTTTCCCCAACAGCAGGCTTTCTTGCAGTTGCAATGTCAATAATCACGCCGGATAGGAATCCGGCGAAGGCATTGACGCCAAGCTTATGAACCGCCCGCTTTGAAGGCCCTGATCAATCCTCTTCTGAGATAAGGGACATCCAGCTTCTTGTCAAAAATATAAATCATGTATCCTTTGGTGAGAGAGACTTCAAACCCTTTGTCCTCAAGCAACACCGAGAAGTCCCTTTCATCGTCCTGTTTGTGATATACGCAGAGTGCAATCCTGGAGACATTGTTTAAAATCTTCTCGCTGCCCTTGAGCAGCTCGCTTTCGGCGCCGTCGATATCCACTTTCAGGAAATCGATCCTGTCCGTCTTGAAATATTCATCAAGAGTTGTATTTTCGGAATCATTCCTGTCCGAAACCCGTCTCTTTACTAGCCGCACCTTCTCTTTCCACGGCTCGAAAGTCGCCTGTAAAGCCTCTATCCATTCGTCATCGGTTTCAAATAAAATAAGCCTGCCTGCCTTCTCTATCACGCTCAATGAGAAATTACCCTCGGCGACTCCGACGTCTGCCACCACATCTCCGTCTTCGACTGAGAAAGCTTCGCTCAGATATCTGTGGGGCGAATCAGGGTCCTGCTCCTTCTGCAACCCGCTGTAGTAGTGGCGGATATCCGCCTCGCGAAACCTTCTTTTGAAATAGAGGCGCTTTCCATCTTCCAGCACATACTTAAGCCCCGATGCATCGTCCGTGTATACCGAAACATCGGCCGGGGCGTACTTTTCCTGGAACGCATACGGATAAACGGTGATGGGATTCGCCCGCAGATATCGGACTATTGATATCTGTTCGGCGGTAGCGTCAGGCAGCGACGAATAGTAGTCGATTATGTCCTGCTTCAGGCTAGTGAAAAGATAATCCCCCCTGAATATTTTCGGGACTAACTTGCGATACAGCCTTCTTTTCAGCAGCGACATCCACGGCCCCCGTCATGATCAGGATTAACACCAGTGGATCATATCATATCATGTTCGCATGGCGTCTTCAAAAGCACTGGTCTGAAGCATTCTCCTCTTGCGCCCTGTCCGGTTTCAGGGCCGCAGATCAAATACGGCGAGTAGAGTACGCTTTTTCGTCAATAACAAAGATAGTTATGTCTTTTGCAATGCACTTTGAAGTGAAAGAGCCCGGGTTGTCCGGTTCGCAGCAATCTCACAAAGACAAAACGCTTTTGCCTAATAACGCATCCGAACTGAACCAGAGGGCTATTCTCTTTCGCTGAAAAGTGTATTGCAAAAGATACTTGCGCACAGGCTGTGCGAAAGCTCAGACAGTGCGCGCTTTGCCCTCTAATCCTCTATCTTCAGGCGATATCCGACGCCGGGTTCGTTTATGAAATATCGCGGGCGCGACGGGTCCTCCTCCAGCTTGTGCCTGAGCATGCCCATGTAGACGCGCACATAATGGGTCTGATTGGCGTATGCAGGCCCCCAGACTTCTTTCAATAGCTGGTTGTGGGTAACGACCTTGCCGGCATTTCTTATGAGGTATGCAAGCAGGCGGTATTCAATCGGTGTGAGATGGACCTCGATATCCTTCAGGAAGATTTGCCTTTTGGAGAGGTCAACCCGAAGGGTATCAAGAATGAATACCGGTTCGGACTGCTCGCCCTGCGCGTCACCATGCCGCAGTGCAACGCGGATCCTCGCAAGCAGTTCACCGGCACCAAAGGGTTTTGTAAGATAATCGTCGGCTCCCGCATCAAGGGCCCTGATTTTGTCCTGTTCCTGTCCTCGCGCAGAAAGTATAATTACCGGCGTCTGTGACCACTGACGTATTACTGAAAGCACTTCAAGCCCGTCCATGTCAGGCAGCCCGAGATCGAGGAGCACTACATCAGGCTTGCGTGTGGAGACCTCGACAAGGCCTTCTTTTCCGGAGGCCGACTCCAATAATTCGTAACCATGACTCTGCAGGGTCACGCGCAAAAAACGACGCATTTGCGGTTCGTCTTCGATAAGCAGAATGGTCCCTTTATTCATCTGTCTCCACAATGGGCGGCTGCTCGGCAATAGGCAAGGTAAAGCGAAAGACAGCTCCTCCCCCCTGCCTGTTTTCGGCCCAGGTACGGCCTCCGTGGGCAGTGACAATTGCCCGGCAAATGGTCAGTCCGAGTCCGATTCCACCTGCAGTTGCCGGTCCATGCACGAACTTGTCGAATATCTTCACCTCTTCGCCCGGTCTGATACCCGGCCCGTGGTCCGCCAGCTCAACAAGCAGCGAATCATCACCTACAGATGCGGCAAGTTCAAGCTGCGTGCCGGCCGGAGTATATTTAATCGCATTCTCTAAAAGGTTCATAAGCACCTGTTCGATAAGAAGCGGATCGAATGGCGCCAGGGGCAGATCGGCAGGTATACTGACCGAAAGAGGATGATCGACCAGTTTGTCCGAAAGCCGGTTCAGCACGGTCCCCACTATTTCCTCTATCTGCTGCCATTCCTTTCTAACGGTAATAGCGCCCGATTCTATGCGGGTCATGTCGAGGACATTGCGCACGATCCTGTTAAGATGCTCGGCCTCTTCGATTATAGTCTGTGTGAGTTCGCAGCGGCCCTGCTCGGTGAGTACGGCCCCCTGGTCCAGGAGAGATGTAGAGGCGCCCGTAATTGCAGCCAGCGGAGTGCGCAGGTCGTGTGAAAGAGAACTAAGGAGCGTGTTTCTCATGCTCTCGGTTTCGGCCTTAAGCTGCGCCCGTTGGGCGTCTTCCGCAAGAAATGCCCGCTCAAGGGCCATAGCCGCCTGGTGAGCGAAATTTTCAAGGACGTGGATATGTTCAGGGTCGAAAGGTTCTGAGTCGTCGGACATAAGCCCTATGACACCGACAGTCCGGGATGCTGCAACCAGTGGGACATACAGGCCTTTGCCACCCGGAAGAGTATCAGTCCCCCTGCCGGCACTTTGACGATGGGAGAAGGCCCACTGGGCAACGCTCAGCTCCCGGTCGTCGAGCGATACGGCCTTTGAATCCGTACCCGGGACGATCAGGTCGCCCTGCCGGTCGGGCATGAGAACGACGGCCCGTTGCGAAAAAACTTCGGTGATATGCTTTGACGCGATCTCGCTCAGCTGCTCTATCCCGCGTTCATTCACCAATTCCCTGCTCAGGCGATAAAGTGCCGCCGTGCTTCTCTCCCGCCGCCTCGCGGCATCGGCCTGCTCGCGCACGCGGAGCGTAAGCCTGCTGGTGACGAAGGCCACGATGAACATGACGATGAAGGTGATAAAGTATTTTACATCGCTAACTGCAAAGGTATAGTAAGGGGGCACAAAGAAGAAGTCAAAGGCCGCCACGCTTAACAGCGACGCAAGAAGGGACGGGGCGCTGCCTGTTCGGCTCGCGATCACCACTACTCCCAGGATATATATCATCGCCACATCGACCCTCGTGAAATATGGGAACATGAGGAGCGCAATTCCGGTGCACAGGGCAATGCCGAAGATGCTTATTACCCATTCCAGTGCAGGGGTCTTGCGCGGCACAGCCCTGGGCTTAGCCACAGGGGCCGGGGCAGGAACATCTCCAGAAATTACATAGACCTCGATATCGCCGCTGCCGCGCACGATCTCATCGAGCATGGAGCCGAAGATCTTGTCCTTCCAGCGCGGGTGTGTCGGCTTGCCGATAATGATTTTGGTCACATTGCGGCTGCGCGCA
>DATJOY010000012.1:0-8143 GCA_035506695.1 Dissulfurispiraceae bacterium
ACTGCAAGTATAACGAGCAGGGCTATCGACACCTTTCTATGCCTTTCTCCGAGCAAAGCAAACGCTATATGCCCGCCGTCGAGCTGTCCAATAGGAAGAAGGTTAAGAGAGGTTATAAACAGACCGATCCATCCGGCAAAAGCAACCGGATGGAGCAGGACATCGTAATTATCGGGGGGTATCCCCAGGACAACTTTCGAAAGAAGGGAAAACAATAGCGAATCTCCGAGGGTGAGCGCCCCTTCAGAACCTGATGCAGATACCACACTCGACATGCCGAGCCCTATAATACAGGCAATCACGGAAACAGCAAATCCGGCGAGCGGTCCTGATGCCCCTATGTCGATAAGCGCCCGTCTGGTCGCTATCGGGGACTTCATCTTGATAAAAGCACCAAAGGTACCGAGGAACGTGGGAGCGGGAATAAAATAAGGCAGAGTTGCAACCGTGTGATGCTTCCTTGCGGCCAGATAATGAGACAGTTCATGGACAAGAAGTATCGTCATCAGTGTGGCTGCAAACGGCAATCCCGCAATGATCCCGGACGGATATTGAAGTATATCGACGCCCCTCTGGAGCGCGCCCGCAGCAAGCGTCGTAACAAAGGTCAAAACAAATAGAACAAGATGCAATATCGGAAATTTCTTCATTTAACCCTGTAAAAATCATCTCCGCAACCAGACCGGCCGGTGCGGCCGGATCGACGGAGCGGTGCTGCATTTATGCCGCCTATTTGCAACTGCACGATGTGCATCAGTTGTTCAAGCGCAGTTTCAGACATGCTATTTTGGTTCAGCGCACCGAGAGACGGTAGCAACAGCCGGCCGTTAATCATTGAATCACCTTGCCCTTCAAATCATAATCATATGCATCGACAATCTCGACATCTATAAGATTGCCGACAGCGACGTCACTTCCAGCCTTCCGCGCTTCCAGGCTTCCGAACTGAGGTCCTTCCAATCTCTCTATTATTACCACACCGTCAATCTCCGGCGCATGTGAACATAGCCTTCCGATGATGACCTTCTCATCTGCTTCGTCTACAATCATTCTGCTTTTTTTGCCGATCATCTCCATATTCTTTTCGAGCGAGATGGCCGCCTGCCGGCCCATGATCTCATCCTGCCTGCGCTTCTTCGTCCTCTCGGGTATCTGTCCCTTGAGTTTTGACGACGGAGTTCCTTCCTCTTTCGAAAAAGTGAAAACCCCCAATCGGTCGAATCTCGTCTCCTCGACAAAATCGACCAGACCCCGGAAATCTTCCTCTGTTTCGGTTGGAAATCCGACTATGAAAGTAGTTCTGAGTATAACGCCCGGTATCTTGCGCCTTATAGTCCTGATCAGCTTCTCATACTCCTTGCGAGTGCCGCGCCTGCCCATGAGCCTGAGAATGCGGTCCTCCGAATGCTGCAGCGGAATATCCAGGTACTTGCATATCTTCTCTTCACTCGCCATTAAATCAAGAAGCTCGTTGGTGATTTCTGTAGGATATAAATACAGCAGCCTGATCCGGAAATCTCCTTCTATAGCAACAAGGTCTTTCAGCAAAGACAGGAGGTTGTATTCCTTCCACTCCCTGCCGTAATTCGTTATGTCCTGGGCCACAATGATCAACTCCCTGACACCGTCCTTCACATATGCCCGCGCTTCGCCAAGGATATCCTCGGGAGAAATGCTCCTGAATTTCCCCCTGATTGATGGTATCACACAAAAGGTGCATTTCTTGTCGCATCCCTCGGCGATCTTGAGATAAGCGAAAGAAGGGCTGAAGCTCGGAAGTTCGGAAGCGCTTCCAGCCTCTTGCCTTCCAGCCTTCCGAACTTCCACGCCTTTGCAGTATTCGATAATCGACTCATCCTCCCCGACTCCCCAGATGCCGTCTATCTCAGGGATTTCCCTGAGAAGTTCGTCCATGTATCTCTGGGCCAGGCACCCGAAGACCACAAGTTTCCGCGGTTGTTTGCCGGGACCTTTCTTGAGCACGGCAAGTTTCAGTATCTCAGAAATGGACTCTTCCTTGGCGTCCCTTATAAATCCGCAAGTGTTGACCAGGATTATGTCCGCCTCTTCCGGATTACCGACCGGTACAAACCCATTCGAGACGAGGGATTCCATCAGGTGCCGCGAGTCCACCATGTTTTTTGGACAACCAAGTGTGGTAAGATTGATCGAAGTCATTACCTTCCCGAGTTCCTTTGTTTGATCACCGCATAATAGATAAGCGCATAAGCGACTATTCCGCACATTGCTCCGAGGAATAGCGATCCGACGACAAAAGGCGGCAATATAGGCTCAAGGTCGCTGATGAGTTCAGTCACTCCGAGGGAATGCCAATCGATCTCGGGCAAAATGTGTTCAAGTCCCAGAAGCCTGGCCCCGAGCCACGTTGCAAAGGTGTAGATAGGTACTATTGTCCAGGGATTGGTAACATAGACTCCGACTATCGTAACAAACTTGTTAAGCTTGAATACCCACGCAAGTAGTATTCCTATCACGGTATGCAAACCAAGGAGCGGCGACATGCCCACGAACACGCCAATCCCGAAGGAGAGTGCTATCTTCCGGGGGGAGTCTTTGACCCCTATTACCTGCCGCAGTTTATCCCGCAGCGCCAAAGTGCTGGTACCCTTCCGCTTTCAACGGCGTCTTCCTGCCCTTATCGTCAATTACCGCCCTCTCTTTTTTCGTTATTTCTCCGATGCAAGACACTGGTATTTCGTGAGTCCTGTTGTAAGACTCCATCGGGAAATCGTCAGCTGTAAAAAGTATTTCATAATCCTCTCCGCCAGCAACTGAAAAGTGCAGGGCATCGGCTTTGATCACGCTGCAGGCATCCTTGAGCTCTTTTGAGAGCGGGATATTGTCAAGATAAACAGATGCGCCGGTGCCGCTCTCGTCGCAAATCCGGCAGAGATCTATAAACAACCCGTCGCTCACGTCCAGCATGGATGACGCATACGGCGCAATATCCCGGGAATCCCTCGCAACAGGCATAAGGTGACGCCTCAGCAGCGGTTCCGCAACCTTCCATTGTATATGTTTCCTGTTACCTTTTCCTTCCAGTTTCAGGGCCTCAACTTTCTTTGCAGTCTTCCGTCCGGACACAACCTGGTATTGCGACCATTTTTTAACTCTTTCCCTTCCATCGTCATTGAGCCGCTTTAGGATTTCGAGTCCGCAGGCGGAATCTCCTGTCGAAGACGTAAGGTATATGCGGTCACCGGGCACAGCCCCGTGCCTCGTAATGATCTTCCCGCCCTCTCCGATTACCGTAGCGGACAGGACCATATCGTTTCGTGCCGAACAGAGATCACCTCCAAGCAGGCTGATCCCGTACAGGGCCATGGCCTGCTCAATGCCATCGTAAATGCCCTTGAAAAATTTTTCGTCCGTGTCACCAGTAAAGGCAAGATCAAGGAAAAGATACTTCGGAAGTCCCCCCATGGCCATGATATCGCTCACATTGACCGAAACTAGTTTAAACCCCAAATGAAAAGGCGACGAATAGGCACGATCGAAATGGACCCCCTCATTCATCATATCAGTCGTGACGATTATGTTCCTATGATGCGGGGCGATCACTGCAGCATCATCGCCGATTCCGACGACAACGCCTTTTTCATCCTGTCCGAGTCTAAACCTTTTTCTTACTTCCCGGAGAAGTTTTAACTCGCCTGTTTGAAAGAGTCGCATTCCTGACTGCCGTTTTCCTGATTTTCCTGGGTCCCCTGTTATTTCCGGATTTATCCTGCGACGTATTCTTCCGTACCGCAGTCCTTTTACGTTTCACGCCGTGCGATGAGGCTTTCTTTTGCTCTTCAAGGGTCGTTTTAAACACTTCATCACCGGTGTCGACTATCACAAAATTCATGCCCTCTTTCACATATTTCGGCAGGTCGTCGAGGTCCTTCTTATTCCTCTTCGGCAGCACAACCGTCTTTATACCCATCCTTTTGGCAGCAAGTGCCTTTTCCTTCAGTCCGCCTATCGGGAGAACTCTGCCGCGCAAAGTGATTTCTCCCGTCATTGCGACATCCCTCCGCACCGCCCTGCCGGTAAATGCCGAGGCAATGGCTGTGGCCATAGTAATGCCGGCAGAAGGACCATCCTTGGGAATCGCACCGGCCGGCACATGGATATGCAGATCATTTTGCGAAAAAGCATCGGCGTTGATGCCAAGGTCCTTTTCCTTCGACCTTATATAGCTCAATGCCGCCTGTGCAGATTCCTTCATTACATCGCCGAGTTGTCCGGTTAAAGTGAGAGTCCCCTTTCCCTTCATCAGAGTTGCTTCGATGAAGATCACGTCGCCGCCCGCTTCAGTCCACGCAAGACCTGTCGCAACTCCGACTTCGTTCTTCTTCATCTCTTCTTCAGGCAGGTACTTGGGAATGCCCAGATACTTTGAAACATTGCCCCCCTTGACGTCGAAAGGCTTCGTCCTGCCCTCAGCCACCTGCTTCGCAACCTTGCGGCAGAGGTTTGCAATTTCCCTTTCGAGATTGCGGACACCCGCTTCGCGAGTATAGTGGGATATAATGCGCATCACTGCAGAATCGGCAATCTTCAAAACCTTGGTGGTAATGCCGTGTTCATCCAGCTGCTTCGGCACAAGATATTTTTTCGCTATCTGCAGTTTCTCCTCATCGGTATATCCGGAAAGATAGAGTATTTCCATGCGGTCCCTGAGTGGTCCGGGAATAGTGTCTGTCAGGTTGCCGGTCGTAATAAACATGACCCTGGACAGGTCGAACGGCACCGCGAGATAGTGGTCCATGAACGTATTATTCTGTTCGGGATCGAGCACTTCGAGCAGAGCAGACGAAGGATCTCCCCTGAAGTCCGAGCCGATCTTGTCGATCTCATCGAGCATTACCACGGGATTATTCGTCCCTGCCTGTTTGATGCCCTGAATTATCCTGCCCGGAAGCGCCCCGACATACGTTCTCCTGTGTCCCCGAATCTCGGCCTCATCGCGCACGCCGCCAAGAGACATGCGTATAAACTCCCTGCCGAGTGACCGGGCAATAGAGCGTCCGAGAGACGTCTTACCGACACCTGGCGGTCCGATAAAGCAGAGGATCGGGCCTTTCATCTTTTCCTTTAGCTTCCTGACGCTCAGATATTCGAGTATCCGCTCCTTAACTTTTTCAAGATCGTAGTGGTCCTCATTCAGCACCTTCTCAGCAATCTTTATATCAAGCTGGTCCTTGGTGCCCTTTGACCAGGGAAGTTCGGTAAGCCACTCCAGATATGTTCTGATCGTCCCGGCCTCGGCACTGTCGGGATGCATTTTTTCCAACCGCTTGAGCTGTTTCTCAGCCTCTTTCATAACCTTTTCAGGCATCTTGGCATCTTCGATCTTCTTTCTGAATTCGCTGATCTCTTCGGCCCGCTCATCGATATCGCCAAGCTCCCGCTGAATAGCCTTGAGCTGCTCGCGCAGAAAATATTCACGCTGGGTCTTATCGATCTCACCGCGCGCCTCGGTCTGAATCTTCTGCTGTATCGTAAGCAGCTGGATCTCCCTGGTCAAAATCTCACCGATGCGTTTCAGACGGCTGACCGGGTCGGACATCTCGAGTATTTCCTGTGCCTGTTCGGTCCTGAGCCCGAGGTTGGATGCGATAAGGTCTGCAAGCCTTCCGGGATCATCGATGTTTTCGATCACCACCATGACATCGGGCAGGATGGTCCTCCCGAGAGAAACCGCTTTGTCGAGCTGCTCCTTCACATTCCTGATCAGGGCCTCGTTTTCTAATGACACGCCCTCGGACTTCTGCTCCGGCAGCTTTTCGATCTTCGAGATAAAGAAAGGATCTGTCTGGGGGAAGTCAACAGCCCGCACCTTGTTTAACCCCTGCACGAGTATCTTGA
The DNA here is from genome assembly GCA_035506695.1 of Dissulfurispiraceae bacterium. Lineage (GTDB taxonomy): Bacteria > Nitrospirota > Thermodesulfovibrionia > Thermodesulfovibrionales > Dissulfurispiraceae > Fen-1308. Next base: position 5,878 of record DATJOY010000012.1, read on the forward strand.
CCCTGCCGTCCGGGAGCTTAAGCATGCGGATGATCATGCATGCGGTCCCGACCGAATAAAGATCTCCCGGCGCAGGAGATTCGACGTTGATGTCCTTCTGGCTCAGCAGGACAACCATGCGGTTAGTATTCAGGGCGTGGTCTATCGCCTTTATCGAGATGTCCCTCCCAACGAACAGTGGGATTATCATATAAGGAAAAACAACAATATCCCTCACAGGCAGGACCGGAAGCGATTCCGGTATCTCAACCTCTTTTTCGGATACTGCCTCGTATTTTTCAGCTTCGTTCATCGCACTCCTCCGGACAGATCAATTTCCCTTTTTCTCTATTGCAACCCTGATAAGCTTTCCGCCAAGTTTCGGAAATTTCACCTTAAGCACACCGTCCCCGTAACTTGCAGCAGCGGCAAGCGTATTGACAAGCACGGGCAGCTTTATAACCCTTCTGAAGCCCTTGAGGTCCCGCTCCATGCAAATATATTTGAAGCCGCCCGGCGACATTTCCTCATCGCTGTCGGGAACGCCTGCGCTTTCGATCAGCAGCAAATCCTCATAAACCCTTATCGAAAGCCGGGAAAGGTCGGCCCCCGGCAGATCGACTTCGCAGACCAGCTCGTCTTCCGTCTCATACACGTCTATGAGAGGACCGCAGCACGCCTGCACCTCATAAAAGAACAGGCCCTTCAAAATCTGATTCATTTCAAATTTTTGACCTTATCGACCAGGTACTTCCCGAACCCCTCTGCGAGTTCCTTGTTGTTAAGCGCAAAATCCACTGTCGCCTTGAGATAGCCGAGCTTGTCTCCGGCATCGTACCTTCTTTCTTTTATAGCATAACCAAAAATAGGACGCTTTTTAAGGAGCACCCTCAATGCGTCCGTTAGTTGTATCTCTCCGCCCGCCCCCGGCGCCTGTTTTTCCAGTATATCGAATATATCCGGGGTCAGGATGTATCTGCCGATTATTCCAAGGTTGGAAGGGGCCTCCGCAGGCCTGGGCTTTTCAACGAGATCTTTGATCTTGACCACCTCACCATCAGTTACTCCCTTGATGATACCGTACCTCTGGACTTCGTCCTCCGGGACCTTCTCCACAGCGATGACCGGCGACTTTCTTTCTTCGTAAATGCGCATCATATCTCTCAGCACCGAAGAGCCCGGGACAAGAACATCGTCGCTGAGGATGACAGCAAAAGGTTCGTCCCCCACAAAAGGTTTCGCGCAGAGAATTGCATGGCCGAGACCCAGGGCCTCACGCTGGCGGATATAGGCGAATTTAAGATGGCTCAGCTTGTTGATTTCATCCAGCAGCTTGGTCTTGCCCGAATTCTTTAGCTTGGTCTCAAGCTGATATGCCGAATCGAAATGGTCCTCTATGGCCCTCTTGTTCTTTCCCGTTATGATGATAAATTCCTCAATCCCGCAGGACATGCATTCTTCAACGCCGTATTGAATCAGCGGCTTGTCCACTATGGGCATCATCTCCTTTGGCGATGCCTTGGTGGCCGGCAAAAAACGCGTGCCGAGACCCGCTGCAGGGAATATAGCTTTTCTAATCATCGATTTCATAAGCCCTCTTTGAAAGTGGTGCCGGAGACGAGGGTCGAACTCGTACGATGCGAGCATCGAGGGATTTTAAGTCCCTTGCGTCTGCCAGTTCCGCCACTCCGGCTGTACTATATTTTAATGAAATTTCAAAAACATAAATAGTGCAAGCAATTATGCGCTCACAAGCGCATAATTGATGACACACAATGCCAGTCATAAACTTTTACACTTTACCGGTATTAAGTAATATACATGCTTTTTTTAAGGGATGGCAACTGTGTGGGCAGATTGACGACAAATAAATTTACAGGTTGCATCCTGTTTCAAGCATTTATGTCAGAAGTCCATCAAGCTGAAATCACACCGCGTTTCTGTAGAAGCCTGATAATTTTACTGACGCATTTTTCAAGCGGAGTGACGGAAGTATCCAATATCAGGTCGCACCTTTGGGGTTCTTCATACGGGGAAGATATCCCGGTGAACTCTTTGATTTCACCCGCCTTGGCTTTACGGTACAGACCTTTAACGTCTCTCTGCTCGCAGACTTCGATCGGGCATTTGCAATAGACCTCTATGAAATCCGCCTCACCAACTAGTGAACGGACTTTCCCCCTGTCTACAGCAAAAGGGGAAATAAAGGCCGTCATCGCGATTATGCCGGCATCGAGAAAAAGCTTCGCCATCTCACCGATACGTCTGATATTTTCTGTCCTGTCCT
>DATJOY010000013.1:0-4797 GCA_035506695.1 Dissulfurispiraceae bacterium
GGAATTTACGGCATGTTCAAGCTCAACGCCTTCTCTAACGAGATAATACATAATACAACTACGAGTGCCCTGACACCATACTCCGGCATCGGGACCAACTATCTTACCACCCCGCTTGCCGGTGGTAATCCTTCAAACACGACCCCGTCTACATGGAACTCATTTGACTACGCAACAAAAAGGAGCCAGTACGGCGGCGAGATCAAGGTTGACATACTTAACCCTTTTTACTTTAATGTCTCCGTATCGAGGGAGGACAGGCGAGGCGTCATACCGTGGAGCAACGGTGGTATCGGGGGCTCAGGCGCAATTGAGGTCCCGGCCCCGATCAAATACGAAACTACCGACTATATGGGAGAGATAGGATACAGATCGACCCCGCTGTATGCAGCAGGCACGTTTTCATACGGCACATTCACAAATGCAAACCAGACCCTGTTTATTGATGGCACCGGACCGCTGAACGGTACGATAGCTTCTCTTATGTCACTTCCGCCCGACAATCATTTCTATAAGTTTGGGTTCAAGGGTGTGTTACAGCTTCCTTTGAATAGCAGGTTCAACGTAAATCTTGAAAAGACATACCAGAGATCCAGCTATGACCTGGCCCCTCTTCTGAACTTCAACAATGCAGCCGCTGCATCAGGGGGTACCGGAGGCATAACCATTTTGAACTCGACCAATTTTGCAGGCCGCAAAGATATCAAGAATTACACCTTTTCTCTGACCTCGCGGCCGGTCCGTTTTGTTGACTTCAAGCTCTATTACAAATACTACAGCACGGAGAACAGATCGGACACAATAACCCAGACTATCTCGGGTGCAACCAGCGGTAACGGGGTCTTTCAGATTCCTCTCTTCGATTATAAAAAGAACCACTATGGCACTGATTTAGGATTCAAACTTCCGGAACAATTTCATTTGAATATGGCTTATGCTTATATCGACACGAACAGGGAAAACAGGCTGGACATTCCATCTACGAAAGACAGCGTATACTCGGCCGAACTCAGATGGGACGGTCTTGATTTCATGACGCCGAAGATCGGCTATGAGCGCCTCATGCGGTTGGCGAAATATGGGCCTTCGTATGATCTGGATTCAAACGCCAGCCATCTCAATTTTCCGCAGTTTGTGACATTTGATGCCGCAAAGCAGAGAATGGACACATACAAGATCGCTGTAGACGCTTCTCCTCTGACGAACCTTAATGTCGGCGCTGCTTACAAATACAGGAAGTCCGCATACCCTGATAATGTTCTCGGAGTTCAAAGTGCCGATACAAACGAGTTTGAAATTTACGGCGATTATCTGATCGGACACATTGCCAAGGTGAACGCTTATTTTGATCTCCAATATACAACCCAAAGAATACATGATTGTGCGACCAGTTCCGGAGGCCAGTGCAACATTTACGCAGATTATTTTGTGGCTGCCAATGACTACAGTTACCGATGGGATTCAACACGGCACGACAATACATACGAATTCGGTGCAGGGGCCGATATCTATCTTGTACCAAAAAAACTGACACTCAGGGTCCAATATGATTACGTGAATTCCGACGGTCTTGAGGATTTCGGCTTTTTCAGTTCCGTGCCCAATCAGGTTGGCGGAGTGAACTCAAACGCCCCCGGCGGTCCAACTGGTGACCCGAATATTAATAATATAGACTCATATCATAAGAGTTCTTTTCTCTGTAAATTAAGCTATTCAGTGTCAAAATCATTCACGATGGCAGTGGGGGCTGTTTTTGAACAGTTCAAGTACAACGACTTTGCACTTTCGTCCCCTAATTATCAGTATCTCGTACCGGGCACCAACACATTCCTTACTGGTGCCTATGCAAACCCAAGTTACAATGCGAGCATAGGGTTTGTGAGCATGACGTACAGGTTTTAAGAAACCTTTTAGCCGGGGGCGAATGCCCCTGCTCAATCAGGACAGGTTCAGACGGGGCTGTCTTTGTGGCCGCCTTTTTTTACCGTCTTCTCTTCCATGTGTGCGATCGATAATCAATACGTTATGATACAGAGATGAAAAAAAACAAGATACTCATCACATGCCCGAAAGGGTTGCCGCCCTTTCTGAACCGGGAAGTTGCGGCTTTGGGATTCCCTGTCATCGACGAAACAGTTGCGGGCATTGAAACCGAGGGGACCCTTGATGACACTATGGTCCTGAACCTCTCGCTGAGGACGGGGCACAGGGTCCTGCTTCATGTTGAGAGCTTCGTCGCGGAAGATGCCCACGACCTCTATACGAAGACAAATCAAATAGAATGGGAACGCTTCATGCACGAAAATGAATACCTGTCCGTGCATTCATCCGTAGATAATCCGACAATCACAAATCCGCTCTTTGCAAATGTCAAGTGCAAGGATGCCATAGTGGACAGGATGAAAGATAAATGCGGCCGGCGCCCAGACTCCGGTCCCGATATGACAGGTACAGTTGTGTTTCTCTACTGGAAAGGGAAAAGATGCAGTATTTACCTTGACACCTCCGGGGAACCCCTTTCAAAGCGCGGATACAGGAAAGTCCCGCTGAAGGCGCCGATGCAGGAAACACTCGCAGCAGCTGTTGTTATGGCGACGGGCTGGGACGGGAGCGGAAATTTCATCAATCCCATGTGCGGCAGCGGGACCCTCGCGATAGAGGCTGCATTGATAGGTCTCGACAGGGCACCCGGAATTTTGCGGAGCAACTACGGCTTCATGCACATAAAAGGATTCGACAAAGCAAAGTGGGAGGCACTTCGTTCTGCTGCAAGGGCGCGCGCTAAAAAAACTCTTGAAGGCAAAATAATCGCATCAGACAATAACCCTGCGGCCATCCGGACAGCCCGGAACAACGCGGCTACGGCAGGCGTCGAACATCTTATCGAATTCCGCGTCTGTGATTTTCTGGAAACACCTGTCCCAGAGGGCGGAGGCATAATTGTCCTCAATCCGGAATACGGCGAGAGGCTCGGCCAGATCGCTCAGCTTGAAAATACTTACAAGGGAATCGGCGATTTCTTTAAGCAGAAATGCAAAGGATACAGGGGTTATATTTTTACAGGCAACTTCGATCTCGCCAAGAAAGTAGGGTTACGCACAAAGCGCAAGATACCCTTCTTCAACAGCAATATTGAATGCAGACTGCTCGAATACGAGCTCTACGAAGGAAGCAGGAAATCCGCCGCCAGGTGATGAAAGTCACCTCTTCCGACCCTGGTTTATGCCATCATACGCATATGAGCAAGGCTGCAGGAATGATCGCTTTATCACTGCTGTTTTTTTTGCCTCCGTGGCATGCGTACGCGCTAACCATTAACAACATAATTTTGCCTGATGCCATACAATATCAGCCCTACTCAGCTCCTGCGTTAACAGCTTCGCAAGGCACCCCGCCATATACGTGGAGCGTTACCAGCAAATATTCTTCGCTTCCGGAGGGAATGGGCCTCAATGCCTCCACCGGGGTCATATCAGCATCGAGCATCGGCGGTCAGGGTGCATACCTGTTCCAGGTCCATGTCAGCGACTCTCCGGGCGCCACTGCCACGGCAACCTTTACAATAAATGTGGCGGCGGATAATACGCTTGGCGGTTGTGACATATTTCCGGGAGACAGCATCTTCCGGCAGAGGGTCGATTATCTGCCTGTGGATACATCTGCGGCTGCGCCGATATATCCGGCCTACCAGTCAAGCCATCTTCACGTTTTTTTCGGCTCCGAAGCTTCGCCGGATTATCCCGATCCCAACGGAATTCCTTTTTTTCGCGTTCCATATAACCAGCCTCTTGTTCAGATGACGTTCACAGAGTATGGAGATGAGTCCGACGCGCCTTATGGCTGGATCAGCAATTACGTGACCACCTACCCCTTCCCTGCAAATGCGCCTGTAGAAGGTTCTGCGAATAGCGGCGGAGACATGCATGTGCTCATTTTGCAGACCGCTGGCGGCGGGCAGCCTTGCAAACTCTGGGAAGTATGGCAGGGAATCTACAATGGTGACAGCACATGGAGCTCATCCAATGGCGCGTACTGGGATCTCAGCAGCAACAATCTGAGACCCGGCGGATACACTTCGGGTGATGCAGCAGGGCTACCGATAATGCCATATACAGTTAATTACGATGAAGTAGCTTCGGGAACAGTAAAGCATGCAATCAGATTTACAGTCAACCATATGCTCAACGGATATGTATGGCCGGCGCGACATGCAGCCGGCTATGGCTCTTGCTCCGGCATACCGGCAGGCTCTGAATTGTCGCAGACCGCACCGCCCACGTCCTGCTCGATGTCGGGACCCTCAGGACAGATATACCGGCTCACCGCGGCCGCTTACGCCGCAGCCTCGGCGACGTGTCCCGCAAACACACATCCACAGGCAAGTGTGATCATAAAAGCCATGCGGCAATACGGAATCATACTTGCCGACAATGGCCAGACAGGAGGACTCATCGGAACACCGGATTCACGCTGGGTAACTGATGACCTTGCTTGCCTCACCAACATTGCATTGGCCCAGTTTGAACCGGTGAATGTCGGCTCTCTTCGCATCAGCGCCGACAGCGGTGCAACCAAATCAATAAGACTTGTGCATAATGGATCTCAGGTGAATTTATATGCGACGTTTCATGACGCCTATACTGCTGCGAGTGGTGGAGACACCATACAGGCAAAGGCTTTTGTCATAGCCGAAACACTGACCCTTGCGAAAGATATCGAGATATCACTCGAAGGCGGATATGACTCAGCCTTTGAAACAAACCCTCTGGTAACAACCATTCGTGGCAGCCTTGCCAT
>DATJOY010000014.1:0-38664 GCA_035506695.1 Dissulfurispiraceae bacterium
GGGGAGGGCCTCCTTGACTGCAACAACGACTATATCTCCGAGCCTCGCATATCTCCTTCTCGACCCACCGAGTACACGTATACACTGGACTCTTTTAGCTCCTGAATTATCAGCTACCTCAAGGATGGTCTGCGTCTGTATCATGGCAATCTATCCCTCACTTTCCATGATTTTTATAACTTCCCATCTTTTATCCTTGCTGAGTGGCTTGCTCTCTATAATTTGCACCGTATCACCCATCTTGCACTTGTTGCCATCGTCGTGGGCCTTGAACTTGGTGATTTTTTTGACTGTCTTTTTATAGAGCGGATGCTGAAAAGTCCTCGTCACCGCCACGACCACGGTCTTATCCATTTTGTCGCTCACGACCTTACCCGCATACATTTTTTTAGGCATTTCCCGCACCTCTCTTCGCAGCTTCACCTGTCGCTGCTCTCTCTTTTTCGGTGATAGCCGTAAGGACCCTTGCTATGTCCTTGCGCACCGCTCGAATTCTCATGTTATTTTCGAGTTCACCTTTGGAGAGCTGAATCTTCAGGTTGAAAAGCTCTTTTCTGAAGTCCATTTCCTTCTGCTTCAATTCATCTACTGAAAGCGCCCGAATCTCAGAGGTCTTCATAACGCGACCTCCTCTCGCCTGACAAACTTGGTCTGGAGAGGAAGCTTCTTTGAAGCCAGATCAAAGGCTTCTTTTGCAATCTGTTCGCTTATGCCGGAAACCTCGTAAATAACTCGTCCAGGCTTCACTACTGCAACCCAGAATTCAGGATTGCCCTTTCCTTTTCCCATTCTGGTTTCAGCGGGCTTGCGCGTAATAGGCTTGTCCGGAAAAAGGCGTATCCAGAGCTTGCATCCCTTTTTGGCATGCCTGGTGATGGCAACCCTGGCAGATTCGATCTGGCGGCTGGTAATCCAGCCTGGTTCCAGGACCTTCAGCCCATATTCCCCAAAGGAAACTCCGGAACCTCTGTAGGCCTTGCCCCGCATGTTCCCCTTCATCATCTTTCTGAATTTAACTTTTTTTGGCGCTAACATTTCACTCTCCTACCGAAGATGTAACGGTCCGCTCGGGGAGTATATCTCCATGGTATATCCAGACCTTAATGCCGATTTTTCCGTAAGTCGTTCTCGCTTCAGCAAAGCCGTAATCCACGTCTGCCCTGAAAGTACTTAGAGGCACCCTGCCTTCCCGGTACCATTCGGTCCTCGCGATTTCAGCCCCTGCAAGCCGGCCCGAGCACTGGACCTTTATGCCGAGCGCTCCAAACCTCATGCCTGAAGAAACTGCCCTCTTTAAAGCCCTCCTGAAGGCCACCCTCTTTTCGAGCTGCAGTGCAATATTTTCGGAGACAAGCTGTGCATCAAGTTCAGGCTTTCTTACTTCCTTTATGTCGATAGCAATCTGCTTGTTGGTATATGATTCGATTTCCTTCTTGAGTTTTTCGACCTCGGCTCCTTTTTTCCCGATGATTATACCAGGCCGTGCCGTATGGATAATGACCTTCAGTTTCTGCCCCGGTCTTTCCAGTTCTATCTTCGAAACACCAGCATGGAAAAGCTTATCCTTTATCAATTTCCGGACATTGAGGTCTTCCAAAAGTTGGTCAGCATACCCCCTCTTCAGAAACCAGCGCGAATCCCATGTGCGCGTTATCCCAATCCTGTTGCCTATAGGAATTGTCTTCTGACCCAAATCAACACCCCCGTCCGTATATTGTTGCCCTGACTTTACTCGGAATTGCCATATTATTCCTCCGACACCACGATTGTGATGTGGCTCGTCCTCTTCTTTATCGTATTGCCTCTGCCCATCGACCTGGGTTCCATGCGTTTCATGGTCGGCCCGGGATCGACAAAGGCGCCTTTAATCGTAAGTTTGTCTATATCAAGATGTGTGCTTTTCTGCTCTGCATTGGCCATTGCCGATTTCAGCACCTTCTCGATCAGACGTGCACCCCTGTATGGCATGAACCTGAGATTCACCATGGCCTCTGATGCCCTCTTTCCCCTTATCAGGTCGATGACCCTTCTTGCCTTTCGGGGTGTAATCCTTGCGTATTTATGTATTGCCTTGGCTTCCATATCCTTAACCTTTCGCCGCCGACTTCTCAGAGCCGGAGTGGCCCTTGAAGGTTCTTGTGGGTGAAAATTCACCCAGTTTATGTCCTACCATATTTTCAGTCACGTAAACGGGGATGAACTTCTTCCCGTTATGAACTGCGAAGGTGAACCCGATAAACTCCGGCACTACAGTCGACCTCCGTGACCATGTCTTTATCATCTTTTTGTCGCCGGCCTGCAACATCGTCTGGACTTTTTTCATCAGTTTCGGCTCAAAATATGGGCCTTTCTTTAAGGATCTGGGCACGTACTCCTCCTATTTTTTGCTGCGCCTTTTAACGATAAATTTATCGGTTCTCTTGTTATGCCGGGTCTTGATGCCTTCGGGCACGCCCCAAGGAGTACAAGCCGGCCGGCCTCCGGAGGCCTTTCCTTCGCCGCCGCCAAGTGGATGGTCAATCGGGTTCATTGCAACGCCCCTGACATGAGGCCTCTTGCCCAAATACCGTTTCCTGCCTGCTTTTCCGTAGGAGATATTCTCGTGCTGAACATTGCTGACCTGGCCAATAGTCGCCATGCACGAAGTCATCACAAGTCTCACTTCTCCAGACGGCATCTTTATCTGCGCATAGTCACCCTCTCTCGCAACTATCTGTGCGGATGAACCCGCGCTTCTGATAAGCTTTGCCCCCGCGCCAGGTTTCAACTCCAAGTTGTGGATCATTGCGCCAAGCGGGATTTCCTTTATCGGCAGTGCATTGCCGGGCTTTATTTCAGCAGCTGGGCCGGACATTATAACGTCCCCCACATTCAGCCCTTCCGGAGCTATGATATAGCGGTATTCCCCGTCCTTGTAGTTTACAAGGGCTATCCTCGCCGAACGGTTAGGATCATACTCTATGGTCTTTACCGTGGCTGGGATTCCCATTTTATCTCTCTTGAAATCTACGACACGGAGGGTGCGCTTATTTCCGCCGCCGCGCTGCCACGAGGTTACCCTGCCAAAGCTGTTTCTGCCGCCCGTCTTCTTAACAGGTTTTGTCAGCCCCTTGCGCGGGCCTTCAGCAGTAACATCTTTGTAGTCTGATGCGGACTGGAATCTCCGTCCCGGTGATGTTGGATTGAATTTTCTTATTCCCATCTATACACCCTCTATGAAATCGAGTTTTTCGCCCTTCTTCAGCGTCACGATTGCTTTCTTCTTGTCAGACCGCTGGCCGAGATACTTTCCATGCCGCTTCATCTTGCCTTTGACATTGACGGTCGCAACCTTGCCCACTTTTACCTTGAAGATCTCTTCCATCGCCTGTTTGATCTCATGTTTGTTGGCGTCGGAGTTCACTTCAACAAGCAGCTTGTTTTCACGCTCTTTTATGTCCATGCCCTTTTCTGTAAAAAGAGGTCTTTTTATAACATCATAGATGATCTTCATCAGGCACTAACCTCCTCTGCTGCCAGCTTCTTGATGGCCGCTTCTGTAAAAACAAGCTTGCTGTATGAGGCAACCTGATATGCATTCAGATCTGAGACCCTTGTAACGTCCGCGGCTGGAATATTCCGAGTTGAAAGATAAACGTTGTCATTACCTTCCGCCAGCACAAGAAGCACCGACTGGCCGCCGAGGCCCAGCTTGTCCAGTATCTTTAACATGTCCTTCGTCCTCGGCTTATCCATTTTTATGTCATCAATTACCACGATCTCACTGTCGGCAAGCTTCATTGTCAACGCCTTGGAAAGTGCGGCCTTTCTTGCCGATTTAGGCATCCTGATTTCATAATCCCTGGGATGAGGGCCGAAGATGGTCCCGCCTCCCCTGAAAAGAGGTGAGCGGCTACTGCCTGCGCGGGCCCGGCCTGTGCCTTTCTGTTTATACGGCTTCTTTCCTCCGCCGCTGACCAATCCGCGCGTCTTGGTGGCATGCGTGCCCTGGCGCTGATTGGCGAGATGGCTTACCACGGCCGAATGCACAATTGCAGCAGAAGATTCACTGCCAAAAATTGTTCCGGCCAGGCTGAGCTTGCCTTTTGTATTATTATTTATGTCCCTGATCTCTATATCAATCATGGCAATCAATCCTTCCAGATTTCGATTATGGTATTCGGAGCTCCAGGCACAGCGCCCCTAAGAAGTAAGAGATTCTGCTCCGGCATTACATCCACAACTCTGAGGTTTTGTACGTTAACTCTTTCACTGCCCATGTGGCCTGCCATGCGCATTCCTCTCCAAACCCTTGAGGGATACGAGCTGGCACCGATTGATCCGGGTGCCCTGTTGAACATGGAGCCATGTCCGCTTGGACCACCCTTGAAATTATGCCTCTTCATAACGCCCTGAAAGCCTTTGCCCTTGGATACCCCGGTTACAGAGACCGTGTCACCCTTGCTGAAATTATCAGCCTTGATCATGTCGCCGACCTTAAGGCCCGAAATGCGAAATTCCTTGAGGTTCTTGAAAGACGGCGTTCCCGCTTTCTTAAATATTCCAGCCATAGGCTTGGTGACCTTCTTCGCTTTGCGGATTTCTCCGAAGCCTACCTTGACCGCCTCGTAACCATCCCTTTCTGGCGTCTTGACCTGGACCACGGTGCACGGTCCGGCCTCAACAACTGTAACGGGTACAAGTGTGCCGTCTTCCAGGTATACCTGGGTCATGCCGATTTTTCTTCCCAATATCCCTGTCATAACTTTATCTCCACATCGACCCCGGATGCGAGTTCCAGTTTCATAAGAGCATCAACCGTATCCGGGGTGGGATCAAAGATGTCGATCAGTCTCTTGTGGGTCCTGATCTCGAACTGCTCCCTGGATTTCTTGTCCACGTGAGGCGACCTCAGCACCGTGAATTTACTGATTTTTGTCGGCAACGGAACAGGGCCGGAAATCCTGGCGCCGGTCCGCGATGCCGTATCAACTATTTCTCTCACAGACTGATCTAGCAACCTGTGATCATATGCTTTCAGTTTTATTCTTATTTTTTGATTCACCGTGTTACTCCAGGACCTCGGTGACAACCCCGGCGCCTACCGTCCTTCCACCTTCCCTGATCGCAAACCTCAGTTCCTTCTCCATCGCTATCGGCGCTATCAGTTCCACCGTTATCGCTACATTGTCACCCGGCATCACCATCTCTATCCCCTCCGGCAGTTTCGCCACCCCAGTCACGTCTGTCGTCCTGAAGTAAAACTGCGGCCGGTAGCCGTTGAAAAACGGGGTGTGCCTCCCACCTTCTTCCTTCGTCAATATATATGCCTCTGCCTTGAATTTCGTGTGCGGTGTGATGCTGCCGGGCTTCGCCAAAACCATGCCCCTCTCTACTTCGTCCTTGCCCGTGCCCCTCAGCAACACTCCTACGTTGTCCCCTGCCCTTCCTTCATCCAGCAGCTTCCTGAACATCTCTACCCCGGTCGCTACCGTCTTCCTCGTCTCCCTCAGTCCTACTATCTCTACTTCTTCCCCTACTTTGATGATTCCCCTCTCCACTCTCCCCGTTACTACCGTACCACGGCCCGAGATGGTGAATACATCTTCTATCGGCATCAGATATGGCTTGTCTATCGGTCTCTCAGGTGTCGGCACATACGCATCTACCGCATCCATAAGCTCAAGTATGCTCTTGTACTCAGGTGCATTCTGGTCTGTCCCTGTGCTCTCCATCGCCTTCAATGCGCTGCCCCTTACTACCGGTATGTCGTTGCCCGGAAATCCATATTTTATCAATAGCTCCCTTACCTCAAGCTCTACCAGGTCAAGCAGCTCAGGATCGTCTACCATGTCTACTTTATTCATGAATACTACTATGTACGGTACCCCTACCTGCTTCGCCAGCAATATGTGCTCCCTCGTCTGCGGCATCGGTCCGTCCGCCGCGCTTACCACTAATATCGCTCCGTCCATCTGCGCTGCTCCGGTGATCATGTTCTTCACATAGTCCGCATGGCCAGGGCAGTCTACATGCGCATAATGCCTCTTGTCCGTCTCATACTCTACATGGGCCGTCGCGATGGTTATTCCCCTCGCCTTCTCCTCAGGTGCGTTGTCTATCGAATCATACGCCCTGAATGTCGCCTGCCCCTTGAATGACAATACCTTTGTGATCGCAACCGTCAATGTCGTCTTCCCATGGTCTACATGCCCGATAGTCCCAACGTTTACATGCGGCTTCGTCCTCTCAAATTTTGCCTTGGCCATATCTCCTCCTTACAAAATAAAACGGCTCCTATTTATGAAAGTTTATTACGATAAATTACATCATTCAAAGCCCATGACCAGAATCGAACTGGTGACCTCTTCCTTACCAAGGAAGTGCTCTGCCGACTGAGCTACATGGGCGACCCAAAAAACATTCAGACCGCTTACCCTGCCTAAACTGCTAAACAAATTGACAACTATTCATACCTTCCGACCTGCCTGAACGGCTCGAACGGTCAACCCTGTCATCTTAGTGGAGCGGGAAACGGGATTCGAACCCGCGACCCTCAGCTTGGAAGGCTGACGCTCTACCACTGAGCTACTCCCGCAATCATCAACATTATGCACATTGATTGAATGTTTGGGCGCAATTCATTGCGTCCAAATCCGGGCATGATAAATCACGCACCTACAAAAAATGCACGTCACTAAACATGGTGGAGAGGGAAGGATTCGAACCTTCGAAGGCAGAGCCAGCGGGTTTACAGCCCGTCCCCTTTGGCCACTTGGGTACCTCTCCTGCTTTATCTTTCCTGGAGCCACCGAAGGGATTCGAACCCCCGACCCACTGATTACAAATCAGTAGCTCTGCCAGCTGAGCTACGGTGGCACCAACTTATTAATATAAAGGCGTTATTATATAATTGTCAATTAAAATATTGAATTGACAAAGCTCAAAAAATGCATTCTTATGTATATACGTGATCGAGTTCCTTCAGCGCACCAGCTTCCTACGAAATAACCTTGTTCAACGGATATTCGACAATACCGGATGCCCCGGCAGCCTTCAGCTTAGGTATAAGATCACGGACAAGCCCTTCGCTTGTAATCACTTCAAAAGCATACCACCCCTTATCTGAAAGCGGAGAAATCGTTGGTGAATGCATTGCGGCAAGAAGGCTCAGCACCTTTTTGTGCGCGCTTTGGGGGACGTTCATCTTGAGGCCAACTTTCTCTTCCGCTGCCAGAGCGCCTTTGAGCAGGAGAGCAATATTCTCCATCTTCAGGCGCTTCCATTTATCCTGCCAAGCCTTTTTGTTGGCGACGAACCTGGTCGATGACTCGATTATGGTCTCGACAATCCTCAGATTGTTGGCCCTGAGAGATGTGCCGGTCTCGGTGAGCTCGACAATTGCATCAGCAAGATAAGGCGGCTTGACCTCCGTCGCACCCCAGGAGAAATCTACGTTTGCAGTTACTCCCTTCGACTTCAAATATCGTTTTGTGAAACCGACCAGCTCGGTAGCTATGCGTTTGCCATTCAAATCCTTTACGCTCTTTATTTTGGACTCAACGGGTACGGCAATTACCCATCTGACGGGTCTGAATCCTTCCTTGCCATACTGAAGTTCCGCGACTTCAACCACGTCGGCATTTTGTTCCTTTATCCAGTCAAACCCCGTAAGGCCGCAGTCGAGATGTCCGTCCTGAACATACCGAGCCATTTCCTGGGCACGGATCAGCATGGATTGGATCTCCGCATCATCAAATACGGGATAGTAAGACCTCGACGATACTGATATGTGGTAGCCGGCCTTTCGGAAAAGACGCAAAGTCGCTTCCTGAAGACTGCCTTTCGGAAGACCTAGCCTAAGTGAATTCTTCTTATTATTCATATAAATTATCCCCTCTTTGCGGCTTTAAAATATGTGCAGACATCTATAATAATAAGACGTTTATAATAAACTGTAAAGCTTATTTAAGTCAATGAGGGTCATAGAAGGGTAGCGGGTCACTTCCACGCGGAAGAGATTAGTCCCTGTTCAATTACTCAAACTTCATTTTGCGATATGCTTACTTTATTTTTCACAAGGATGCTGCGAACTGGATCACTCAGACCCTTCCGTCTGGAAGTGACCCACTACACATGGAAACTGTTCATTCAGTTAGATCAGTCAAAGCCAGCACCGGTAATATGTTACAGATTAGAAATCGAAAGCGTAAGCGTTTGGTGCGGTCTTCTCTTCCAGACTGGGAATCTCTGCGGACCTGCTGTTTTTCTTCTTCTCGGCCACTCTCATATTTATTAGCTACTGTTACGAGTGCTTCGGGCGAGCATGGTTTAGTCAGATAATCGTTTGCACCCTCCCGCCTGGACCGGAACTTGTCTGCATCCATGCTTTTGGCAGTAAAAAAAGAGGGGACGGAAAGCTCCGTCCCCTCTGCTACTCCCGGTTACGTTTGTTATTATAGTCCCAAATGAGGCTTTGCGCCCTTTTCTATTTCGCGCCGTGCCGCCATGTCCATAAGTACCTTTTCGGTGCCGAACTTGCCGTACTCGTATTTTCTGAGCTTAAGATCAGCCCTAGCCTTGTCAATAAATCCGAGGGTCATTTCGAGAATCTTTTCGACCTTCGGCTCAAATACAAAGCAACCCTTGAACCTTTCCATCCAGACGTTCGTCATGAGATTGGTTACGCCGGGGCTTGCCGAGAAGATATTGTCGCCGCCAAAGATTACCGGACATCCCGATGCCGCGCAATAACAAGCTATTGCAACAGCCTTTTCCGACATCCATTCCGGAGCAATACCAACGGCAGGCATTCCGCCGATTTCGTCGGAGAGTCCGCCTTCCGCTGCCATCGCGCTTGCAATTGTGAGTATCCTCGAATTATCTACGCAAGACCCGAGTGCAAGTATCGGCGGCATGCCCGTGGTTTCGCAAACCTGGCGGAGACCCGGACCTGCTAATTCGTAAGCAGCCTCAGGTGTCATATGCCCTGCCATGCTGCAGGCATGAGACCCGCAACCTGTCGTTATCACGAGGACATCTTGCTTGATCAGCTCGGTAATAAGATAGTTATGGTTTGCCGTTGCCGGGAATCTTGTGTTGTCGCATCCCACGACTGCGGCGACGCCGCGGATTCTTCCCGACATGATCGCGTCGTTAAGAGGTCTGAACGATGCTCTCCACTTTCCGCCGAGCATGTATTCAATATATTCATGGGAGAAACCGGTTACCATCTCGCTTGATTTTGCCTTCCCGCGGTATCCTTCCTTGGTCCTGTTCGGGAAATTGTCACAGGCCACCTTCATTATCGAACGTGCCAGTTCTTTCGCCTTAGTCTCATCGACAAGGGGCATATGGACCGCTCCAGGCATCTGAGCCTTGACTGACGTTGTGATAATTTTGGTATGAAACTTTTTGGAAACATCCGCGACAGCAGGCATGATGCACTGGACATCGACAGTCATTGCATCAACCATGCCGGTCATGATTGCCAATTCCTGGTTCGTAAAACCACCGAGAGTAGATATGCCATGCCTCACCAGTATCTCGTTGGCGGTGCAGCACATGCCAGTAAGATTAATGCCCTTGGCACCTTTTGATTTCGCATAGCTCACGATCTCGGGTTCGGTCGAGACTTCTACAAATTTTTCCGCCAGATTCGGCTCGTGTCCGTGAACGACAACATTAACCATATCGTCTTCGAATACCCCGAAATCAGCCCGTGCCCTGAGTGGCTTGGGTGTACCATAAAGGATGTCGGTAACATCTGTAGCGATCATGGAACCGGCCCATCCGTCACCAAGCGCAGTCCTGAGCCCTGTGAGAAGTAGGCTATCGGCATCAAGATCAACACCTGTGTGGGTTCTGTGCATAGCCTCGATGACCTCTCTCTGGACCCCCCTGGGAACGATCTTCCACTTTCTCCATCTTTCAAGGGTTTTAGCAGGAGCACGTTTCGCATAATTGATCTCACCGCTCTGACGAGTAAAGTCATCGATGAGTTTATGTGCAACATCTTTGGCAACATCGTTTACAGGTCTCCCCTCGAATTCGACATCGAGGATGCCGGCAACCTTGTAAAGTTTTCTGACATCCTTTATCTCGAAATCTTTAGTATGTCCCTCGGCAACTGCAAGTAAGAGCATGCACATGTCGAGGCCGTGGTCTGAATGGGCTGACGTTCCTGCAGCTATCATTCTCACCAGGTTCCTGGCAGCGACTGTATCAGTCGTGGCGCCGCATATTCCTTTTGCATCTTCCTTGCTCGTGAGTCTGCAGGGGCCCATGCTGCAATTCTTGCAGCATGCACCAGTGTGCCCGATCGGACAGGGTTTCATGTTTTCCGACCGGTCGAAACATGTCTGAATGCCCTTCTGTTCAGCCCACTGCAATATCTTTTCTGCGTCTGCATTCGCAGGTCTTATTTTGGCTTTCTTTTTCTCTTCTTTCTTCTCCATGTGTTCCTCCATTGAACAGTGTCTATTACAGAATCGGAGGCATCTCCAATGCCGGATGACCGACCTTGGAAAGATGCTCCAGCAGCTTCTCGGAATCCTCGCAGATAGTTTCATCTCCTATCTTGTCAAGCAGATCAGGGACCCCTTCTTCGGCAGCCCTCTTTGCAAAAACCTCGCCTATCCTCTCCTTCAGCGACTTCGGCATCCAGACGATTCTCTTGATGCCTCCGTCTCCCTGCAGGAATTTTCTGCTCGCTACAAAGTTCACTCCGACACCCATGAATCCGGGGGTCTGGGCACCGCCACCGACTGAACCGGCGAAGGTGGAGAACTTCATGCCGACCGGTGTCATGCCAGGATAACCGCGATGCACAAGCATAACGCCGTTTGCCTCGGGGATGATGCCGACTATGCACTCGAAACAGCCACATGAGGTCATGGGGTTCTCCATGATCGTATACATATTCACTGTTTCGACAGCGCCCGCTGTGGCCTTCTGAACGTACTTGTCAACACCGGAGAAGCGTCCCATCTTGGCATCAATAACCTCTTCCTTAGGAATAGGCTGGTTGCCGCCGGTGGGGTCGATCTCCTTCGCAGCCTTGCAGTCGAGCCAGTTGAAAGCTCCGCATAATCCAAGACGTTCCGGAGATACGACGCAGATGTGACTCGGCGCAAAGGACTGGCAGAGGAGACATGAATAGAAATCCTCCACTGATTCGTCCGTAAGGTTTCCCAGCCTGGAATCACGTTCAGCGTAAGCCGCCCTCGCTTCAACCAGCTTCTCATTGACTTCTTTCTCATCAAGGAATAAGGTAACCTGGGCCTTGTCAACAATGGATTTGAACCTGTGGTGGGCCATTGTAGTATGAATGATGCCGAGATGTTCGAGCGTGAAGCCCGCTTCCTTGGCCTGTCTGCTGATTCTGACCCAGTTAACGTCACGCTGGCCCATATGCCATATGCTCTGGGCTTCGTTGATGTCGGAATGGATCTTCCTCTCGATAACGGACTCGAAGTCTTTCTGCATCTTGCGGCCCGCCACTTCTATCAGGATGCCCAGCGGCAGTTTCCCGCCCTTTTCATAAAGCTCCTTCCAGTTGTCGGGCTTGATAATGATCTTGTTGTCCTCTAAGTCCTCCATCTCCCTCATACGGACCCATTCGAAAGCCGGCGTCCTGTTGCCGCCGAATTCGATGAAGGTATCTTCTTTCCTTATCCTCTCGCCCTCGAAGGCCGGACCGTATGCAACCGGTATGGGCGGCTTTTCGATAGTGATTTTGAGACCTCTGACCTCGATCGCTTTCTGCACGATGTGCGAATGATCGAATTCCTTGTCCACATGCTCGTAGGTACATACGCCGGTAGGTAGTATGACCGGCACGTCGGTATCGCAGACCGCCGGGAAGCCCATGTTAATGGCGCCCGCGCCGGTGGCCCATTTGATGTTGTCCATCGGGCCGAGGGCTATCGCGAAGGCGAAGACCCTGTCCTTCTGGTAGAGAAGATGCCCCTTGAAGTCCCCGGGCTTTTTGCCTCCAAATATAAGGGAGGCCCTGATGGCCCAGTCTGCTGCATAAAGAATATGTTCAGTGTCAGGGCCAAGGGGCACTATCCTGGAATCCCAGCCCAGTTCGATATTCTTTCTCAGAAGCTGCTTCGTAAAGCTGTCGCCGTTGGATTCACCGGCAAGAAAAGTAAGAATATTTTTTTCCTGCAGTTCTCTTGCTATGTTAGCTGCAATGTCATCTGATGGTGCTGCGCCGAGGATACAGGCGAATCCGGGCATGGTGCCGTCAACAAGCTGGATTCCAAGGTTCCTCTGAATGGTGTCACCGATAAAACCATTGTAAACATAACCCGTAGCAGGGTCCTTGGCCGGTTCGAGGCCGTTGATATACCTTAGTGCCAGAAGGATTTCCTCTGCGAACAATGTAGCCATGCCACAGTCAAGGGTTTCACCGAGATATGGTAGCCACATGTTCTCGGTTGGCTCCTCATGGAGCAGTTCTTTCGCAAATCCAAGGGCTACCTCCATGTCTCCGAGCGTCTGGACCTTAAACGCCTTCATGGCATAGATCATCGGGAGATAGAAGGCCGTATCGGGAAATTCAAATGCATAATCCTTTCCCTCGGCGGCAATCGTTTTCTTGAGCAATTCTTCTGTCCTGGCTACGAGGTCCCGTGTTCCTCTCATAACCGCTGTTGCTATAATCTTCGACATCCTGACCTCCTACAGTCTGATTTTTAAGGAGACTTCAGTTTGTACGCGCCTTCAAAAATACAGGCAGTCCATTGGCCTCTCTGGGGCCTACTGTAATCTTCCAACCCGGAAGCTTGTCCTCGATGGAACCGCTGAGGATTGCTACATACCCGGGAATGATAAGCTCCTTGTGGCTAATCTCTTTTTCGATGCCGCTTTCCTGGATGAATTGTGCAATTTTGGATGCAGTGAATTTCCCTGCCGCCCAACCTGTCAATACTGAAAGTCCTTCTGTATCGAGAACTGCGAGTCTGACCGGTACCTTGCTGCCTTCGATTTCTCCGGACACTATAAAATAGGTGAGCGAGAAATTGGAGGTTATCAGCAATGGTGCGTCGGCTGTCGGCTTTCCGATACTATAGATATCCTGTTTGACCTGCAACGGCACCTGCGGGTTTGTATAGATATTCTGCCTCAGGGTAAACAGGGCGAGGTTCTTCCATCTGTCGATGCTGCTCAGAACGACGATGGATGAATACTTCTCGATTCCCAGAGATGCAATCATAGTTTCGAGCATGGCATCATCTCTTTGGGCAAAGGTAATGACAGGGAAACCCACAGACTTGTTGCCTTTCTTCAGGGCCGCCCTTCTTATGTATGTATTGTCCCGGAGAATTTCCCTGGCCGTGCGGGCCCCCGAGTCAATAACCATGTCCTCAACACCGAGTCCCTTGATCTTGTCGGTAAGTGCCGTAAGTCCATCGAGGTCTTTAGCAATAACGCCGAGAGAGACCTTGTTGGCCTTAGCGATGTTCGCCATCGCTTCTGCGTTGGACTCGTTCGCACCGTAAAGAAGCGGCTTGTTTGCTGCAGTCGCTTTCACAGCTGCTTCGGCCGCTGCGGAGTCGGTAGTTGAAAGTATAAGCGGTACCGCAGGCGCCTTTGCAGCAATGGCCTTCACAGCAGCCTCGAATTTACCGGCATCCCCGGATGCATTGCTTACAAATATGGCGTCGATCCTGATCTTCTGGCCGACCCTGTCGATCTCGGAACCAAGGACCTGATCCACAACCGCGTTTATCTCATCAGTCGACATTGTGTCTTTTACTTCTACTGCAAGAGCGCAAGGATTGACAAAAGTTTTGTCATGTCTGAACAGAACAGTCTCTTCTCCCATCTTTACAGCCTTTTCTCCCGCTCCGAGAGTGACCGGTCTGATCGGAGGGGCAGACGCCTCACCGAGGACCTTCTTGGCTTCTTCGGAAACATCGGGGCACAAATCGAGAGAAACCTGTCTCTGTGCAAGTTTCATTGCAAAGGCAAGGCATGTGGGATGGCCGCACTTCTTGCAATTGGTTTTGGGAAGCAGTTTGAATATCTCAACGCCGGACAAAGCCATTTTTATTCCTCCCTTACATTAATTCGTCAATGAATTTTTCTGTTGCCTTAATTGCTTCGGGGTGCCTCATAATCAAAAGCTCCGATCCTGCCATCATGAGTGCACCTGCTGTAACGGTCTCCCAGGCTATCGCCCTTTGCTCAAGGGCCCCGCCGATGGGCAGCTCTTCTTCGGTGGCTATAGATTCTTTCGCCTTCCAGGCATTGATCCCGACATCTGCGAGCATAGGCATTTGCATGGTAACGTCGTTTTGGGTCAGCGCGGCCAGCCTGATCCTCTCCATGACGGAATAGGTATAATCAAGTCCGTATCCGAGTGCAGAACACATAGGGTCTGTAACCAGGTTCTCCTTATTGAAGCCCATCTGGGTTATCAGGATGTTGAGCTGCTTGGAAAGGTTGATGTCGAGCTGGGACATAGCAATCAGCTTGAGATTGTTTGCCATGCATGCCGCGACTATGGTCTTATAATTCTCTTCCTGGGCCTTGCCGAGGAAGCAGTTTTTGTCCTTTGCCGCTTCAGCCGCAGCGACCAGCACGGCGGCGTCTTTTTCAACATGATTGCTGCCGAGGATTATCACCGGAATGCTGACTGCGGCGAGCACGTCCTTTACTGTTTTGGCCGCATCTTCAGGTGAGCGGTTAGCCCGGTCGGGATGAGTACCGACCAGCCTGAGAGCAATCGCCTTTGCATTAAGCTTGTCCTGGCAATATTTTGCCCACGTTACGGGATCGCCTGATACTCCCTCATAAACTTTTCTGACAGTTTCCGGCCAGTCATCCGGCGGGACGTCCTGGATCTCGTAGGCCACAACAGGCCTGTTAGGCACATTCCCTTCAAACAAATGGAACGGGAGGACATTTTCTCCGCCAAAAGCAATCTTCTTGTCCAATCCCGCTTCAACTGGAAAAACCTTTCCGGCAAACGTCTCGTTCGGTGCTGTAAATGCCATATATTCCTCCAATTTATTAGTCGTGCGTCGGTAGGGTAAGACAGAACCATCTGCCCTTAATCAGGGCTACAACTCCAAATACGAATGGGCATAAAGCGTCTTGCCCATCAGCACATCAAATGTCTTTGCGGTTTCATTGACCTCTGCGGCATCCGCAATTGCGGCGGTAAGACCTTCGTAAAGCAGAAGCGTAAGTAGGTGTTTATTCATTATATGTCTGAGTGCCTTGGGCATACCGTTTGATATATTGCTCAAGCCTACGACAGTCTTCATCGGCGGATCATTCAACTCCTGGAACATCTTGACCGACTGTATAACTTTCAAAGCCTGGTCCTGGGTAGTTGCTATCTGCAGAACGAGCGGATCAAGATAAAGATCTTCAACCGGCATTCCGTATTCCATAGCCCTGGCCATTATTTCCGAAGCTATAGCCGCCCTTTCCTCGGCATCAGCTGGCAAGCCGCCTTTGCCGACCGTAAGGCCGATCAGTTGAGACTGATACTTTACAGCAACTTCCATGATGGGGAATCTTTCGGGGTCATTGGACGTGGAATTAATGAGCGGCCTACCCCACTGGTTGTTATGGACCTTCAAGCCTGCTTCAATAGCTTTCACATTCGTTGTATCCAAACAAACAGGCAACGGGACCACTTCCTGGATGGTCGTTACCATCCACTCCATCATCTTCTCTCCGCCATCTTCGGCAGGACCGATGTTGGCATCGATCATACCGGAGCCTTCTTTCCATTGCCGGACTGCAATTTCCTGAATTGGCCCCTTGTCGAATTTCATCATTGCTTCACGGACACGTTTGGCGATAATACTCAACTTCTCTCCAATGATTAGCATGAATCCTCCTTTCGGTGCGGTTTGATGATTCTGCGCCTTCACTATTATAATCATTTTCAGATTAAAGTAAAGAAGTATATGTTATAGTTATAAACATATAATTAATCCAAATGATTCAAGTATTTTTGCGCGTCAAGGCATGGGCCGGCTACAGGCCTTTATTCGTATTATAGTTGTATTTTACAGCAGGTTGATCCCGCCGAAAAAATAAAAAAACGGACAGGGAACTTAAGGTATGCGATAGGAGTCAAGTATGCCGAAAAGAGCCTTAACCGAAGATGCATCCTCCGGAAGCTGAAACACCGGGACACCCTGCATGTCGAACTGGGCGATCATCTCGTCCTGTGGCACAAATCCGGCAACTATGATCCCAGCTTTTTCAGCCGTCTCCTTGAGGTCGGAAACGTCACCGTCGATCACCCTGTTAATGATAAGTATGCTTTTGTCGACTTCGAGTTTAAGTTCCCCGATAAGGTCGTGGATTCTCTTAGCCGTTAGTATCCCCTTCATTGTGGGGTCGCTCACTATTATAAGAAGATTGACCTTGTGGGTAGTCCGCCTGCTCAGGTGCTCCATGCCCGCCTCATTATCGATAACAACGTATGGGTATGTTTCGGAAAGTTTATCGCTGTATTTCCTGATGATGTTATTGGCCGCGCAATAACAGCCGGCCCCCTCGGGCCTGCCCATGACTATAAGATCGAACCCTTTAGCCTCTATCACGGACTGATGGACCTCGTAATCAAAAAGCTGTTCCATCGACATCCCGCCCGGCCGGTCGGAGCCGCTCCTGACCGTGTCGAGGGATTCTTCGCGCAGCCTGCCAACGGTTGTGTGCACCTCGACGCCGAGGGCTTCGTTCAGACAGGAATTGCTGTCTGCATCGACTCCCAGTATAGGACCGTGCCTCTTGCTGGCGAGATATTTGACGGTAAGACCCGCCAGACTCGTCTTTCCGGTGCCGCCCTTGCCTGCAAAGGCAATTGTGTATGCCATAAAACCTCCAAAGAGTATAGATTTAAGGGGTAAAAAATTACAGAAAAAAAGATTCTACCCTTTATTGTACTATTTTATTTTCAACTACCAAACCTGCCAACCAGTAAAAGGTTCAGAAGTTAACCCTAGGACTCCTGAACCCATCAACTCTTCAACTTTTTACTATTTTTATTATTTCAGGCATCGAATTAACTATATGATTCGCCCCTTTGAGAATATTGAGGGGCCTGTATCCGTAGGTCACAGCAATGGTTGTGATCCCGGCCGCCTTTCCGGCCTCGATGTCGAGATTACTGTCGCCGATGATAACTGCATCTTTAGGCTTTACGCCTAGTCTCGAAAGAACATGCTGAACAGGCACGGGTGAAGGTTTCCGCTCCGCGGTGGTATCGCTGCCGACGACCAGATCGAAAAATTTCCTTATCCCGAGAAGTTCAAGGGCCTGAATTGAAAGGTCTTCTCTTTTATTGGAAATGACAGCCTTGGAGCATCCTTTTAGTGCATCGAGGGTTTCCTTCACACCCGGATAGACCGTCGTATTGTCCACAATGTGAGCGGAATAGTGCTCAAGAAAGCGCTTTATAAGCATGTCCTTGTCCGCATGGAGCTTATAATTTTCGATGATCTTTTCAAACAGGCGTGTGATACCCTCACCGATCAACGTAATTGTCTGCCGCACGGTTATAGCAGGGACTTTCATCCCATCGAGGGCGTAGTTGATGGCATTAGCAATGTCAATGCTCGAATCCACAAGAGTTCCGTCGAGATCGAAGATGATAAGCTTGAACGCCATATATAATTAATTTACCCGATCATTCGTAAAAAGCTCAACCAAGCGATTTTGCGCCATCGGACATCAGGATTTCCGGATTAACTGAACTGTTTTGTGGTGAGCCACTTTCAGGCGGAAGGGTCTGAGTGATCCGGTTCACATTCTGATGGAAAATAAAATAATCATATCGCGATAAAGATTCGAGCAAATGCACAAGGACTAATCTCTTACGTCTGAAAGTGACCCACCACAGAACTCTGCCCAAGGCCGATTTAAGAGGCTCGTTTTGTTATAATCAACGATGAATCTTTACCTCATAGACGGTCATTCATATTTCTACCGCGCTTTTCATGCCATCCGGGACCTCAGCAACTCGAAGGGCTTTCCCACAAACGCTATCTTCGGATTCACAAACATGCTCTTCAAGCTGTTAAGGGAGAAAAAGCCGGATGCCATTGCCATAGTACTCGATTCCCCCGTGCCGACAGCCCGCCACGAATTGTACGAGAAATACAAGGCGCAGCGGCCCGAGATGCCGAATGACCTGATATTGCAGATACCGCAACTGAAAAAGGTAATCAAAGCATTTAAAATACCCTCCTTCGAGATGCCGGGATATGAGGCCGACGATGTCCTCTGCTCATTGGCCAAAAGAGCGGCTGCCGGCGGCATCGACGTTTACATACTGAGCGGCGACAAAGACATGATGCAGGCGGTCGGCAAGAGGATTACGATTTATGACCCCATGAAAGAAGTGATTATCGACGAGGCCGCTGTCATCGAAAGATTCGGCGTGCCGCCGGAAAGGGTTGTCGAAATAATGGCGCTTACCGGCGATGTGGCAGACAATATCCCCGGCGTCAAAGGCATAGGCGAAAAGACCGCAAAAGAGCTTATCTCAAATGCCGCAAGCCTCGACGAGCTCATCGCACATCCCGAGAAGATCATCAACGAGCGCATCAGGAAGATGATTGCGGGGAGTATCGACATGATCAGGCTGAGCAGGACGCTTGCAACTATAGATTTCAATCTGCCGGTCGAATTTAACCTGGACCAGCTGGCCGTCAAAGATCCTGACTGGCAGGAACTGCTGCGGATTTTTTCAGAATTCGAATTGCGAAGCCTCGTAAGGATGGTCCCGGCATGCGGACATGCACAGCGGGCAGAATATATCACGGTGACAAACAAAGATGACCTCATGAAGCTCCTTGGGATCAGGGCATGAAACAGGGATCGCTTTTCGACGAAACACCTTCTTCACCTCAGGCTGCGTCGCCATCCTCAGGCATTGAATGTGCGGGACCGCTCCGCGAACTCTCCTTCGATACAGAGGCAACCGGTCGCAACCCTGTATCTGATATTGCCGTCGGCATTTCCTTTTGCATGGGAAACTCTAAAGCTTATTATGTCCCCGTCAGACATACGGAAGGTCCGAACGTGCCGGAAACATTTTCTGTTGTCAGGCCGGTACTGGAAGATGCCTGCATCACAAAGATCGGACACAACCTTAAATATGACATTCTTGTCCTGAGAAAGGAAGGCATCAGGGTTGCCGGGAAGCTTTGCGATACCATGCTCGCGTCGTATCTTCTCAACCCGAACAGGCCTGAGCACAGTCTTGAATCAATAGGCCTGGAATACCTGCAGCACAAAAAAACCTCATTTGCGGAAGCGCTCGGCAAGAGATCGTCGTTTGCCGAAGTCCCGGTGGACCAGGCGACAATCTATTCTGCCGAAGACGCCGCGCTCGCATGGGAGCTTAAGGGAATACTTTTCGGGAAGCTTAACACCGAAGGGCTCGGACCGCTCTACTCAGACATCGAAATGCCCCTCGTCTACGTGCTCGCAGACATAGAGGAGGCAGGGATCAAAGCCGATGTTGATAGGCTCGAAGAACTCTCCAAAGAGCTTGATCGCGAACTGGATATGCTTCAGTCCAAAATCTTCAGTCTTGCCGGCGAGGAATTCAACATCAATTCGCCAAAACAGCTCGGCAGGATACTCTTCGATGTCCTCAAGCTCAAACCCGGCAAGAAGACGAAGACCGGCTATTCGACGAATGTCGATGTCCTTGAAGAGCTTGCAAAAAGCCATGACCTCCCGGCTGAAATCCTGAACTACAGGACATATTACAAACTCAAAACGACCTACGTAGACGCGCTGCCGAAGCTCATCAATAATAATACGGGACGGATTCATACTTCGTTCAACCAGACCGTAACAGCCACCGGAAGATTAAGCAGCAGCGACCCGAATATGCAGAACATACCAGTCCGCGGCGAATGGGGTACGAAGATCCGGGAGGTCTTCATAGCCGAAAAAGATTGCGTTCTCATATCTGCCGACTACTCGCAGATAGAACTCAGGATTCTTGCGCACCTTTGCGGGGATGAAGGATTGATCGGGGCCTTTCGCAATAATGTGGATATACATACCAGAACAGCTTCCGAGATATTCGGCGTGCAGCCGGATGCAATAACGCCTGAGCAACGCAGAGTTGCAAAGACGGTCAACTTCGGCGTCATTTACGGCATCAGCCCCTTTGGCCTTTCAGAGGCACTCGGTATTTCGCCGAAAGAGGCTGCCGTTATCATAGACCATTATTTTGAAAGACACCACGGGGTAAAAGACTATATGGACCTGACACTGCAGGGCGCCAGGTCGAGGGGCTACGTAGAAACTCTGCTGGGTAGAAAAAGACCGATACCCGAAATCCACAGCCCCAACAGCAATGTCAGGATGCAGGCCGAGCGGATGGCGATCAACGCCCCCGTTCAGGGCACCGCTGCCGACCTGATAAAGATAGCCATGATTCGCATATGGAAGCGTTTGAAAGACAGTTCATTGAAAACCAGGATGATACTTCAGATCCACGACGAGCTGCTTTTCGAGGTGCCTGAAATCGAAGCCGAAACGGTCTCCGCCATGATAAGAGAAGAAATGGAAGGCGCCCTAAACCTTTCAGTCCCGCTTAAAGTTGAGATCGGCAAAGGCCGGAACTGGGCCGACGCGCATTAAGCGCTGAAATCCGAAAAGCATTTCAATAAATATTTCGTCTCTCGGCCCCCAAAGAGGTAATCTCCATTACAGTCGGACCATTCTTCGCGTGGCTCCCGATCAATACCGCCCGGCCATGGCTGCTGTTGCACCGTACTGATTCTGACGGGAGGAGTATTCATTTAAATTCGGTTCCTCATCGTGGTACCTGAAGTAGAAACCGTGCTCCATTGTCATGCTCTTGTGTGGCACTAAAATAAATTTTTCGAGTTTCAGACCGTGATTCTCACTGTTTGCGTTATCTTTGTCAACAATCACGAGATTGACTTTCCTGGCTTTATGAACGGCCGTTATCAGGGCGTCATGCGCGGTCCCATACATGTCATGAAATTTTACCGAGATACCCAAGGTAGGGGAAATAACCTTCTCATTCGTAATTTTCGGCTCCGGGTTAAGGCCCTCTTCCATGACTCGTCTGTATTTTATTGCGTAGTCCCGCACCACAAATAGTACTGCCACAAAACCGAATGATACCGTTGCAATTGCGACCACCAAAATGTCGAATACAAACTGTGTTTTCATAACTGCCTCCGGTTGTTTTAGGCTGAAAGAGCCTTTGTTAATTTCCTCACTGCGAAAAAGAATCGCCGGAACATGCTCCTGCTATTGATTTCTCTTCTCGTCATTGCTGAACGGAGCCAGGTCCTCAGACGAGATGTGACCTGTCACCTTCGGATTCCGGAATAGCATGAAATACTCGTCTGTCTTTTCACCACCCATGTAAGAATCGAAGTTGCCGAGAAGCTTTTCTTTGTCCATAAAAAATACTTTGCGTGTAAAATCTGCATATTCGAAGTGCGGCGTAAGTGCAATCGCCTGAAACGGGCATGCCTCTACGCAAAGACCGCAAAAAAGACATCTTACGACTTCGATCTCGTACCGTTCGACTATTTTTTCGTGATCCGGACCATCTGCGGTGTAAACGTGAATGCACTGGGAAGGACATACGGCTGCGCAGCAGCCACAGCCGACACAGCGAGGAGTGCCGTCTTCTTTTCTTACGAGGGCATGCAGTCCCCTGAATCCCGGAGCGGGAAGGCGCGGCTCTTCGGGATACTGTCGTGTAATAGGGGGCGAAAAAAAAGTCTTCAATGTCAAGGCCAACCCCATAAAGATGTCAATGAAAAAAATCCTTTTGGTCAATTCGGTTACGTTCATTTCCCGGTCACAACCCTGGTGATCATTACTTCGGTCCTGTCGAGGACAGGAGTCTTCAGAAGCGGATTCATGTCCCATTCAGCTATCGCGAGTATTCCTGTTTCTTCCGGAAAATACGGCAGCGCAACGATCCCGTCAGGCAGCCCCGGGTCAACTACGGCGCGCAGTCGCAGAGAGCCTGTCTCCGCCGAAACCTCGACCTCATCTCCATCCGTTATCGACAGTCTTTCGGAGAGCCTGCTGCCGATCCGAACATAAGGCTTTCCGGTAATCTCATTCAAGTTGCGTGAAAAGCCGTATCCCTGTCCCAGCCCGAGAAGCGGGAATTCCGGTACCGCGTAAATTTTGCCCTCTTCAGAGTCGGTGCTGAACTCGGCCATCAGCGTCAGCATAATCAGATCTCGTTCTTTCTCAGTCATGCACGCGGGATAATCTTCACCTTGGAGCTGGGGTAAGGAAGCGATCTCGAACGAGACATCTTTCGTATCCTCATAGCCTAAATCGAAACCCAGGCGCCTGCTGATCTCAGTTATGGTTCGCCATCCCTCCGGGGCGCGTGAAATCAGCCCTTTCCCGAAGCGCCTGGTCAGGCCATCATGAGTTGTGAACGATCCTTCCTGTTCTATCCAAAAAGGGGCGGGCAGGACCACGTCAGCCTGTTTGGCCGTACCGGTAAGAAAGCTGTCATGTACTATCAGCAGATCGAGTCCTGACAGGGCACTGACTACATGTTCCCTGCCCGGCAATGTGCAAAGGGGGTCTTCTCCCATCACCCACATTGCCTTGAGCCTGCCCGAGATCGCTGCATCCATCATCTCCATGATATTCAGTCCGGGCGATAAGGACGCACAGCCGGTGCCGTCATCGGGACAACATCCCATCTTTACTGCACCGTAACTGCTGGCCGCTTCGGAAAGAAGAGAAACGCGTCCCTGCAGCAGGTGGAGGAGCCCTGCTGCAAGGACAAGACTGCGGTACCCGTCGGCCTTTTGAGCGAGTTCAGGCCCGATAATCACATATACGCGTATCGCACTCTCAAGGGTTGTAATAGCCCGGAAGAGATCGCTTTCAGGGATGTCGCAAAGCCTTGCAGCTTCCGCCTGACCGATATGTCTCATCTTTTTCAACGCTTCAATCACGGGCAGATCCGGAGCAGTCTGTGCCTTGGTCCTTATAAGTCCAGAAACAATTGCGCTAAGAAATACAGTCTCGGATGAAGGAGCAATATTTATCCTGATCGTATCGAAATAATTGAAGCCCGGCATGTGCCCAACTGTAATCACCGGCGTACCCCTTTTCACGAGGGCGCGCAACTGCAGGCCGAAAGCCGGGTTTACTGATGTCGGGTCTCCTCCGATAATTAAGACTGCATCGGAACTGAGGACATCGGCCATAGAGTTATCGACTGCACCTTTTCCCAATAATTTTTCCATTAGAGAACGGGTCGGGGCATATGAAAGTCCTGCGGCCGAATCTATGTTGCTGCTTCCAAGAACATCCCTGAATAATTTCCGGAAGGCATAATTGTCTTCATTTGAGCGCCTTACGGAAGCTATGCCGCAGATTGATGCGCCGCCATGTTCATCCTTTATTTTTTGGAGTCTTTGCGCAACATAGCTGAGGGCTGCATCCCAGGAGACTTCAGTGAGCCCGGCGTCAGACCTGATTAAAGGAGAGACCAATCGTTCAGCGGCCTTCACCGAATCATATCCGAACCTGCCCCTGTTGCAGAGACTTCCCGAATCCTGCGATACTACTCTGACGATTGCATCGTCCCTGATCTGGACCCTAAGTTCGCAGCCCGCGCCGCAGAAGGGACAAGGTGCGGCTATTTCCCTATCGATCATCCAGGACCTGTAAACATGCCGGTGAGGTTTTGAGAGAAGCGCACCCACCGGGCAGACGCTCAGACAGTTCCCGCAGTATTCGCAATCAAAGCGTCCGCCGGAGAAAGGCTCGACCCCTGTCCTGCCTGACCTGTTCACCATCGAGAGCGCGTATGCACCCTGGACCTGGCTGCACATCCTCACGCAGCGTGTGCAGGAAATGCACCTCTGCATATTTCTGACGATGAGAGGGTCCTCTAAATTTTCAGGCACGGTCCTCTTTGTCTCTGAAAAAAAAGATGTTGAGACGCCGTATTTCATGACCGCGTCCTGAAGTTCGCATTCGCCCGCCTTGTCGCAAGAAGGACAGTCCAGCGGATGGTTGATGAGGATGAATTCAAGCGCTGCTCTTCTTGCGGCGAGCACCGTTTCGGAGTTGGTCCTGATGACCATGCCGTCAGTGACATATTGAGTGCAGGAAGGCTGGAGCCTTGGTACTTTATCTATCTCCACAAGGCAAAGCCTGCAGCCTCCATAGGCTTCAAGCAACTCATGATTGCATAAGGTCGGGACCTCGATGCCGGCCCCCCTGACCGCCTGAAGAATGGTCACGGGTTTTTCGAGGACCGACTGCTTCCCGTCTATTGTGACGTTTATCATCGTCCTGTTGAGCCGCTGCAGGCCGGCAGGGCCGCTGCGGCCTTTTCCTCGAACTCTTCCCTGAAATGCTGGATAAAACCTCTCACAATCGAGGCAGCACCATCGCCAAGGGGACAGAAAGTCTTTCCGTAGATGTTGCCTGCCACTCTCATGAGCATATCAATGTATACTGAGGAACCCTGTCCGCTGTATATTCTTTCAAGGATTGAGACCATCCAGCCGACCCCTTCCCGGCAGGGCACGCATTTGCCGCAGGATTCATGCTCGAAGAAGCGGGACGCCCTGAGGCAAACCCGCACGAGATCTATGGTCTCGTCAAAAACAATGACTGCTCCTGATCCAAGCATGCTGCCATGCCGCGGCAGACTCACGTAATCCATCGGGCAGTCTATGCCGTCGGCGGGCAGGACGGGAGTAGATATACCGCCCGGAATGACTGCCTTGAGCTTCGCGTTGTTCCTGGTCCCTCCGCAGTGTTCGTAAATGATTTCCCGCAGACTGACTCCCATCGGCAGCTCATATAACCCTGGTTTATTTATGCAACCACTCACCGAAAACAGTTTGGGTCCGGGACAAACGTTGGTACCGATTCGGGAATATGTATCAGCACCGATATCGATAATATGCGGCAGATTGCAGAGGGTTTCGACATTATTTACAACTGTTGGTTTTCCGAAAAGTCCTTCGGCAACCGGGAATGGCGGCTTGATCCTCGGCTGTCCCCGCAGCCCTTCGATCGACTCTATCAGTGCGGTCTCTTCTCCGCAGATGTACGCGCCGGCCCCCTGGAAAAGCGACAGATGAAAACTAACGCCCTTGCCGAGTACATTATCGCCGAGCAGATTGTTGTCATATGCCTCTTTGATCGCCCCTGACAGGATATCATGAGCTGCCGGGTATTCCCGCCGCAGGTAGATATAGCCGTATTCCGCATTCAGAGTGTATGCCGCAATGATCATTCCCTCAATCAGCAGGTGCGGATTTTCTTCAAGCAGGGGACGGTCCTTGAATGTTCCGGGTTCGCCTTCATCTGCATTGCAGAGCAGGTATTTGGGCGTGTTCTGCGCCATGTTTGCAAAAGACCATTTGATTCCTGTGGGAAAACCGGCACCGCCTCTGCCCCTGAGTCCCGAACGCTTCACCTCGTCGATAATATCCGGCCGCCTCATCGCAAGTGCTTTTTCCGCCGCTCGATAGCCGCCTGCGTTCATGTAGACGCGGATGTTGCGCGATCCGGGATGATCGATGTGTTTCAAAAGGATGTGCTCAGTGTTACTCATACCGGTCAAGAATCTCTGTCAGGGTGTCCGCAGTCAAACCGTGGTAAAAGTCATTGTTTACGAGCATTGCCGGGGCCGTACCGCAGGACCCTATGCATTCCATAATGCAAAGAGAAAATCTTCCGTCCTTTGTGGCACTGCCCGGCAAGAGATCATAACGGTCCCTGAGGATGTCGATAAACCTGTCCGCCCCCATGATCATGCACGCGATATTTGTGCATAGCCTGATGATATGCCTCCCGGTGGGCTTCATATCAAGCATCGAATAGAATGTAGCAACACCTTTTATACGTGCCGCTGGAAGACCGAGAGTATCTGCTACAATGGTCAATGACTCATTGCTGAGCCATCCCATGTTTTGCTGGGTAGTGTGAAGCGCCGGCAACAGTGAAGACCCTGCGTTATTGCAGCCCGACCTGACTTTCAGGACATCGTCTCTGATTTTGTGCTTGCAGGTCATTTGGACTTTCTGAACATGTAATGCATCAGGTCCATATATTGCGAATTCATGTTTCTGACGATCCGGGCCAGATGCATGGCGAGGCCTTTCAGTACTTTTGCGGCCAGCAGCGTGTCCGAAGCAAGCAGGTTATCGAAATCGGCCTTTCTGAGAGTAAGAAGCTGAGTATCCGAATCAGCTATGATCGTCGCATCATGCCTGCTTCCGTCCAGGAAGGACATGATGCCGAAGATCTCTCCTTCCGTAAGGGAGACCATGCAATATTGCTCGCCTTCGGTCGTTGTTTTGCAGACGTTGAGCTTGCCCTTCATGACAAAGTTTAGGAGGTCGCCAGGCTCTCCTTCACGGTAGACGACGGACCCTGATGGAAATTCCTTTTCGTGAAGGAGCCCCGCTATTAGATTTTTGTCATTTTCATCAAATTCGCTGAAAAGCCCGACTCTGTCGATCATACTTCCCCCGTTTTACCTGTCACAGTCTCCCATGACAATATCCACTGTACCGATATTCGCTATCGCATCGGCCAGAAGCGCTCCCTCACAAAGCCTGGAAAGCGCAGCCACGTGCAGGAATGACGGGGTCCTCAGGCGCAGCCTGTAAGGCTTCCCGCTGCCGTCGCTCACAATATAAAATCCGAGCTCACCCTTCGGAGATTCCACTGCAGAGTAAATCTCTCCCCTTGGCGCAGCTATAGGCCCTTTGGTGATCAATACGAAATGATGTATCATAGCTTCCATGTCTTTCAGCACGCTTTCCTTCGGAGGGAGCGTAAACTTGCCTTCATCGGCAGACATCACCGGGCCCCGGGGGAGTTGCTGGATGCACTGCCTTATAAGCCTGGTCGATTGTCTCAGTTCTTCCATCCTGCAGCGGTAGCGGGCATACACGTCGCCATCGTCGGACACCGGGACGTCAAAGTCAAGTTCGCCGTATGCATCGTACGGGTTGTGCTTTCTCACATCGTAAGAACAGCCCGATCCCCTCAGGACCGGTCCGGTAAGCCCACGGTTAATGGCCTCCGCTGCGGTAATCACGCCTATTCCCTTAGTCCTTTTCAGCCAGATCCTGTTGCGGTCGATCAGGGTCTCATACTCGATTATTCGATTGGGAAAGTCCATCGTGAATGCGTTCACGCCGTCTATGAATTCCTGCGTGATGTCGTTTTTCACCCCTCCGATCCGCGCATAGCTGAGAGTAAGTCTCGCGCCGCAGACAAGCTCGAAAAGGTCAAGTAATTTTTCGCGCTCCCTGAACGCGTACATGAAAACGGTCATCGCTCCGATGTCGAGGGCGTGCGTGCCAAGCCACAAAAGATGGCTGCTTATCCTCGACATCTCACTCATCATTGTCCTGATATATTTTGCCCTGTCGGGAACGCTCGTCCCGGACAGCTTTTCCACGGCAATGCAATAACCCACATTGTTGATCATGCTCGCTATGTAATCCAGCCTGTCGGTCAGGGGCAATGCAGAAAGATATGTCATGTTCTCGGCAAGCTTTTCCGTCCCGCGGTGAAGGTAACCGACTGTAGGGGTGCATTTTAGGATTTTCTCTCCCTCGAGTTCGAGGATGAGTTTCAGCACACCATGTGTGGAGGGGTGCTGCGGCCCCATGTGGAGAATCATCTCCTTCCTTGCAAGTACCCCGCTTTCTTCTGCCGCATGCATATCATTCCCGCCTTAAATTTGATTGGCTGTACCGGCGCGCCTTGTTCACTACTTCTGTATAGCCCTCCCACTCGTGCTCCAAAAGCCTGCTCCTGAGGGGATAGTCCTTCCGAAGTGGATATCCCCGCCAGTCTTCCGGCATCAGCACCCGCCTCAGATCCGGATGCCCGGCAAATCGGATACCGAACATGTCGTAACATTCTCTTTCCAGCCATTCAGCCGCGCCCCATACATCCGCAATGCTGTCGATATTGCAATCCGATTCGGACACAAGCGCCTTGATCCTGATTGAATGCCGGTGTTTGACGGAATATAAATGGTAGACCACCTCAAACCGCCATGTCCTGTCACCATGGTAATCGACGCCGCAGAGGTCTTCAAGAAAATTAAAACAGAATTCAGGTGTATCATGAAGGTCCCTCATTATCTCCTTGATCCTTTCCTTCCTGACGATGACCGATATCTGGCCGCGAAATTCGGCCATGTCGATGACTTCATCGGGATAATACTCTCTCAAATATTTCGCAACGGAGAAAGCATACATGAATTATTATCTCCATCTTCCCCAATTAAGGCGTTCACTTCTTATCTTCTCCTGGAGTTTCATCATCCCGTACAGAAGCGCTTCGGGCCTCGGGGGACAGCCGGGTATGTATACGTCAACCGGCAGAAATTCATCGCAACCTTGTACGGTGCTGTAGGTATCATATACATTGCCGGAGCAGGCACAACTGCCCATGGCAACAACATATCGCGGTTCCGGCATCTGGTCATAAACCTTTCTGACAAGCGGGGCTATTTTCTTGGTGACCGTGCCGGCCACTATCATGACGTCCGATTGGCGGGGCGAGCCCCGGAATATGATTCCAAACCTGTCGAAATCATATGCCGCGGAGCCGGTTGCCATCATCTCTATGGCGCAGCATGCAAGACCGAAAATCATGGGCCACATCGACGAAAGCCGTCCCCAATTGACGACCTTGTCGATCGCCCCCACGATGGTCTGTGCGCCCGGTATTATTTTCAGCCCGTTTTCGATTTCGATAATTTCGCCCGTATATCCAGTTGTCATGATTCTTTCATCCTCTCAGTGTCATTATTTTCTGCATGCCGCGGATGATTCAGATCCAAAGCCCCCCCTGCATACCTGAAACATAATCCCTGAAATAGCGGATTTTGCTGCGGAGTTCCGTTACCTGGGACTTTATTATGTCCCTCATCGAGAGCATGCCGATTATTTTGCCCTCCTCGATTACAGGCAAATGACGAATGCTCTTAGCTGTCATGATGCTCATTATCTGACATATGTCGTCGTCGTTGTCCGCAACTATCAGGTCTCTCGTCATGGCGTCCCTGAGCAGGATATCCCCGAAGGCCTTCTTCTTTTCAACTACGTAGCTCTTAAGAACGTCCCTTTCTGTAAAAATGCCGACCGTCTTACCATGATCAGTAACCAAGAGGGAGCTGATCTTCTTCGCGAGCATCATATTTATCGCGTCCTCCACACTGGCATCGCCATCCAGAGAAATATGGCTTTGCCCCTTTTGCTGCAACAGTTCCTTGACAGTCATATGGTTCCTCCTAATCTCGATAAATTCTCCAGTCAGGCCAGGTCATAAGCGGTTAACCGGAATTATGCATCCACTAAGTGTACTCTCAACGAATAAGCCCCATGTTCCATCCATAAGACGATATGAGCAATACTCATGCCAGGCAATGAACATATCATTTCCCAAAAAGACAATACTATTGTTTTATAGCTTTTTTTTAGATCGAAAGGCTTGATTGCAGACTTCGATTATCGGTCTACATAAATATAGAAAATATCTTCTGCCATAAAATAACTTGCTAAAGCATAATATATTTTATATATGTCCCACAGCTGGACGACAGCGCCGGATCGTTGCAGCAGGAAGCAACGAAAGGTCATCTGCATTTTTTTGCGATATCAGGACAACTCAATCAGCGCAGTTTCAGCATTGCCAGGGACTTGACGTGGTACGTCTGAGGGAAGCAATCAATGATGCGCATAGATTCGATCTCGTATCGGCCCATCAGTTTACTCAGGTCCCTTGAAAGCATCATCGGGTTGCATGATATATATGCGATCCTGTCCGGGTCAATGGTGAATATCTTCTCGATGGCCCTGCTTGTGAGTTCCGACCCCGACGATGCAATTACCATTACGTCGGCCCTGTCGGACACCTTAAGACGCTCCAAAGAACAATCTGCAAACCGGCAATTGCGAATGCCGTTTGCAGCTGCGTTCTTTTGCAAGTCATTCATTGTTTCCTCGGTATTTCCGACGGCATAGACTTCCGCGCCGTCTGCAGCAAACGGGAGCGAGAAGTTGCCGCCCGCATAAAGAACGATGACCCTCTTGCCTTTCAGTGAATGCAATGTCTGCCTCAAAAAGCTCACAACACTCCTGCTGAGGTCCCAATTGCCCTGTATCGAACTCCGGGGGGAAATATTGTACCTGATTCCGTTGAAATCAATGGTTGTGTACTCCTTGCCGAAGCTTACCTTGCTGTCCTTGCCAATGCTGATACAGACTCCCTGGAATCCGGCTTCGAGAAACAGTTTCCCAATCTGTTTCGATCTTGCCATAGACATGCCGGACGAAGACTTGAGCAAGGCCAATCCATCATCCCCGGACGAAATATACAGGTCGGAAATACCGCCAAATAATTTTGGGGAGTCCCTGTATATCTTCTTCGACTCGCCAAAGAGGGCATTAACCCCCGATTTCATCAGCTTGCATCCCTCTATGTCCAAGATGCCGCTGGAGTCCGCCCTGGCAAACCCGATGCGGCCGTTTCCAAGCTTAAAATGCCCCTTGTATTTGAAATGCCAGGGGTCCGGACCGACAAGGGATTCAGACAGATCAAGGTGCTTTAGGGTCACTCTTTTGAAACAATCAGAAAGAATCTCCTGCTTTATCGAAACCTGCCTCGAATATGTAATATGCTGGTTGTGGCAGCCGCTGCATTCGCTGAAAACCGGACATATCGGCTCTACTCTGTCCGGCGACGGCAACAGGACTTTTTCAACAGATGCAAATGCAAAATCATTTTTGTAATTATTAACCTTTACTGCGACAGTTTCACCGGGAATTGCATTGCTGACGAGCATCACGACTCCCTCTCGTTTCGCCAGGCAGAAACCACCGTAAGCGGGACCGGCAACCTTCACCGTTATGGTTGTATTACCCTGTACCAATAATTTTCCTGAATCGAACCCTTGATATTACCCTTGGGTACAGCTTTTACGCTTTATTTGCAATCCGTATGCCAAATATTGCACACGTTTATTGCCTGTTGATATAACCTATTGTTCTGACAGGACATTATGTGGATCAACAATAATTATTTTAGAAGCCGACCGGCAGTTACCAGAGAGATAAAAAGTTGCCTTATCATAAAATATCTTGCTAAATAATAAATTTTATTGTATGCTCTCCGTATGAAATCAAACGTACTGTTTGCATGTCTTGGCAAGCATGACCTTGATGCACTTGAAAAAGGGGACAGTCAAAACCTAGGGACGATCGGGGAAGCGGTGACGCATCGCAAATTCACCCACGTCGTTCTGCTTTCGGCTTTCGAGGACGAGAAGGAGCGTCAATATATTGATTGGCTGAAGTCGCTCGCCCGACTGACTGTCATGAAATATCACTGTCCCGTATTTCAGGGTAATCAGTTCAGGGAAACTTATGAACGTACGGTTTCGGCCATCAGGGACGTGAAACAGAAGCTGGGTCCTAAGAACATCCACAAAAGCTTTCTTCTCAACTCGGGGGCACCCGCTATGGCAGCAACATGGATGCTTTTATCAAAGACAATCCACCCGGCTGAACTTATCCAGACGTCCCGGAAAGCGGGCGTCGAAACCGTTTCGCTGCCACTGGACCTTTACGTACCGAGTACCGAGAGCAAACATATTGATGAGGAAGTCATCAAGATGACCCAGGGGTTGCCCCCGGAGTCCCCTGAATTTGCATTCATTATTCACAATTGCAAGCGAATGGACAGAATCATCGCTCAGGCACGCCGTCTCGCGGTCCACGATGTGCCTGTACTTATTCAGGGAGAATCCGGGAC
The DNA here is from genome assembly GCA_035506695.1 of Dissulfurispiraceae bacterium. Lineage (GTDB taxonomy): Bacteria > Nitrospirota > Thermodesulfovibrionia > Thermodesulfovibrionales > Dissulfurispiraceae > Fen-1308. The sequence continues at coordinate 31,819 of DATJOY010000014.1, forward strand.
CGGGAAGGAACTGTTTGCCCGTGCCATTCACACATCGGGCCCCCGGCACAATAAGCCCTTCGTTGCAGTCAACTGCGGCTCCATTCCCGCCGAACTCGTCGAGACGGAATTTTTCGGTCATACAAAAGGCGCCTTTACCGGTGCTTCAAGCGCCCGCGACGGTCACTTTATCGAAGCCAGCGGAGGCACGCTTTTTCTCGATGAAGTAGGGGAACTCCCTCTCCTTTCACAAGTGAAGCTTCTCCGGGCAATCCAGGAGGGGACGATAACCAGGGTCGGTTCAAGCAGGAGCGAAAAGGTAGATGTCCGCATTATAGCAGCTGCCAATTGTAATCTGCTGGAGCGGGTTTCCCTGGGCAAATTCAGGGAAGATCTTTTTCATCGTCTGGCTGTCGGCTTTCTGCAACTGCACCCGCTGCGCGACAGGCGCGCGGACATTGATCCCATAACGGACAATATCCTGGAGAAGATTAACAGACAATTCGAAGGAAGGCCCGGCTGGGAGCGAAAGCGCTTTTCGCGGGACGCCCGTACCCTTATGCATCAGCATCCGTGGCCGGGGAATGTCCGGGAATTATCAAATACAATATGCCGGGCCGCGATTTGGGCTTCCGGCAAGGTAATTGAGGTTGATGATATCCGGGCGGCGCTCTTTCCTGTCGTCACCTCGTCCGGCTTGAAGACGGACATACTCGAACGACAGTTTGACAACGGCTTCAGTCTGCCGGCACTGATAGCAGAGGTTGCGCAGCATTATCTGAAGAGGGCGATGGCTGAAACAGGCGGGAATAAAACCAGGATGGCAAATATATTGGGACTGCCCAACTATCAAACCCTTTCCAACTGGCTTAAAAAATATAAAGCCCTTTGACCAACCCGCTCTATTTCTCGTTACAGTTGTTCGGGATCACCTGAGCTCATAAAAGCGGAAAAACCACTGCTTAACGCGCTCAACAATCAGAAGATACAGAAACACCATTACAGCCAGGACAAGAAAGAACAATGGAAGAGAGCATTGGCAAGAAAAACAAAGAGCACCAAGAGGACTGTAAGCCGCATGATAAGCATGCCGAAGCGCCTTGTCCCTATTTCAAACGCCGTTGGGGGTGCCTTTGTTATGAGTGTATCTGCAATATCGCCCAGCACCGTGCCGGCACCAGTCCGGCAAATAAGGACTTTCGCGGTCCCGCTGATCACCGACGTGCCGAGAAGGACAATGTTGTTTGCAGACAGGACCTCCGGTTCTCCGCGCAGTTCTCCCGGTGTTTTTTCCACCGGATACGGTTCGCCTGTCAATAGTGCCTGATTAACAAAAAAATCTTTGGCCTCAAGCAGCCGCCCGTCACCGGGGACCAGATCGCCGGCTGCAAGCAATGCAATATCGCCAGGCACCAGGTCCGACAAGGGGATCTCTCGCATGCTGCCGTCACGAAGCACTTGCGCATGCACAGCCACCGATTGGCGCAACCGTTCTGCGGCCTGCCCCGCCCTGTGTTCCTGAACAAAGTCCAAAGTAACACTTATGAGGATGATGGCCGATATGATAACGAAACTGGCGACATCTCCGGTAAAAGCGGATATGACACTTGCCGTTAACAGGACAAGGACCAGCGGGTTCAGAAACTTCGACAGGAACTGAAATAGTAGCAGTCGCTTTTTTGTATGGCGCAGCTGGTTCGGGCCGAAATGCGTAAACCTCCGAGACGCCTCATCTACCGAAAGACCTTCAGCGGTAACCCCAAGCCGAGCTAACAGGGCCGCTGTTTCTTCCTGCCAGAAAGCCGGTCCATTGTCGGTCTCCGTTCTTTCCTTTGACTTCATCAGCAACCGGACCCTCCTGGACCTTTATTTTACTGCAATGGATCGCAGCAAAAAAAACACCCGTTTGCATAATTATATCATGCATACAAGAGGGGGCAGCAGAAAATTCGGACGAAATGAGTTACATGCTCAGTACGGGAATCGGGACTGCGCAGATGATTGCATACCCATGGGTCCGCAGGTGAAGGCCATATGGGCGACAGCCTGTCACCAATAGATCCGCGTCAGTTTGCCTGACTGCCTGGCCAAGCACCATGGGCACGTCGCCACTACCGATCAGCACGTCGGCCTTGATGCCCATTTCCTTCTTAAACTCTGCCATCTGCCGTGAAGCATAATCGACATACTCATCCTTGAACTCTTTATTGACATAGTTGCCGCCCGGTCCCCACAACTCCACGCCTGGAGTGACATGAACAAGCGTTAAACGGGCACCAAATTCCGAAGCCAGTTGAACAGCCCATGATACAGCTCTCTGATTATAAGTCGTGAAATCAACCGCACACAAAATATGGCGGAGGGCAAGCTGCCGCACAGACAATTTTTCGATGTGGGCGTCAGTCCAGACCGGGCACTCGGTCCCCTGTATTACCTTTGCGGTCACAGACCCCAGCAGAAACTGGCTGAATGTGTGGCCAAAGGACGGCATCATGATGAGGTCGGCTTTCTCCTCCTGGGCCGTTTGCACAATAGACCAGGCTGCATCGCCTTTATCCATGATACTCCGAATTGCAAGACCTTCAAGTTCTGCGTCGAGAGACCGGTCCGCTTTTCTTTCGGCTTCCGCAATCATCACGTCGAGGATATCCAGCCCTTCGAGTTCAGTGCCATATTCCTTTGCAAGGGCAGTCCGGCTAAGGGCAGTAACGACATGCAGCAGTATGATTTCCGAATGAAAATGACTGGCAAACGCAGCAGCCTGATGAATCACATTCAGTGAGGGATCCGGGAAATCGACCGGGAGAAGTATTTTCTTAATGTTCATCATGTGCAGCGAGCCGCTCCTCGTCGAAATCAAATACAGCTAATGGTCCGGTCTGCCGACGGCATTGTCCGTATATATGGACATAATATACCACTGAACCCACCCGGTTGCAATCTCCCGTGCATTATTCCGTATAAAATGAAGACGAAATAAAATGCTGCCGGTTACAAATTAGTAATTGCTTCCGTCCCTGCAAAGGGCTCAACGATTCGGACGATGAATAGTTGTATAATTAAGTATCGACAAAGGAGGTCCGATGAAGGGAATACTGAAAATCGCCTTCAAGCTCCTGATAAACGACAAGGGAAAGTTTGCCGCTTTGCTTGTCGGGATAACATTTGCGGTCTTCCTGATGGTAATGATGACATCGATGTTCGCAGGCATTCTCCATCGCTCATCCTCTACCGTCATTAATATCGGGGCTTCAGTCTGGATAATGGACCCCGCCGTTAACACCGTCGCAAGCAGCATCCCCATGCCTGATTATATTCTTGATGCCGTGCGCAGTATCGATGGGGTCAAATATGCAGTCCCCCTGTATTCCGGGGCTGCACTTGTCAAGCTGAGAAGCGGTGTTTACCAGGCCGCTACCGTCATCGGCCTCGACGATGCCAGCCTGTTCGGGAGGCCGGAACTGATCGAGGGCCGCATAGAAGACATCTATGCCGAAAACGGATTCATCGTTGTCAAGGACTCCGAGTTTCCCAAACTGGACAGTCCGAAGATAGGCTCGGAATTTGAAATCAACGATCACAAGGGAGTAATCGTCGGAATTGCAAAGGTTACGTCGGGCGGACTTTTCGGCATCCCCACCCTTTATACGACATATAAACGGGCCATTCAATACCTCCCTTCCACAAGATATACCGCTTCATATATTCTTGTCGAACCCAAAAGTCAGGAGGCGGTCCACAACATAAAGTTGCAGGTAAAAAATCTCGGCTATGAAGCGCTGACAAAAGACGATTTCATTCAGAAAATCTCACGGTTTTATAAATATCAGACCGGGCTCGGCATTAACGTACTGCTGATGACGGTGATAAGTTTCATAGTGGGCCTGTCCATTTCTGGTCAGACTTTTTATACATTCATTCTGGAGAACCTCGAAAAATTCGGCGCATTGAAAGCGATAGGTGCAAAAGGCCGCGAACTTGTGTACATGATAATGTTCCAGGCAACATTTACATGCCTGACAGGGTACGGACTCGGCATCGGGCTGAGCTCTCTCATAATAGCGTTCGCCAAACTCAGGCTGCCGAGCTATGCGGCGCAGATCACATACGGGAACCTCACATTCGCATTTGTGATGGTGCTTATAATTGCAGGCATTTCGAGTTATATCGGGATAAGAAAGGTCATCAGGATTGAGCCTTTCGACATCTTCAGGGGATGATATGGCCGACCTTGCAATAAAAGCCGAAGAACTCGTCAAGTGGTTCGGTGAAGGTGAAACAAGGACATTCGCGGTCCGCGGAGTCAGTTTCGAGGCCTATTTCGGGGAGATGCTCTACATCGAAGGGCCGTCAGGAAGCGGGAAGACAACTTTGCTGAGCATGATCTCCGGAATCCTGAGGCCGAATTCAGGCACGGTAACCGTTGAGGACAAGGATATCTGGGGCTTGGGCGCCGACCAGATTGCCGACTTCAGACTCAACACTGTGGGGTTCGTATTTCAGGATTATCATCTCTTTCCAAGACTGACCACTGTCGAGAATGTGGCCATTCCCCTCATCCTGAAAAAAGTCGACTGGGATGAATCGATCAGAATGTCCATGCAATACCTTGAAATAGTAGGTCTCAAGGACCGGGCCTTTCTTACGCCTGCCAAGCTGAGCGGCGGGGAGCAGCAACGAGTTGCGATCGCGCGGGCAATAGTAAGCAGTCCCGATATCCTCATCTTCGACGAACCAACCGCATCGCTCGACGGCGACACCGGAAGGAGGATTGTGGATTTCGTCAAGAAAAACATATTGAACGAAAAAAGGTGTATTTTGATCGTCACGCATGACAGCCGGATATTCGAATACGCTGACAGGATCATGAAGATGGAAGACGGGAAAATCTCCGGGGTGGTCAAAGGAGGCACACATGAGGAATAAGATTTTATTCGCCCTTGCCATAGCAGGTCTTTTAGCCGGATTGATAAGCGCTTATATTTACGGCATTCAAAAGAAGCCTCAGCCTCCGGTCTTCAACCCGGCGTCCAATCCTCATGCAAAAGGCATATATGCCAGTTGTATAACAGAGAGTTACCAGAACAACGGGGCGAATATCAACATATATCCCGAGGTGACAGGCACTATTGTAAAAATACCCGCTGCTGAAGGACAGGTCGTATCACAGGGAACGCCGCTGTTCGTAATGGATGATTCCGTGCAGAGGGCGACAGCCGAGCAGCTGAAATCACAGGCGGAAGCTGCCGGGGCACTTCTCGAAGAGCTGAAGGCACAACCCAGAAAAGAAAACCTGGAGGTGGCAAAGGCGCAGATGGAATCTTCGACTGCAAGCCTCAAAACAGCCCAGGACCAGCTGGACAAGCAAAAGAAATCATATGAACTTAACCCGAAATCCGTAAGCAAGGATACGCTGGACAATGCTGAAAACGCCGTCAGGGTCGCAAAGGCGAATCTTGAAGTGGCCAGGAAGCAGTATGAACTCACCAAGGCCGGCGCGTGGGTTTACGATATCAGGAACCAGGAAAAACAGTACGCCGCGCTGTCAAAGGCCTATGCCGCTTCGAATTCCCTGCTGGCCAAGTACACCGTTAAAGCGCCTGTCGACGGAGTGGTCCTTTCGATAAACGCGGCGGTCGGCAGCTATATATCGCCGCAGGGCGCATATGACACGTATGCGCAGGGCTTCAGTCCGGTGATGGTTATGGGCAGTTCTCAGGATTTCATCGGGGTAAGATGTTATGTCGATGAAATACTCATACCCAAGATGCCGGCGGCATCGGGAATGAACGCCCAGATGTTCATCCGCGGCACCGATATCCGCATACCACTGGAATACGTCAGGGTGCAGCCTTACGTTTCTCCGAAAATCGAATTGTCCAATCAGCGAACAGAACGGGTAGATGTCAGGGTATTGCCGGTGCTGTTCAGGTTTCAGAAGCCGAAGCAGGTAAACATCTACCCGGGGCAGTTGGTGGATGTTTACATAGGAGAGAAATAAATGTTTCTTCATCAGCTACTCCCGCGCCACTCAGATTCAGAAGGTCCGGACCGGTCGATCAGTGCCTCCACTACCCTGCGCTGCATGACAGTAGGACTTTTCGTGACGCTCCTCTTCTGTGCATCGGGGTGCACAGTGGGGCCGGATTTTGTGCGGCCCGAAGCGCCTGCGATATCGCAATACACCCATGAAACCCAGCCCGCTTCGACTGAACCGGCGGACGGTCAGGCGCAGAATTTTGTACCGGGTGCAGAGATCGCACCGGACTGGTGGCGCCTTTTCAATTCCGACAAACTCGATGCCATGGTAAAGAAGTCATTTGCAAATAATCAGACCCTGCAATCAGCACAGGCAACCCTGAGGCAGAGCCAGGAGAACCTGCGTGCAGGTTATGGCGTATTCTTTCCGCAGCTCGACGCGTCTTTTGATGCCGCCCGCCAGAAGTCCTCATTGGCAAGGTTTGGAGGGAACGCAGCAAGCAAAATCTTCAATCTTTTTACACTGTCGGCCACGGTCAGTTATGCCCTCGATATATTCGGCGGTGAAAGGCGTACTGTGGAAAGCCTGAAGGCACAAGTGGACTTCCAACGATTTGTAGTTATCGGCACTTACCTGACTCTGTCCGGAAATATAGTCAACTCTGTAGTCGCTCATGCTGCTTACCATGAACAGATAAAAACCACAGAGCAGATGATCAAATTGATCAGGGAGCAAGTTACCTTAACAGAAATGCAGGCGCAGGCCGGCATCGTTCCGTATTCGAACGTGCTTGCCCTGCGCAGCCAGCTGGCAGCTGCCGAAGCAACGATACCGCCGCTCCGACAGAAGATGAATCAGACGGAGCATCTGCTTGCCACGCTGGAAGG
>DATJOY010000015.1:0-3529 GCA_035506695.1 Dissulfurispiraceae bacterium
TTCTGAACTTTGCATCCCCCCACAGCTGACCGCTGTAGTAGTAAATAGCTGCCGGTATGAAACCGACACCCAGATAAGCCGCCTTTGCCCACCACATAGCTACCTGTACATCAGCCGCACTATACATCCATGAGAAACAGAACAGCCATATAGCTACGACCTGAGTCAGTAGGAAAAATGCAACACTCCGTTGTGATCCTTTCTCTCGTATCAGCGCAAAAATCCCCAGTCCGAATACTCCCAGCGCAGTCACAAGGGTCTGGACCGAAAGGGAATTGAAAGCATACCGCGTGATATCAAAGATATTGGATGTCATCACTCTTGTTGCACGAACGAGCGAAGGCAAGAAGTTCAGTGTCGATTAGAAATAGAAGGCCTTTCCTGCCGTAATAATAAGTGCTTAGAGAATTATATCAAAATGGAATGATTAATGTTAAGGTCGGAATAAAGAAAGCCCGGAGCGAAGACCGGGCTTTCTTTATTGACTTTAAAAATTACTTCTGGGCTGGCGCAGCAGGTTCCGGACAGGGGCCGAGGTATTTACCCTTCAGGGTCATCTTGGAGGTCACTTGCTTGCCTTCCATCTTCATGTCAGTTTCCACAGCGCCGTCATAGGTGGTGCCGGCGTATGTTATGCTGCCTTTGCTCGTTGCCTCAGGGCAGACAATCTTCCATGAGACAGTGTTGCCGACTGTAGTGAGATCCTGCATTTTGCAGTCACTCTTTTCATTGAACTTCGCTACCGGCTCTTTCTGCGTAAGGCATGTGGTCACAGTATGCGGCTTCATCATGTTTGCCGGCATACCAGGCATCTCCATAGTTGTGGTGATCTCCCACTGACCCTCCTGCATGTTTACCTTTGGCTTTGCCGGTGCAGGCGCCTGACCGCCTTCCTTGGCCTTGTCTCCGCAGCCGACAACCATAAGAGAGAATACTGCCAGAACAATTACTGCAAACAATCCTGCGCTTCGTGTCATCTGCAAGTCTCCTTTTCTTTGCCGGCTACGGCGCCGGCGGGATTATATTATTTGCCTTTGATTATAGTAATCTGTGCCGTATAAGCGCAACCCCGCGAATAACACCCTGCGAATAAGATCGTAAGAAATTGCGCCTGACCAGCTTTGTACGTATGACGTTCCGCAGTAGCCAGGATGACTGAACTATGCAACTGAGATTGATAAGAATTGATGGTGGAAAACTAAAAGTAGAGCTGAACCGGATCGGACCGTCAACCTATGTACTGCTGTTAATTGCAGGAGAATTCAGCATGATACCCGAGCACATCGTCGACCGGGGCCGAAACCCTGCTGGCTGCGATCCCCTCGGCGTTGAGAAAGGTCACAAGATTTACGCAGTAGAACATTTTTTGCGAATTGTATGTACGTATCAACCGCCTGACTATTTCCGGATTATCATTGAACACCAGGCCGCCGCTGTCTCCCATTTGAAGGTAAAACGGGATAGGCTCCGTGTCGTTCCTCTTCCAGTGCTTGAGGTCCTCAAGCCTGATACTGCGGTCAACAATGGTGCAATCGGCATCCGTACCCATGTTCTTCTCATTGTCAAGAGCATCGTTGATAAGTTGAGACGGCTTCAGCTGCAATGAATACTCATGGGCCTGTTCACGGCGATTTAGCCCATGCCGAAGCTGCCGGTTTCCTCCCTAATAGAGAATTTTATGAGCCAGATGCTCATAATGCGAGCAAAATCTTCTGGCTGTTCTTATGGAAATCCCAACATCGACGAGCCTGCAATACAAATGCAGCGAGTTGAAACGATGCTGGACCCATAATCTTAATGCTTGCATCTTCAGTCCCCCTTGTCAACTTCTTAGAGGAGGTTCTTAATAAATCAGTAACCCATACGTCATTATCTATATTATAAGTTGCATATAGTGTGCCAGAATAGTCATCGACATAACCTATTGAAAATTAAATGAATTGATTTTGTATTCGAGCAGTTAATGCCGCAAATCAGCAATATTCCGTCCTCTTTTGGGGATATCGCCAGAATTTTGTCATGCCGGAAGATGAGAGGGAAGTCGGGAATTTGCAAGGTGTTGAGTTGGGAAGTGGAGCTGAACGGGATCGAACCGTCTATGGACTTTAGAGACATATCAGATTGGCGGTCCTCTGCGTGTCAGTAATTTTTATTGGTCTGTGTCCCACTTTTCTTCAACGAAGATTTTGTGTTGAATTTGATTTCGGCTGCCCAATTGACAAAAAGTTATATTGTAACTACAATAAAGCATGACATATGAATGGGACGAGGAGAAGCGGCAATGGACACTGCAACACCGGGGCATTGATTTCGAGACTGCCGCATCTTTTATATGGGGAACGGCACTAGTTGTCGAGGACGATAGAAAATCATACGGAGAGAAACGCTTTATAGCAACAGGTTTCATAGGCGATCGACTCTATGTTATGGCGTTTACGGTGCGCAGTGAAATAATCAGGATCATCAGCTTGAGAAAAGCTAATGAAAGAGAAAGGAAAGAATATGAAAAAAACATTGATTGATGATAGCGGAGAAGTGCGCGAGCTGACAGACGAAGACTTCAAAAAAATGCGCCCTGCCAGAGATGTAGTACCTCAGATTGTGAAAGCATACCAGGAAGGACGTTTGCGCGTCAGAGGTCCGCAGAAGACGCCGAAAAAATCACAGATGACTTTGAGGCTATCGCAGGATGTTGTCTCTTTTTTTAAGTCAAAGGGCCGGGGATGGCAAACGAAAATAGACAATGCACTTAAGGAGTATGTGAAGACGCATTCTTAAAAGAGGAGAAAAAGGGGACGGATGTATTAAATTGACACGGCGTGTCGATGAAGGAAGAAAATGACAAATATAACTTTAAATACAACCGTCCCGAATGGCACTTGTCTGTAATTTTTATTGGTCTGTGTCCCTTTTTTCTGTGCGGTCTTACGAAATACAAAGAGTATAGGAGACAGGGACATAAGAAAGAAGAAGGACATACTCCGGCGCATCATTCAGGAGCACTTGGAGCAGGACGAAGACGGTGATCCGAAAGAGAAGCTTTACAGAGAAAAGCCTACAGACTTGCTCATATCCCCTGTAGACCCAGACGCAAGATTCGGCCGTAAATCTAAGACAAAACAGTTTGTTGGGTACAAGGCGAATGTGACTGAAGCCGTTGACAGCAGATTCATTACGAATATAGTGCCCATGCAAGGCAATCGTCATGATGGAAAGACCGCAGTTGATGCTGTAACAGAGCAGAATAAGCTTGGTCTTATTCCTGCAAAGGTAATTGGAGATACAGCGTATGGAGAGGGGTTAATAAGGAAACAGCTGAAAGAGCATGGCAGTGAAATGGTCGCACCGTTATGCATCTTTCGCAATCCTAGCTCTCTACTTGTTTTTCCCAAGAGCATGTTTAAATATGACGATAAACAACAGACCGTTACCTGTCCACAAGGAGTCTCGACAAAGGCAAGCTTTCGAGATTATAAAAAGGACCTGACGACATTCCATTTTCCACGAAGCAAGTGCAATAAATGCCCTG
>DATJOY010000016.1:0-4856 GCA_035506695.1 Dissulfurispiraceae bacterium
TTCCGCAAGACAGGATCATGACTAACAGAAAAACAGATGCTGTCAAAAAATGTATTTTACCGGTCAACATTCGCCTGGCCTCCATTCTGATATCAAACCGCCTTAATAAGCAGTTGTTATAAGTATACCCATAAAATTTAGTTGAAATCCATTGAGGCATCGATTGGGATTCGCAACAATCAGTATGGCTATCACTTTTGCAGGTGCTGCGTCAATTCTCCTGACGGTAACGCTTCAGATAACAATTGGCGTGCTTGAATTTGCTTATTCAAACCTCTTAAACTTAGCATGTCTTATCACTTACCGGAGGAGCAAGGTGTCCGGCCATTTTCTGAATGTCCCCACGGTGTACAAGATCGGCACGAGATGGATCAGCGCCATACCCAGACCGCTGGCTTACGCGCTTTCGCAGGGCATTGCCTTCGTGAGTTACATGGCGTACAGGCGTGCAGTGGACAACGTGAAGGGCAATCTGATGAAAGCACTCCCGTCTCGGAGCGCGAAGGATATCTCTGCGCTCACACTCAGATTGTTCATGAATTACAGCAAGTACCTTGTGGATTACGGCAGGCTTACCGGTCAAAGCAGGGACAATGTCATTGATGCGATAATCTCATACGAGGGCAAGGAAAACCTTGACGCGGCACGTGCAATGAACAGGGGAATCATATTGCTTACGGCTCATCTCGGCAACTGGGAGTTGGGTGGAATATTTTTCGGAAGTTACGGTCTCAGGACAAACGTTGTAACGATGCAGGACAGCAATATCCAGATCGACGAAGTCCGCAGGTCTTATCGCGAACGACACAATGTGAATACTATAACGATAGGAGAATCGCCTTTTTCGACGATCGAAATGCTCAATGCCCTTAACAACGGTGAGGTGGTGGCCATGCTCATTGATCGCTATCGTGAGGGTCTTGATTTTATTGAAGCAGATTTTTTCGGGCAGACTTCGAGGTTTCCTAAAGGACCGTTCACTCTCAGCAGGCTGACCGGAGCTGCAATTATTGTAGCGTTTGTAGTCAAAGACGGAAACGGGTACAGGGGTATAATAGAATCGCCCATGGTGGTGAATGAAGAGAACGATGAAGCTGACGTACTGAAAAAAGTAATCAGGATACTCGAGCGGAATATTGTAAAGTACCCTGATCAATGGTATAATTTTACGCCTATCGAGATAGGAGGAAAATAATGTACCTTGGTTCACCCACCGAAAAAAATGAAGTCGGCAGATCAGCACTTTCCGGACCGGCAATCACCCTGACCGGAAGTGCAATACCTCCGCTCGTGATGGGCCTGCCCAAGAAAACAGCCTCGCTTTGTCCTGAATGCCTTGCAACTATACCGGCAATCGAATATGAAAAGGACGGCAAGGTATTCATGTCCAAGGAATGCAAAAATCACGGCGTGTTCAATGACATTATATCGTCGGATGTGAGGATATTCAATGAGCTTGAAAAGTGGCATTTCAGGGACGGCAGCGGATTTGCAAATCCTCAGGTGACTGGAGCCTCCAGGTGCCCTTCTGAATGCGGCATTTGCAATATGCACGCGACACACACCTCAGTTGCCAATATAGATTTGACCAGCCGGTGCAATCTGAGCTGCAACATATGTTTTGCCGATTCCAATAAGAATACGTACGAGCCGTCGCTTGAAGAAATCGGTGAAATGCTGCAAAGACTCAGGGATACAAAGCCTGCACCGTGTACCACGATCCAGTATACCGGCGGCGAACCGACAATACATCCTCAATTCCTCGATATAGTGAGGAAGTCGAGGGACCTCGGCTTTACCCACATACAATGCGCAACCAACGGACTTAAACTTGCCGATCCTGATTTCGCTAAGAAAGCCCGCGATGCAGGGCTTCAGTATCTTTACCTACAGATGGACGGAGTTACGGATGACGTGTTTGAAAAAATAAGGGGACGCAGGCTGCTCGAAACCAAACTCAAAACGATTGAAGCAGCAAGAACAGCCGGGCTCAGGATCATATTTGTCCCAACCATAATAAGGGGTGTCAACGACCACCAGATAGGCGATCTGATACGCTTGGCGTTCGACAACCTGGATGTTTTGACTGGGATATCGATACAACCGATAGTATTTACCGGCAGATATCCTGAAGACCATCGCATGAAAGAGCGATATACGCTTGCCGATATGGTACTTGATGCGAGCAGGCAGACTGGATTTACGGATCCGTACCGCGACTGGTTTTCTCTGAATTCCGGCACTCCTTTCGTGAAGCTTGCCGAAGCGCTAACCGGCAATTCGATAACAAACCACGCGTGCCATCCGCATTGCGGCGCCATGTCTCTGCTCTTTGTAGATAAGGACAAAAATGCAGTGCCGGTCACCAGGTTCCTCGATTTTTACAACGCACTTAAGGATATTGAGTCACTTGCAGCCGCTACAAAGAAGAGTCGCTTCAATCTATTCTCCAAACTCAAAACCCTGAATATTCTGCGCAGGCACTTCAGTGCCGGGAAAGCTCCCAAAGGTCTGACGTTTGCAAAGTTCCTGAAGACCCTGGACGGCTACGCCGACAAGAAGTATACGTGGACTGAAGAGCACAGAGGGCACGCCTATAAAACATTTTTTATATTCGGAATGCATTTTATGGACAATTATAACTACGACCTCCAGAGAATACGGCGCTGCGCAGTCCATTATACGGCAGCCGACGGGAGGCTATATCCCTTTTGCACCTACAACTCAGGCCATATATTCAGAGATCGTGTCGAGAAGCAGTATGCCGAGAACAGGAAAAGTTAAAAACCTTCCGTCCGTTTTTTTTGCGGTACTGCTCGTTGCGATGAATTTTCTTATTGTTACTCCCTGTTTGGCGGACAATTCTATCAATGAGGTATCCGCTTCGGAAAGGCAAAAGATTCTCGAAACATTCAAGACGCTTCACAAGGACATGCATTCGATCTTCGCGCTGGTGAGCCAGGAAAAACAGATAGCTGCCCTGAAGAAAAAGGTAGTCGTGCAGGGAACGGTTACAATGGCGAAACCGAACAGGCTAAAATGGGATGTGATCAAGCCCGAGAGATCTGTAACGGTCATTGACGGCGAGACCATGACGGTTTACCATCCTGATATCAAAGAGGCACAGGTTTACGACCTTTCGGACCAATTGATTGCTCGCAATGCCATGAGCTTTTTCTCTACAGCTATGAGCGGTAACCTCGCGGAAATGGAAGAAAGATTCACTGTCAGTATTTTCAGGACTGACGGGGAGGTGGTTTTCAGGCTGGTGCCGATATCCAAAATAGTCAGGCGGTATCTGGCAGCTGTAGTTATTCATTACGATGAGAAGAGCGCTCTCCCAAAGGGCTTTGAGATGTCGACGCCGAAAGGCGATAAAACGATCACCCGAATTGCCGGTATAAAAGTGAACCCTGAACTGGATCCGGGTACCTTTCAGCTAACGATGCCGCTCGATGTCTGGATAACAAACAAGGTGGAGCCAAAAAACAATTAATGGTCCCGGCAGTAAAAATCGCTGCAATAATCGCAATCGCCGTTGCCTGTATAATGTCCTATCCGCACCTTACTCCGCAGAACATCAGCACCTTTGTCGGCGATAACAGCGTCTCGGCACCATTGCTCTTTATAATTGTATGCGCCGTCAGGCCTGTCCTTTTCTTTCTGCCTTCGATGGGACTGACGATAGTTGCCGGGGTACTCTTCGGTACCTTATGGGGGACCATCTATGTCGCGATAGGGGGCGTCTTTTCTACTGCAGTGGGATATTATTTCGCCAGGTGGATGGGACGAGGTGTCGTCCAAAGATTGGTCGCCGGAAACGCCATGTTGTCGGAATTGGAAAAAGAAGCCCACGAGCACTCCAGAAGCGCTGTACTTTCCATGCGACTCTTCAATCTGCCGTGGGATGTCGTGAGTTACTGGGCCGGCCTCCAGGGGATAAGGTTTTGGGATTTCTACATAGCAAGCATGGTCCCGCTTGTTCCGATCAGCTTTCTTTATACCTACTTCGGAAGCAAGGTGTTCAATCCTTACAGCGCCGGCTTTATCATCTCACTTGCAGTAATGTTCATAATGGGGGCCGTTCCATATATAAGGGCCAGGCTGAAACGGCGGGTGCATGAGTGACAATATCGGCTGTATAAGGCTGCCTGTGAACAGGCTTCATATGGAGCTTACCAATATCTGCAATTTCTCCTGCGAATTCTGCCCCGACTCGAAGATGAAGAGACAGAGGGGGATGATGCCCCTGGAGACTGCACGGGCCATTCTGGATGAAACGGGCAGGGCAGGGATAGCAAAAACAGTGCATTTCCACGTGATGGGAGAACCGACACTTCATCCCAGCCTGATTGATATCACTGCATATGCAGGCGACAAAGGGATCGAATCCTGTCTTACGACGAACGGCAGCCGCCTCGACGGCAGCATGCTTCAGGAGCTTATCAGAGCAGGAGTTGGCCGGATCATAGTTTCGCTGCAGACACCTGATGTTAATACATTCTCCCTGAGGGGAGCGAAGGGTTTGACGTTCGACGAATACTCTGAAAACATCCTGCATATCGCCCGGCAGTTCCTCACGGATACCGGAAAGACAGCCATGACCATCAACTTTCTTTCGTCTCCGCTGCGCCGACTTATCATCCCTATCTATCCCGAGGTTAGCATTGCCGATACTTCGGGTGATCTTAAGAAGCACCTGAGTGTATGGGCCGACATGATAATAAATGGGACTGCTATTGAAAACAGACGCTCCGATATAGTAAAGCAGATACAAAAAATTTACTCTTTTCGCGAGAATATTATACACTTAACCGACAGGCTCTCATTCCAGACAAGGATCATGGGCGACTGGT
>DATJOY010000017.1:0-9518 GCA_035506695.1 Dissulfurispiraceae bacterium
TTCATAATAATATCATCAAGCTGATAAAATAGAATCGCAACAGCAATAACGGCAGAAGGGGGCCACGCGTTTACCGCGTACCTCCCGAACAATCCGATTACTGTATTATCAAATTCTCTATGGTAACGCTTCCGCCGCTGATAGTCAGGCTGCCGATGGTGGTAAACCCGGTGTTTGACGTAAATCCACTGTCGTAGCCACCCTTGAGCCAAACATGAATTCCGGATGTCGAATCACAGGTAACGTTCTCGGTCGAGACAACGGTCTGAGCTTCTATAGTATCACCGTCAAGTGCGGCGGAGTAAGCATCGAGGAATGTCGTATAGGGATTAACACCGGTTCCGTGCAGGAGTCTTACAAAATAACCCAAGCCACGAACGCAGCGAACGTAGAAAGAACCGTTGACCTCACTCAAGTTGTTGACACTGCCATAATTGAAGTCCAAACCCCACGCATAGCCCCATTCCTGGCCGCCGCTGACGGCCGTGGTAGACGTCCGATAGGAGGACGATTGCGTATGAGGGAAAATTGCAGGGTCTATTCTCGTAGATTTCGTATCATCCGTTATAGATTCAAGTTCTTTTATATTAGGCAGTCGCCAGTCGGCATATCCGCCGCTTGACGGGAGAACGAAATTATTGCAATAGGAAAGGGCATCTGTCCAGGTATACAGCATAGCTGTTCCGCCACTGCAATCGTTATTGGTCTGGCCGGCGCTGCACTTTTGCCACATGAGCCCGGTCTTCTGATCGGTCACCGTCAGGTCGCTGTTGTCATGGAAGCTTTGCGGCGGTGGGGGCTGCACGTCTCGAACGCAACGAAGCCAGCACGAGTCCCCTTGGTAAGAACCGTTGTAGACACCGCCACTTGAAAAGTCAATGAACCACCCCGAGGCCGGAGCACCGACATACGTGGTAGACGAACAATAGAACCCCTCTTGTGTGTTTGGGAAATAGGATGCCATGATTGCCGGACCAGGACTCGGAACAGAATAATCAACTATGGTTATCAGCTCCTTTTTAGACGGAGTTCGCCAGCCACCATAGCCACCGGTTGTGCGTGAACTGCAGACCGTTGGATCCGGATTCCCTGGGTAGTATATCGTACCTGTGCCGCTGCATGGTGTCGGATTGTTAGTCTGCCCAATGGTGCACTTCTCCCACATAAGACCGGTATTGTTATCCGTCACAGTGTAGTCACCGTTGTCGGTGTAACTCAAACTCAAAGGATGGATGCTGAACTCGCCGTCCTGGCCTGTGCCGGCGCAGCTGATTACTTGTTCATATGTGTTATAGCACAGCGTTTGCCCGGTGTCGGGCAAGTTAAATGCACATGCAACAGAATGGATTAAAAGCAGGATCAAAACAGCTGCTGAAAGATTGCCGGGAAGTTTTTTCATATCAATAACCCTCCTATCAATCAGTGATCATATTATTAAAGTTGGCTGTCTTATGCTCCGTCAAGCAAATAGATTAACATGTCACACTCCGACTTGATCGGGGCATCCAGTGTCTTGCCTTTGAACAAAAAAAACCGCGCAAGCCGAAAACATCATTCTTCGGCAGCACGGCTGTCTTTTTCTCAAGACCCGTTGCTTTCCGCCCCATCCTCACGGAAGGGTTGGCTTTGTCGGGGCATATATTTCCTTTTCAAATTATACTCCATTGTAGGATCATTTTCCATCGAATTTCTCCGCCAGAGAAAGAAGAACAAAGGTACTTTACCTGTGGGTGAATGTTCCTGAAAAATTGCACTGGAGTGATTGTTTTCAAAAATTACTGAATCTCTTGTACTGGCAGCTTGATAATTTCTTTGTGAACATATCGACCAGATTGTCAAAAGAAAGATCACCCAAATCGATTGTTACTTCACGCAGCACTTATCATATTTATTACGGCATAATGAATGCCGGATGTACTCTTTATAGTTGCCATAAATATGCCAATCTCGATAAGCATGTCGAAGTCGTCGCGGCCGCTGTATAGTCGATTCAAATGATATCCTCACAGTCCTCCACTTCAAGGCCCTTTCTTTGCCTTCATTATATAAAATAGTAACTATTGATATTGTTTAAGTAAGCTTTTTTAGGTTCAGCCTATAAGGAATCGGCATCTGAAAGTCACACTCGCTCAGTCTGCATGAAAGGAGTTTAAAGTGAAGAATTCAAATCTTGATTTTAAGACTTTGTTCGAGTCAGCGCCAAGGCTTTATTTTGTTTTGGATCCGGACTTGAAGATTGTGACGGGCAAACAGCTTTCATGTCGGCGTTGCTTTCTGCAACTTTCTCACGAAAGATTTGGATTTATCGGGAATGTTTTATACTGCAAGATTATACATCAAGGCAAGACCATTTTTCACTAAAATTTGCAGACATTAATTGCATTGTGATATTGCAGATTAAGTTCAGAAGCAAATGCCTTGTTATGGCAAATGTCAATGTTATCAGTCTCACCAATTGTTTCTGGAGAAGAAAGCAGGTATTGACTTCGGGAAAATAGCTTGAATAGTGAGTCGTGTCCCTGAAGTGAAGATTACAGGAGTATGAAGCTCGTCTCCAACCTCAATGTGGCCGCTGCAAGGATTTAGACATGTTCTTGAGACGGTCAATTTTATGGCTACTATAAAGTGTATAATCGGTAATCATCGTACTGCAAGGAATTTGGAAGATTAAGCTTTCTTGCTGACACTATTTAATTGAGTCGACCCGGATAAACTTCAGTCGAATCCATCGGCATGTTCCGGACATTCCACTCTGCCTGTTTCCATGAAAGAGTAATATCAGTTGACCGACGTGGACGGCCAGCCGCGGTTTGTTTTGCAGACTGCCTGTTTTGTGTCACGCAAAAATTGATCCTTATAATTCATTTTTGTATCAAACGATTCATTATTGTATTTTAGACATCCTGTCGAATTTAACCATTAACTTTAATAATCCTGTTTTTCAAACACATACCATTGTGGCATGTTCCTTGCCCTTCTGAATGGAAAAAACAAATTTTTTTACAGGAGGAAATATATGAGACAGATCGCTATTTACGGAAAAGGTGGAATAGGCAAATCTACGACAACACAGAACCTGGTTGCAGGTCTCGCCGAGGCAGGACACAAATGCATGATCGTCGGCTGCGATCCCAAGGCGGATTCAACCCGGCTGATTCTTAACAGGAAGATGCAGAACACGGTCATGGACCTTGCTCGGGAGCGTGGTACGGTGGAGGACCTCCAGATCGAAGAGGTGCTGCTTACCGGATATAAAGGCATACGGTGCGCTGAATCAGGCGGTCCGGAACCGGGTGTGGGATGTGCAGGGCGTGGCGTTATCACTGCTATTAACTTTCTTGAAGAAAACGGCGCGTATGAGTCGGATACCGACTTCGTATTTTATGATGTGCTCGGCGACGTAGTTTGCGGAGGCTTCGCGATGCCGATCAGGGAAGGAAAGGCCAAGGAGATTTACATCGTCACGTCGGGAGAAATGATGGCTATGTATGCCGCCAATAATATTTCCCGCGGTGTTCTCAAGTATGCGCAAAGCGGCGGCGTTAGGCTCGGCGGACTTATCTGCAACAGCAGAAAGACCGACAAGGAGTTTGAACTTATCTCCGAACTCGCGAGCAAGCTGGGCACGCAAATGATTCACTTCGTGCCAAGAGACAACGAGGTGCAGCGCGCAGAGCTGAGGAGAAAGACTGTCATCGAGTATTCTCCACAGCACGCTCAGGCCGAGGAATACAGGGTGCTTGCAAAGAAGATAGCCGACAATACGAACTTCGTAATACCCACGCCGATAACCATGGATGAGTTGGAGAAGCTATTGATGGACTTCGGCATTATGGAGAGCGAAGCAGCAGCGGCATAAATCAAAGCTGAAGAACGGAAGCGGTTGGCCAAAAATTAGTAGTGAGATTATTGTCTCAAACTTTATGACTTCGGCACTTCCAGGCTTCTGTACGGGCGTATTGCGACACGCCCCTACCAAATATATGGAGGAAATTATGAGCAGGGCAATAGAAGAAACTCAGAGAATGATAGATGAAGTGCTCGATGTTTATCCGGAGAAGACGAAAAAGGACCGTGCAAAGCATGTGAAGCCGAACGATCCGTCAGGCCAGTGTGCCTCATGCCAGGTCAAATCTAACGTAAAGTCCCGCCCCGGCGTGATGACTGTCAGGGGCTGCGCGTATGCGGGCGCGAAGGGCGTTGTCTGGGGCCCGGTCAAGGACCAGATCACAATCAGCCATGGGCCAATCGGCTGCGGACAATACAGCTGGTGGTCGCGGCGTAACTACTATAACGGGCAGACCGGCGTTGATACTTTCGGGACGATGCATATCACCACCGACTTCCAGGAAAAGGACATTGTTTACGGCGGAGACAAGCATCTCGATGCCGCCCTGGAAGAATTAAAGGGGATGTTCCCGCTTGCAAAAGGCATTGGCATCCTTTCTGAATGCCCGGTCGGCCTCATCGGAGACGACATCGAAGCCGTGGCGAAAAAGAAGGTCAAGGAATTCGGCATGCCGATCGTCCCGGTCCGGTGCGAGGGGTTCCGCGGCGTGAGCCAGTCTCTGGGCCATCACATTGCAAATGACACCATACGTGATCACGTACTCGGAAAGGGAAAACTTGAAACCAGTACTCCTTATGATGTCGCCCTCATCGGCGATTACAACATCGGCGGCGATGCGTGGTCTTCGCGCAAGATGCTTGAGGAAATGGGCCTGCGCGTGATTGCGCAATGGACAGGCGACGCATCAGTCAACGAGATGGGGATCGCCCACAAATCAAAACTGAACCTGATCCATTGCTACCGGTCGATGAATTACATTTGCCGCCATATGGAGGAGACATACGGCACACCGTGGACCGAATTCAACTTCTTCGGCCCGACCAAAATTTATGAGAGCATACGGAATATAGCGGCGCAGTTCGATGACACAATAAAGGAGAAGGCCGAAGCGATGATCGCCAAGTATAAACCGATGATGGATGCTGTTATCGAGAAGTACAGACCGAGGCTTGAAGGCAAGAAGGTCATGCTTTACGTCGGCGGTCTCCGCCCTCGTCACACCATCGGCGCTTACGAAGACCTCGGCATGGAAGTAGTCGCCAGCGGGTATGAATTCGCCCATAACGACGATTACAAACGCACGTACTCCGTCATGAAAGAAGGCACCCTCATCATGGACGACGCGACCGAGTATGAGCTCGAAGAATTTACAAACCGCATCAGGCCGGACTTAGTGGGCGCGGGTATCAAGGAAAAATATACATACCACAAGATGGGTGTGCCGTTCAGGCAGATGCATTCATGGGATTACTCTGGGCCATACCACGGCTTCGACGGATTCGGAGTCTTTGCGCGCGATATGGATGCCACGGTGAACAGCCCGACATGGAAGCTCATCAGACGGAAGAAATAGTCGGGTTAGAAATAAAACGGAGGATGTCATGATAAAACTGAAAATCAAAGACCACAGCGAACTCTTCTGCGAGCCGGAATACCTGGAACAGTTCGAAAGAAAGAAAGAATTCGAGTGCTGCCCGACAACCGAAGAGGTGCAGAAAATTTCGGATTGGACAAAAACCGAGGAATACAAAGAAAAGAACTTTGCACGGCAGCATATAAAGATCAACCCGGTCAAGGCATGTCAGCCGCTCGGTGCGCTGTATTGTGCGCTCGGTTTTGAAAATACGCTTCCCTTTTGCCAGGGCGCGCAGGGCTGCATAGCCTATTTCAGGAGCCATCTTAACCGCCACTTCAAAGAGCCGGTGCAGGCGGTCTCATCTTCGATGACAGAGGACGCGGCTGTCTTTGGCGGACTGAACAATATGACCGAAGGTCTTGAAAATGCCTACGCGCTCTATAAGCCGAAGATGACGGCAATATTTACGAGTTGCATAGCTGAGGTCATCGGCGACGACCTGAACGCTTACACGAAAGGCGCGAAGGAAAAGGGTGTTATCCCGGCCGATCTTCTGACGCCGTACGCCAATACACCGAGTTTTGTCGGGTCTCACATTACAGGGTATGACAACATGATGAGAGGCATCCTGAAGACGCTCACAGCAGGGAAGAAAGGCGAAACGAACGGCAGGATAAACATGATCGCGGGATTCGATCCGTACATAGGCAATTACCGCGAGATCAAGCGGATCATGAATATGATGGACATCAAATATACCGTCCTTTCTGATGTCAGCGATTCATTCGACGCGCCGAATACAGGGCAGGCGAAAATGTATCGCGGATTGACCAGGCTTGAGGACGCAATCGATTCAGCAAATGCAACTGCGACGGTGGCCATGCAGAAATATTCCACTGCTAAGACCTTGGACTTTATCAACAAGGAGTGGGGCCAGAAGACCATGGTGAAGGTCCCGGTCGGAATAGGAAACACCGACGAATTCCTAGCGGAGCTCAGCAGGATCACAGGCAAGCCGATACCGCAGGAGCTTGAGGACGAGCGCGGCAGGACAGTGGATGCGATGGTGGACTCTCACCCTTATGTCCACGGCAAGCGGTTTGCACTGGCCGGAGATCCGGACCTGCTGATAGGCATGGTCAGCATCCTTATGGAAATGGGAGGCGAGCCCATACACATCGTCTGCACAAACGGCGACAAGGCTTTTGCAGAGGAGATGGAGATGCTTCTTGCGAGCAGCCCTTACGGCGCCGGCGGGAAAGTTTATATCAACAAGGACCTCTGGCATCTCAGGTCGTTGATGTTCACCGATCCGGTCGACCTGCTGATAGGCAACTCATACGCGAAATTTCTCTGGCGCGATACCGGCACCCCGCTTGTGAGGTTCGGCTTCCCGCTCTTCGACAGGCACCACCTGCACAGGTATCCGATCATCGGGTACCAGGGCGCGCTGAACATTGTAACAACAATTGTGAATACGGTACTTGACGAACTTGATCGCGCGACGATCAACACGACGAGTTTTGACGTAATCAGGTAATTTCAGGGGCGCAATTTATTGGCCCGAAAAAATCGGAGACAATCATGATTACTAACGTGGACAAATTGATGCAGAGCGGCTGCGAAACGGAAAAGAGCGAAAAGCTTTGCCGTGCGAGGGGCGGGGAGTCCTGCGCTTTCGACGGCGCGCTGATCGTGCTCCAGCCAATAGCTGACGCGGCGCATATTGTCCACGGTCCAATCTCCTGCTGCGGCAACTCGTGGGAGGGACGGGGCACGCTTTCGTCAAAAGGCAACCTTCACAAATGGGGCTTTACGACGGATATGCAGGAGCTCGATATTGTGTACGGTTCGGAAGATAAGCTCTATCGCGCAATTCTCAGGACCTATGAAACCGCTCATCCGAAGGCGATCTTCGTTCATGCAACCTGCGTGAGCGGACTTATCGGAGAGGACATCGATGCGGTCTGCAAAAAGGCCGGAAATGAAACCGGCATAAGGGTCATCCCGGTGAACGCGCCTGGTTTCGTCGGACCCAAGAACCTCGGCAACAGGATCGCCGGAGAGGTCCTGCTCGGGCATGTCATAGGCACGGGCGAGCCCTCGACAACTATAGATTGTGACGTAAATCTTATAGGCGAATACAATATTGCAGGTGACCTGTGGAACGTTGAGCCGGTCCTGAACCGGGCCGGCATACGGATATTGTCCCGGATTACGGGCGACTCGACTTTTGAAGAGATTACTTATGCCCACCGGGCAAAATTGAATGTTGTGGTATGCAGTCGGGCACTCATAAATGTTGCAAAAGAGATGGAGCGCAAATACGGCATTCCGTTTGTCGAAGTGTCGTTCTTCGGAAAAACCGAGATGTCCGGTGCACTCAGGGCCATTGCTCAGAAACTCTCCGGGTTGGCGCCTGACGCAAACAGCGGCCTGATCGGGAAGGTTGAAGTGGTCATAGGTTCGGAGGAAGAAAAGCTCAATGACAGGCTCGCGGAATATGCTCATCTCAGTGGCAAGAAGGCGGTACTGTATACCGGCGGGGTAAAGAGCTGGTCTTTCATCTCGGCACTCCTTGATCTCGGCATAGAGATAGTTGCTGTGGGTACAAAAAAGAGCACCTTTGAGGATGAGGAGAAGATGAAGGCCATACTTGGCCCCGATGCGCCTCTGGTCGAGGATGTGACGCCGAAAAACCTTCTCAGGCTTTTGAAGGAGCACAAAGCCGACATGCTTGTGGCAGGAGGCAGGAATAAATATCTTGCCGTTAAAGAAGGCTACCCATTCATCGATGTGAATCAGGAAAGGCACCGCCCTTATGCCGGATATGAAGGTCTCGTGAATATTGCGGAAGATTTGAGTCGGGGAATCCAGTTCTACGGGCGGGCTACCGGTACCAGGTCGGATACAGTGTTCGCGTGTTGCAGGTCGGAGATGAAAAATGACAGGGCTGACCTGCTCGTAAATCCCTTAAAGCATTCCCAGGTGATCGGCGCTGCGATTGCATTCCAGGGCATTCATAATTCCGTTCCGGTCGTGCACGGCGCGCAGGGCTGCAATTTCCTCGGAAAGGTGCTTATTACAAACCACTTCAGAGAGCCTATTGCAATGGTCAGCTCAAAGCTTTTTGTCGAAAATGTTGTGATGGGAAGCGAAGAGAATCTCATCAGGACAGTCGGAGAGCTGGTTGAAAAGAATGCGCCTGATATCGTGGGCATTCTTACGACTGGGCTGTCCGAGGTCAAGGGTGATGACATACCCGGCGCAGTGAAAATGACCAACTGCACGACAGAGATAGTTCATGTATCGACGCCCGATTATACAGGCGGACTCGAAACCGGCTATGCAAAGGCGGTCGAATCGCTTATAGCAAACATCGCCGGAAGGTCGATCTCCGGAAGGACGACGCGTAAAAGCGGACAGGTCAACATCCTTGCAGGTTCGCACCTCACTCCTGCGGACTTTACGGAGTTGAGTGAGATCGTTGAATCCTTCGGGCTGAGGCCGATTATGCTGCCTGACCTTTCGGCCCTTGACGGAAGCAGGAAGAGGATATCAGCCCTGGCCGTCGGCGGGACTTCGGTAGAGGACATAAGAGACATTGTGAATTCCGAGTTTACTATTGCTATTGGGGCGAGCATGGAGGTCCCTGCCTTAAAACTGAATGAGATGTCCGGAATCGAATACCGGGTGTTTGAAAGCGTTGCAGGCCTGAAGGATACGGACATGCTGATGGAGACCCTGTCGCTGTTGAGCGGCATGCAGATGCCTGCGAAGTACGATCGTCAAAGAAGAATTCTGATCGACGGCATGAGAGACGGGCACTTTTATTGCGGCGGCAGGAAGGCTTGCCTCGCACTGGAGCCGGATCATGCGGTCCAGCTATCACGGCTGCTTGATGATATGGGCATCGTCACCAGCAGGGCTGTCGTCCCTCAGTTTGCGAAGCATGCAGGTCATATAATTGCAGAAGAGGTAATCGTGGGAGGCCTTGATTCAATTGGCAAAGACTTCGACATCCTGATATCTAATTCTCATGCTGAAGAGGCTGCCGGGCAATTGGATGTCCCTCTTTATCAGGCGGGCTTT
>DATJOY010000018.1:0-6521 GCA_035506695.1 Dissulfurispiraceae bacterium
CTGATGTATAGTGATTCAGGACATATAGTTTTCGTCTTCCCGCCAGTTTAGGGGATTATTGACGATGTATTCACGGATTTTGTCTAATTCCGGTTCGCTGCGGATGACATGTTCATAATAATTACGTTGCCATAATAGTGCGCCCCTGGTATTTCGGAATTCGTTGATCATATATGTGCATCTTGCCTTAAACGTGCGCACAATTTTGCCAACCGTAGGGGCGTGATTTATCACGCTCTGATTTTGATTCATCACGCCATTCCTTGAAACAAACATGTTATCGACGGCGGGCGCAATGAATTGCGCCCCTACATTGGAAATATTTAAGATCCCATGCACATGATTGGGCATTACGACAAATTCATCCAACGTTACATTCGGATAATAGAAGGGTAATTCATTCCAAACCTGCAACGTCATATCCCCTGCATCGCTCAGCCGCATTTCACCATCAACAACGTCCCCGAAGAAGCACGTTTTATTCTGCGTGCATATCGTAACGAAATACGCGCTGGATTGTGAATAATCATAATGTTTCAGCCGTATCGACCGCCGGTGATGCATGTCGGGGTTGTATTTCATCCTCGCAGGGGCGCACCCCTGTATGCACCTGTGTTATCCGCGTCTGTCGTAGGGGCGTGATTTATCACGCCCTGATTTTGATTCATCGCGCCATTCCTTGAAACAGGCGTATTATCGTCGGCGGGCGCAATGAATTGCGCCCCTACAATTATTATTATTGGGTTCCTTCCACAATTTTTATTTCTTCCGGCGTAAGGTCATACAACTCATAAACGAGCTGGTCGATCTGTTTGTCGGTCGCGACGATTTGGCGTTCGATTGCGGTCTTTTCCTGCGGCGTGCGCGCGGCGGGCGCCTGCTTGCGGGCTCTTTATCCTTTAGCCATTTTATTCTGACTGCCTCAGTTGCAAAGATTAACGAATTGTACCGGACGAGTCTGATGGTGTCAAGAGAGTGCTTTTTTTATCACACTATTTTCAGGTCATTGACCTGATCGGAGAGAAAAAGTGTTCTTAAATGGTTATACTGACTTAAAGGAGGACATTCCCATGAACGATGGACAAAGAAATAACATCACCCTGGAGGCACTGGCTGCAATACTTGGCGGATCTTTCCTTATCAGTTATGCAATCCTGATATTCTGGTTTCTCGTCTATCTATACGCTCCGGACTGGTTGTATGGACTAAATACAAAATGGTTCGCAATAGGCAGGAAAGAATTTGATTTGATAAATTACGGCGGTATGGCATTCTTGAAGATACTCAACCTGGTATTTTTCCTTTCTCCCTTCCTGGCCATAAAGTTCTTATTGCGGAAAAAGAACAGGAAGGTCTGACACAAAACAGGACCCGATAACACAGTGTCGGCTCCCGGAAGTTAAACTGTATAATTTGCCGTTTCGCTTAGGACAGTCCGCAATTTCTTGCTATACTTTAAAAAAACGGACATGCAAGGAGGTTTTGATATGGCGGCACCGAAGGCGCATGAGAGAGAGAGGGAATTGCTTGCCCTGCTCAGGAAATGGAAGGGAGTTGAGGCTACAACCATCAAGAGTTGCGACTCGATCCTCCGGAAAGCGAAGAACCCGATCATGACCACGCTGACGACGGCAATCAAAAACGATTCCCAAAAGCACGCTGCAATCCTGCAGCTCGTCATCGACAGCATGACAAAGTCGGCATACGAGCTTTCGCCTGAAGACCTTGCAGGCGTCTCTTCGCTGCTGGACAAGCATATCGCTTTGGAGCAGGTATCTATCGACACAGCGAACGCTGCTATCGAACTCACCCGCGACAGCATTACCAAGCAACTCTTGAAGCTCATCCTCGAAGATGAAAAGAAGCACAAGATGATGGCGACGCGCATGAGCGAGCTTAAATACAGGATCACCGCGGCCATACCGTAAATTGCCACTTGCAGGGGTTGTCGACAGACCGCCCCTGTAGTTGTTTAAGTTTGATTCGGTTCCCGGCCGGACCTCCGATCCAACGTCACCGACTATTCGGTAAGGGGTATTTCTTATTAAAAGAGTCTGAGTTATCCGGTTCGCAGCATTTTGAATAAAAACTGAACTTGGTGCCTGGCTTGCGCGTCCGATTAATTACACAAGGTCTAATCTCTTTTAATAAGAAATACCCCTTGCCGGAATAGTCGCATGCATGTCTTTCCCCGGCAGCTTATGCTACAATTAAGTGAGAAGATGGAGAACGGATAACGATGCCACAGCGTCCGCCGAAGATCGATAAATCAGGCGTCAAGCCCTTTGACCTTATAGAGAATCTGCGGTCTTCGCAGAAGAACCTCTCGAACAGCTCCTTCAACAAGATTTTCTCCGCGTCCTTCAAGCAGATGGAAGACATGCAGGCTGTTTTCAAAAAAGACCTCTTCAAGTCCTCCGCACCAGTGCACGCCGCGCATGCAGTGCCGGTCCAGACTTCGCCTGCAAGTTCCGGAGTAAGCGATATTATAAAGATCGTGATGAACCATGAAGGCACAGCTTATGTGAGAAAGGACGGCGGCAGGGAATCGTCGAAGATGGGCATCCTCCAGTCGACCGCGCGCGAATACGGGTACACCGGCGACATCAGGAATATTTCAAAGGCCCAGGCTGAGGCGATCTACAAGAAGATGTGGGACAAATCCGACGCGGCAAAACTGCCGTATCCGCTGAGCGTTGTGCATTTCGATACCTATGTTAACAGCCCGTCAGCCG
Organism: Dissulfurispiraceae bacterium; assembly: GCA_035506695.1. Classification (GTDB taxonomy): domain Bacteria; phylum Nitrospirota; class Thermodesulfovibrionia; order Thermodesulfovibrionales; family Dissulfurispiraceae; genus Fen-1308. The sequence goes on from DATJOY010000018.1 coordinate 2,736, forward strand.
CCGTAAAGATACTCAGGAAGTCCGGCGGGGATGTCGATTCGTACCTGAAGATGCGGGAAGAGCGTTTCAGTCGTCTCGCCGCTGCAAGGCCCGACAGATACGGCAAGTATCTCAACGGCTGGATGAACAGGATAGAGAGCCTGAGGTCTGTTGTTGCACAATGCTCCAATATGAGTGACATGGAAAAGACCAGGATTTCCTCCGCGCCGAATCAGAAGACTTCTGTCTGACCAACTTTATCTGTAAATCGTGTCCGCACAACCTGAAGTGTTTACCTCTTGCACGATTCAGGCTGTTCGATCAGACGACTATAATGTCTACCCTCCCGGGCCCATGCACACCTATTGCGAGTTCGAGTTCGATGTCTGTAGTGCGGCTGGGTCCGGTTATGAATGTGATGCTTGCCGGTGGAGGTGCCGACACCTTCGCGAAAAAATCTTCAAGGGACGCAAATATCTTTTCCCGCGGCACAATTGCCACATGGCGCAGAGGTAGGAGGCTTGCCTGCGCTGTCTTTGCCCCGCCGTCATCGCACATGATGATGATGCTTCCGGTTTCGGCAATCGCGGCTGAAACCTCTTCTATCGTAACAGTTGCAAGGCTGCAATCGTCGGCAAGCGCGGTCAACCCGGCAACGGCGGACTTTTCAAGCTTTGTCGCACGGGGGCAATATACCTGCTCGTCTTTTTTAACCAGCTCCATTATCCTGCCGGCCAGTTTTTCCTTTTCTCTCAGCAGGTGCGTCCCCGATGCGGCCTTTTCGGCATTTTCGAGGAAAAGCGAAACCTTGTCGGGCTTCCGAATGTTTCTCATTCCATCCTCCTCCTGAAGGGCATCTTTACCGGGTCGGGGAGCCGCCCTGCGATGTCTTCACCGCCCAGGCTGCTCAATACCGGCCAGAATATCTTTGCCAGTCCCTCTCCAGAAGAGAACAGGAATGGAGACCTTGCAGCAGCCTCGAACACGCGCATCCCCAGTTTTTCCTTCACAGGGGAAAAGCCTTCCGCAACCCTCCGGACACGCAGCTTGTGAATAAGTTCCACGAGCGGTATCTTTACGGGACAGACCTCATCACAGGCGCCGCAGAATGTGCTGGCATCAACAAGATGGTGGGATTTGGCGAGGCCGGTGAGAAGGACGGTCAGAATTATCCCCATAGGTCCGGGGTATGTCCCTCCATAAGTATGTCCGCCGATAGTGCGGTACACAGGACAGACATTTATGCAGGCGCCGCATTTTATGCACTTGAGTATCTCCCTGCATTCGTCGGAAAGGATTTCAGACCTGCCGTTGTCCACCAGCACGATATGAAGCTCCTTCGCGCCTGTCGGTTCACCGGCCTTTCTACTGCCGGTAATGATCGACATATAACTCGTCATCTCCTGTCCGGTGGCGGAGCGGGGCAAAAGCCTCATGAACACGGGCAGGTCTTTCATCAGAGGCAGGAGCTTTTCTATTGAAACAACAGCTATATGGAGCGGCGGCATCGTCGCCACCATACGGCCATTCCCTTCATTGGTGAAAATGACTAAACTCCCCGACTCTGCTATCGCAAAATTGGCCCCCGATATGCCTGCATCCGCAGTCAGGAACTTTTCCCTCAGCACCTTCCCGGCGGTCTTTGCAAGGTCCCGCGGGTCCTCGGAATATTCGACGCCGAGCTTTTCAGCAAACAGACTTCCGATCTGCTTTCTGTCCTTATGAATGTCGGGGACGATAATATGCGAAGGTGAACCCTTCTCAAGCTGCACGATATATTCGCCGAACGCAGTTTCGACAACCTCCATGCCCTGCTTCTCTATATATTCTCCTAGTTGTATCTCCCTGCAGACCATCGATTTGCCTTTGACCACCCTTTTAGCACCACGGCTGCTGAGGATGTCTGCAACTGTTCTTCGCGCGGCTGCCGCATCTACTGCATGGTGAACGCTCGCACCGGCCTTTTCGGCATTGGAAGTAAACATTTCGAGATAAGACTTCATATTGTCGAGGACGTTCTGCCTGATTGACGATGCCTGTTCGCGAAGCGATTCGAAATCCTCGACCGAAGAAACAGCTTCGGCGCGCCTTGAGCTGAATGTCCCGGTAGCCTTCTTAAGGGCAATGTGAAGGGAGGTATCGGCTATGGCCCGGGCTGCATCAGCCCTGAATTTCAGGCTCCCCTGCCTGTTCATATCCCCTCCGCAATCAGTTCGGCTATATGCTTCACCCTTATCCCGCTTCCGCGCTTTTTGAGCGCATCCGAAATGTTCATCAGACAGCCGCAATCGCAGCCGGTAACCGTGTCGGCACCGGTCGAAATTATGTCCAGCGCCTTTTCGTCGGAAAGTGCGCACGAAATTTCAGGTTGCTTTGTCATGAACATGCCGCCGAAACCGCAGCACCTTGTAACCTCAGGGAGCGGCACCAATTCAAGGCCCTGCATGGCCTTGAGCAGCATCAGCGGTTCACGCCGCACGCCGAGCATCCGCGTCAGGTGGCATGAGGCGTGGTAAGTCACCTTTCCGTTGCGCGTAAGGTCCGCTTCGTGCACGTGCAGCACATGGACCAGAAATTGAGTCAGTTCGTAGACACGGCCGGCCGCATTTTCGGCAGCGGCACGCAGCCTTGTCTTTTCTCGGAACAACTCAGGGTAGCGATGTCTTACCATGGCCGCACAGGACCCAGACGGGGTCACTATGTAGTCGTTGCCTGAAAATACGGAAAGGAAATGTTCGGCTGTGCCTCTGGCCTCTTCATGATAGCCGGCGTTGTAGGCGGGTTGGCCGCAGCATGTCTGCCCCCTTGGGAAATAGAAATCCACCCCGAACTTGTTGAAGATGCGGAGCATCGCCTCTCCGACTTCAGGGTAGAATGAATCCACAAGGCAGGTCCCGAACAGTTGAACGCGCATGCCCCTCCCGCAAATCTATCTCATACTGCAAATATGCTTTTCGACAGTAAGGCCGAACCCAATGTTTATATTAACAAAATCGGGCGCATTGTTACGACATGCAGGGAATAGCCGGTAGTGGGTCACTTTCAGGCGGAAGGGTCTGAGTGATCAGGTTCGCAGCATCCTTATGAAAAATAAGGTTAGCATATCAAAATAAAGTTCGAGTAATTGAACAAGGACTAATCTCTTCCGCCTGAAAGTGCCCCACTACCGAATACCCAAAACTTCAGTAATCGCCGGAATACGAAATATTCTGAACGGAAGGTATGTCGTCTTCGACTTCCTCGATATACCGAGACCGCGATGCGAATACGGCATCACCGTATCGCTTGCGATACATTGCAGAACTCAGATAAAGCCTCTCTTTTGCCCTCGTGACCGCAACATAAAAGAGCCGTCTCTCCTCTTCGAGCGCCTGCGGATAATCAAGGGACCGCGCCGAAGGGAAGATCGCTTCCTCAAGGGCCACAACAAAGACAACCGGGAATTCAAGCCCCTTTGCGGCATGCACGGTCATCACCTTCACTGAGTCCGAAGCCCCTATCTTGTCCTGCTCCGATGCAAGTATGGTATCCTCCAGAAACTGCGAGAATGGCTTGCCTTCAGACTCTAATGCCTTGAGAACGTTGACGAGTTCAGATACGTTTCCCTGCCTCTCCTCGAAGTCCTCCCTGTAATGCATCGCGAGATACTCCTCATACTTTATGTCCCTTAAAAGTTCCATCAGCACGGTATACGGCTTTTCATCGACGCTTGTTGAATAGCCATCGATCAGTGCCATGAAGCGGTCGGCATTGGCCCTTTGCTTCGGCGGAAGTTTGGTTTCACGCAGGGCCTCTATCCAGTCCTCG
>DATJOY010000019.1:0-15851 GCA_035506695.1 Dissulfurispiraceae bacterium
TATACGATCAGGATGATAATGGACGGCCAGCATGAGGAGGCATCGACCTTCGAAGTACAGGAATTCAAGGCCCCCCGCCATTTTGTCGAGGTCGATTTCAATCGGGCGACGAGGAAGGCTGAAGGATACGTCAATATCGAAAAGACCGTCGATATACTCACCTGCACCATACACGGAAAATATTACGCAGGCGGACCGGTGAAAAACGGAAAAGTTCGCTGGAAGGTTGCATATACCGGAACGAATTTTACCCGCAAGGAATTGTCCGACTATTCTTTCGGCAATGCCGCCGGGGCGCCCCAGGGCATCATAGAAAGCGGCGAGACAACGCTCGACGAGCAAGGTGCAGCTGTTGTATCGCTGCCGATAGCACGTGACGTGGCAGCGGGCCTCTACGGTGTTGAGATGACGGCATCGGTGATCGACTTTGACGGGAAGGTCTCGACCCAGAGTGCGAATTACCAGGAAGAGCCTGCATACCTAGTCGGGATCTCGCCCCACCGCACAACCCTTGAGCGCGGCGATTCGCAGGCCCTCCGGCTTGTCGTTCTCAGCAAAAAAGGCAGCCGCATCCAGGAAGGCAAACTGAACGCCGATATCATGCGGCGCGACTACACATACGTTCTCAAGCGCAATGACAAGGGGAATGCCTACTGGGAGCAAAACGAAGTCTACGTGAAGGAAGCTTCGATACCTCTGAAGATTGTAAGGGGGAGCGCGGCCTTTGATTTCGACTTCACCCGCGAAGGCAGCTTTCAGGTCAGGATTACATACAAAACCAGGGACGGCAAGTCATACGTATCGAGCGCCCAGTTCGATGTCGATTACGGGGCATACCGCTATTATGACAATGACGAAAACATAAAGTTCGAACGGCTTTCGGTCCAGACCGACAAGACGACCTATGCACGTGGAGAAACGATCAGGGTTTATGTAGGCGCCCGGAAAAAACTTTCAAGCCTCCTTATGACAATCGAGCGCGAAGGCATAATTGAGCATGAGGTTGTGACCCTCAAGCCGAACAGAAAATATATAGACATTCCTGTGAAGGAGAGCTTCGGGCCGAACGTTTATATCTCGTTCTTCGGCATAACCGCGCGCGGCGAATTCCCGCTCCACAGCACGACATTCGATGCAGCCGCCCCGGATTTCGCCTTCGGCACGACAAAGGTATCGATACGCCGGAAGCCGGGGACACTGACTATCGCAGTCAACCCGGACGAGAAACAGCTCGCTGCCGAACCGGGCACATCCGTTACTTTGAATATCTCAGCAAAAGATCACGAAGGTAAGGGCGTCGAGACCGAGATGACGGTTGCCGTCGTGGACGAGAGCGTCCTTGCGCTCACGCGTTTCCAGACACCTTCGCTTGATTCCCTCGGCAGCTTTTCCGTCCCTCTCGGAGTGCTCACTGGCGAGCTCAGGGCCGAATTGCTGAAGCAGACACCCTACGGCTTTTTGAAAAACAGGAAGCTTACGGGCGGTGACGGCGGCGGCGGAGAGGACGTGGAAGGCAAGCTGCGCCGCGACTTCAGGCCGGTGGCTTACTACAACGCGATGGTCAGAACGGGCGCCGACGGTACCGCGCAGGTCTCGTTCACGTTGCCCGACTCGATGACCACATACCGCGTGTATGTGGTCGCATGCGACCGCAAGGACCGCTTTGCCTCATTCCAGCGACCTCTTGTTGCGAAGCGCGATTTCTATGTCGAACCCGGCACGCCGCGATTCTTTACCAAGGGCGACCGCTTCATCTTTTTCGTATCGGCCTTCAACAAAACGGATGGCGCAGGCGAGATGCGGTTCACGATAAAGAGCGATCAGAGGCTGGCCCTCTCTGCCGATTCCACGGCAATGCTCAGTGCGCAGGACCGGCTGCTCGTGCCGGTAAAAGGCGAAGCGTTGCAGGCGGGTCTTTCGAACGTCCGTTTTTCCGGCGCCTTTATGAACAAAAAAGACAGCGTCGAACTCAAGCTCCCGGTGAAGGCCGGCTATATCCGCTGGAACGACATACTGTACGGCACTACTCAGGGTGATTCTATCATCAAGTATGAATTCCCTTCAAAAGATGCTGCATGGGCCGTAATCGATCCGAATGAAGTCGATGCCATACTGACCCTTTCTTCCTCGCCGTTCTTCAGACTTTCGCAGGGCATCAAATACCTGCTTGCATATCCTTATGGTTGCGTAGAGCAGACGAGTTCCCGCGTCATTCCGCTGGCAGCCCTGAGGGGCCTGATAAAGGACGGTTTCATCCCTGAGATCACGGTGGACGATACGGAAAAGTTTCTCAGGCCCGGTATCGAGAGGTTGCTTTCGATGCAGGTCGGCAGCGGCGGGTATGCTTACTGGCCGGGGCAGCGCGAGGCGAGCCAGTGGGGCACCGTGTATGCCGTGACTGCGTTGACGCGCGCGCGAATGGCAGGCGTCGATGTGCCGCAGGCCAGACTGGAAAGCGCGCTCGCATATCTCGTCAAAATTGTGAAGGAGGGAGACAAGCGGGCAAGCAATGAAAATGCCTTTGCCCTTTACCTGCTGGCGCTGAACGGAAAGCTTGACAAAGGGCTCTTTACAGACGTCTATAAAAACTTCGACAAGATGTCGAGGCAGGGAGGCCTGCTCGTGATGCTTGCGGCCCAGGCATCAGGCCATCTTTCAGCGGACGAAATTTCAGCGCGTACAAGGGCGCTGCTCGGCAAGACGTCATCGGGCGACTACGACGATTATTATGCAGTCTATCGTGAACCCGCAATTGCCCTTATGGCGGCCAACTCAATTCTCAAAGATGATGCGCTCTCCGGTAAACTGGCAAAAGGACTCCTCGACGGTGTTAACAGCGAAGGCCGGTGGGGCTCCACAAGCGACACCGGCTGGGCGCTTCTTGCGCTCGGCGAATATTTCAGGGGCAAAGCATTCAGCACGAAACCCGTTGAAGTGACCATTGAACAACCAGGGCGGGCACCGGAAAAGACAACGGTTTCACCCAGCAGTCCCTTCACCAGGAAACTGGATTCAACAGCATTCCTGTCTTCTTCAACGGTGAAGGTATCTGCATCCCAGGGTACGGATATCGCATATTCGCTGTCCACTACGCTTCCTCGCGTTGACTGGGCCGGCAAAGGTGCATCGAACGGGCTCAAGGTGGCTAAACGTATTGAGAACATCGAAGGCGGACCCGTAATAAGGGTGGGAGATATCGTAAAGGTAACGGTTGCGGTCCAGTCTCAGGGGCCTAACAATTATATCGCTGTCGATGATCCGCTGCCGGCTGGCTTTGTCGCCATCAACACGGCCATAAAAACCGAGGAGCAGGTTTCCAGGAAACGCAGTGTCGATAGCGATGGTGATGAGAGCGGCGAGGGCGATGAGGTTGGTGAAGTATCCGAAGGTCAGGAGGAAGGCAATCCCGCAGTTTCTTCCGATCAGGACTTTGATGTGTGGGGCAATGCATACCCCTTCTACCCTAACCACTTCGAGTTGCGCGATGACAGGGTCCTAGCCTTCCGCGACCGAATCTGGGGCGGGGTGTACGAATATTCGTATTATGCGCGCGCGGTCTGCGAAGGAGAGTTTGTAATGCCCCAGACAAAGGCACAGTTGATGTACAAGCCGGATGTCGTCGGATATACGCCGATGAGCACTGTCACCATCAAGCCGCGGAAATAATCGCATCGCAACGCCTGGAGCCGATGAGGTATTTCATGCATATATCAGTTGTGGCGGCCCTTGCGACGGTGCTGCTCGCATCCTCGGCACAGGCCGACTATTTCAGCAATGAAGACCTTGAGGTAAAGGACAACCTTATCTTCACCGACCGGAGCGGAGAGATGCTTCGCTTTCTCCCTGACGCCAATGGTCTCCGCCACCTCCGCGTGAGGGCGGACGAGGTCCCTGACCATGTGAAGAAGGCCTTTGTTGCGATTGAGGACGAACGGTTTTATTCCCACTCGGGCGTGGACATGCGGGCGGTCCTGCGCGCGCTCAAAGACAACCTGTTTCACGGGAGCGTTGTTTCGGGCGCTTCGACAATAACTCAGCAGACGGCTCGGCTTATCCATCCCCACCCGCGCACGCTTGGCGGCAAGCTGATCGAAATGTTCATGAGCGGGGAGCTTGAGAAGAAGCTGACTAAAGACGCCATTCTTGAGCAATATCTGAACAGGGTCCCGCTCGGCCCCGGCATTGCGGGCATCGGTCTTGCAGCCCGCATCTATTTCGACCGCAAGCCCGCCGACCTCAGCATAGCCCAGGCAGCGCTGCTGGCTGCCCTTCCCAAAGCGCCCGGCTATTACAATCCGTATGGCATAAACAGGGACAAGCTTCTTGAACGGAAAAATATAGTATTGTCCAAGATGCTGTCTTTAAGCTTCATTTCAAAAGAGCAGTACGACACGGCGAAGGCCGAGGAGCTTTTATTCAAACCGAGGGCGGGGTCCCCAAACTTCGCGCCTCATGTGATCGAGTTGCTGAAGGCCCGCACTAAGCCTGAATTTGGCATACATAAAACAACCCTCGACCTCAGTCTCCAGCAGGACATCGAAAAGGTCCTCCAGTCGCACAAGAGAGGTCTTGTCGCAAAGGGTGCGCACCAGGCGGCTGTCATGGTCGTCAGAAACAGCACGATGGAAGTGCTCGCGTCGGTCGGGTCCATCGCCTATTCGGAAACGGACGGCGGTTTTAACAACGGCACAACTGTCAGGAGATCGGCCGGCTCGACGCTCAAGCCTTTTCTTTACGCGGCGGCCATCGAGAACGGCTATACGGCATCGTCCCTGCTCGAAGACGTGATCAGGCAATATAAGACCCCTTACGGTTTTTACTCGCCTGACAACTTTGACCAGCATCAATATGGTCCCGTGACGATGCGCACCGCCCTGGGCAATTCTCTCAATATTTCGTCTGTGAAACTGCTCGAAGCAATCAGGGTCGAAGAAGGTTATGACCTTATGAGGCAGCTGCGTTTGATGCCTGATGACGGACGGGATGGCGCCGACTACGGTCTCGGCCTCGCCATTGGCAACGCCGAAGTTACGCTCGAAGGGCTTGCCAACGCTTACGCTGTTCTTGCGAATCGCGGCCGGTATCGGCCGCTTCGCTATCTGATTGATAGCCCCCGCGAAGATGCCGAGCCTGTATTTTCAGAGCAGGCGGCTTATATTGTAACCGACATACTTTCAGATCCGTCATCCCGGCTGATCACCTTCGGGAGAGCATTGTCATTCCCGTTCAAGCTTGCCGTCAAGACCGGCACGAGCACATCGTATCGCGACGGGTGGGCGGTCGGATATACTCCCGACTATACTATCGGGGTATGGGTCGGAAATTTCGAGGGTGATCCGACTGATCATATGTCAGGTGCCGCAGGCGCAGTTCCCATCTTCAAAGAAGTAATCAGGTTGCTGTATGGTGATACTCCTCCGGCGAGTTTTACGCAACCGGAGGGTCTGGTGTCAATAGAGGTCTGCGGCATTTCAGGCATGCTGCCGGGTCCGAAATGCACGCATCGGGTGCGCGAGCTTTTCATTGCTGGCACTGAACCTCGCGAAACCTGCAGCTTTCACCGTCATGAGGAATACTACCATGAGCTGCCTGCAGCTTATGCGGGCTGGCTTTATGAGCGTGAAAGGCTGAATGCGGCAGGCAGTTTCCGCCTGGCCGGCTTCCCGTCCGAGCTTGAGGCTGTTTTCCATCAACCTCAAGACCCTGAAGTCCCCATTTTCAATGCACCGTCAATAAGGGTGCGGTATCCGGCACTCAAAGGGACTCACGAAGGAAGCATCACTCCGAAACTTGAATATGACAATATTTACAGCGCGGGAAGCCAGGCATCAACAGTTCGAATCGTCTATCCGCTGCCCGACGATCGCTTCGTTATTTATAATGCTGCCGAATCCGCGATCAAACTTGAAAGCGTGGTTACGGCCCCGGTGCCTTATGTGGACTGGTTCATCGACGGCATGCATATAGGCAGGACCGGGCCGCCGTATCAGCTGGTCTGGGAGCTTCAGAGGGGCAGGCACAACATAATGGCCGTCGGCCCCGACCGCAGGGGCGACAGCATTTCTGTTACGGTTGAATGATCTGACATCGGCTGTGGGCCACTTTCAGGCGGAAAAGATTAGTCCGTGTGGAATTACATTAACACTTCTTAGGATATCATTGATTTATTTTCCAACAGCATACTGCGAACCGGCTCACTCAGGCCCTTCCGTCTAAAAATGGCCCACAGCCGAAAATCGCTTCATATCCTTGGTTTGGTAAGGCGGGTGCGTGCAATCAATACGACATGCAGGCGGCATTCAATATCCCGGCGGCCACGGAAAGCGCGCCCAGAAACAGGCCTTTCGAGACTACCCCTTCCTGTATGGCATCCGTCAGGCCCCTGAAAATTAGCCTCACGAAAAAAAAGACCAGAACCTGAACGACAAGTGCGACCACGCCCCAGAGTACCATGTCATAGATGTTCACGCTATGTATTATCGCACTGCCGAGTGGGATGATGAATCCGAAGAGTGCGCCGGTCAGGCTGCAGGCCGCGGCGACATTGCCGTGGTCGATGAGGTCGAATTCCCTGTACGGGGTGGCGCGTACATAAATTATCAGGAATATTACGGTCAAAACTATGGCCGAAGCAAAATAGGCGAGAAATTTAACGATACCGGGGAGCTGGGAAGTAATTTCCATTATTCCTCCTTACACTTTAAAGTAGTGGGGCACAAAATTGCTCGTGTTGTCCGTGACCGGAGTGCTGTCTTCACGTATCCCGATGCCTGCGGCCAGTCCATTTACGATCCACGAGCCTATTACGGGATAGCGTCCGTCGAACTCGGGCAGTTCCGCGAGTCCCTGATATATGAACCCTTCGCTGCCGTAGGTGCCTTCTGTGACGGTCCGCTTTCCATTCTTTACAAATTCGATGTTGGCGCCTTCCCGCGCAAAGAGCGGTTTTTTGACGTAGTTGTCGCTGACGCGTTGCGGCTCAAAATAACTCGGCAGCAGGTTTTTGTGTCCGGGGTATATCTCCCAAAGGACCGGCAGTATGCCTTTATTGGACAGGACCATCTTCCAGGCAGGCTCGAACAATGTTATCGTCCGGTGATTCAGGTATTTGCTGAAATCGTCGGCCAGCAGCCACTCCCACGGGTAAAGCTTAAACAGAAAATCGATCGGCCCTTCATCCATGTCGACGAATTTTTCGAGGTCCGGATTGTACCCGATGTCTTCCACATAAATGTGCTGAGTATCAATGCCTGTCTGGCCGGCCACATCACGCATGTATTCGACCGTTGCGAGGTCCTCCTCGTGGTCTTTCACACAGCTGAAATAAAGCTTGGATACAATAGGCATTTTTTGTTTTGCCGCATTAAATGCATCGAGCAGCTTTTCATGGATGGAATTGAACTGGTCGTATTTCGGGAAGGCCTCTTCAAGCCATACCCACTGGGCCACGCTCGCCTCATAGAGAGCGGTCGGCGTGTCGGCATTATATTCGAGAAGCTTCGGCTCATAGCTTCCGTCATAAGAGAAGTCGAAGCGGCCATAAATGCTCGCGTCTTCGTATTTCCATGATTCTCTCACAAGCTCTGCGGCCTGATCTCCGAGGCCTATTTTAGTGAAGAGGTTGTTGGAAATTACATGCTCGACCGCCTTCAGGCACATCCCGTGAAGTTCCTGCGTCACTTCTTCGAGATGGTCTATCTGGCCGGATGAAAATTCGTAGCATATGCCCTCGCTCCAATATGAACCGCCCATCGAGTGGAACGTAAAACCGAGTTCATCAAATTTCCGCTGCCAGTCCCGACGCTTCGGTACAACCAACCGTTTCATTATGAGCCACCACCGTGAGTTGAGGACGATGCACCGAATCCCCCTCTCACTGTCCTTGTCGAAGTTATGGAAGACGACGCTCCGGGCGCATGCAGGCCGGGTTTCATGCTATAGGCGCCCTGCGAGGGCCTGGTCTCCACCGGGGTCTCATATCCGCGCGGGAAATACCAGGGCCTGCCGCCGTAAAAATAGTAGTGAGGACCGTAATAGCCGTGACCTGTCGTGGCCGGTTCGCATTCGGTGCTGCCCCAGTCGTTTGCACAGGCATCCTTTGATGTATAAACGTCCTGCCGGGTTTCCTGGTCTGAACTGCAGGCAGAGGCCGCAATGCAGGCGGATGCGATGAGGGTAAGGGCGATCTTCCGCGATTTCTTCATGATTTCTCCCCAGCGTTAAATCGAAGCTCAATTTTAATCATACATTACTGAGCATTCCATCTCAACAGGTTTCTATATCTTCGTTATTTATGAATGAGGACAGCATAGCCTTAAGCATTTGTCTCTCGCGCATTGAATTAGCCATTGTTTCTGATAAAGCAGGCCAATCATAATATTAACAGTCGTAAATAATGCAGCTGCGGTTACTGATCGGGAGCCTTGAGGACCCAGACAGTGCGCTTCAATTCAAAACACTTCAGGTCATGCTGTGAAAAAAGTATGAACAAGTTGGGATAGTAGAATTGCAATCACTCTTTGGACATAGGAATCCTTATTGATATACATAAATCAATGGGGGCAGTCCGTGGGCTGATAAAAAATTATCCGGCCCCTTGACAAAACTATTCTTAAATAATAATATATATCTATTGATAATAATTCTAAATTGAAAGGGGCTCTGGGCCATGATGAAATATAAGGAATTGGGACTTAAGCTGACGCCTCAGAGGCTTTCGATACTTTCATGCCTTGAAGGGAACAGGGACCATCCTACAGCTGAAGATATTTACAGGAAGGTCTCAAAGAAATTTCCAACAATGTCGCTGGCTACCGTATATAACACCCTGGAGACGCTGAAGCGACATGGCAAGCTGGCTTCGATCACGATCGATCCGGACAAAAAACATTTCGATCCCAACCTGGAAAAGCACCATCACCTGATCTGCTCCAGCTGCAAAAAAATTGCCGACATTCATATTGATTTTGATCTTGCGGTCCCGAGGGAGGCGACCCAGGGTTTTCAGATTACCGGAAGTCAGGTTGAATTTTATGGTATCTGTCCGGAATGCAGAAAAAAATCGGGGAGGTGAAATAGAATGGCCATCTTTAAATGCGCGCAGTGCGGTACGACAAAAGAGGGGCGCTGCAAGCCACAGAAATGTCCGAAGTGCAACGAAAAAGGGACTATGCAGAAATGCTGAACAATTTCCCTGCTTTTTGCCGGGATTAATATTTTAAAAAATAGCGACAAACAGGAGGTAGTTATGGAAGATGTATGCTGCGGACATTTGGGAGTTGGTAACACAGTGCCTGACTTCGAGATTGATACCTTTGAACCCGGGACAGGCAAGTTCGGCAAGTTCAGCCTTTCGGCAGCCATGAAGGCCAAGAAGTGGACCATCCTTTTCTTTTACCCGGCTGATTTTACATTTATCTGTCCGACCGAACTGGCGGACCTGGCCGACAAGCAGGACATACTGAAGAAAATGGGCTGCGAGGTGGTATCAGTCAGTACCGACACAAAGTTCGTCCATTTCGGCTGGTTTCATCAGGAAAAGCTCCTTGAAAACGTCAAGTACCATATGGGTGCGGACCAAAAGGGCGAACTCTGCAGTCTCTTCGGCGTCTATGAGGAGGAAAGCGGTCTTGCACTCAGGGGGACCTTTATTGTCGATCCGGACGGCAAGCTTGTCGGCTCCGAGGTGAATTTCTTCAATGTCGGCCGCAACTCTGACGAGTTGCTGCGCAAGGTGAAAGCTTTTCAATATGTGAAGGACAAGCCTGCAGAAGTCTGCCCCGCAAAGTGGGAGCCGGGAGCAAAGACACTGAAGCCATCGGAAAAGATAGTCGGCAAAATTTCGGAAGCATTGAAATAGGAGAGACAGACAATGACAGCTATTGGACAAAAGTATAAATGCACCGTATGCACCAATGAAGTGGTTGTTACCAATGATGGGGTAGGCGTGCTCTCCTGCTGCGGACGGCCCATGGACCGCATCGGCGAAGGGTTTGAATGTAAATAGTGTTTAGTATAAACTACTCCATGCGAGGGAATGTGTCCGGGCCGGCATGCGATAACCGGCCCGGATATTTTCTTCACAACCTGTTGGGCACAGGCACAATTTATCTTATACTTTGTACGGAGGCATTATGAAATCGATAGAACTTAAGAACGGGATTTACTGGGTCGGGGCGATTGACTGGGCTGTCAGGGATTTTCACGGGTACGAGACTCCGCGTGGTACTACTTATAACAACTATCTTATATTCGATGAAGAGATCACCCTCGTAGATACCGTTAAATACGACTTCGCCGACAGCATGATCAAGAATATCACTGCTATCGTTGATCCTTCCAAAATAAAAAATGTTGTCATAAACCATATAGAAAATGATCATGTCACAAGCATAGACAAGATAATGGCTTACTGCCCCTCAGCCACGATTTACATAACTGCAAAGGGCAAGAAGGGACTGGAACGCTTTTTCGATCTTTCGAAATGGAATATAAAGATTGTGAAGACAGGAGACACTCTTTCGATAGGCAAGAGAACACTCCTTTTCATAGAGACCCCGATGCTCCACTGGCCCGATTCGATGATGACATATGTGAAGGAGGAAAAGCTCCTTATAAGCCAGGACGGCTTCGGCCAGCATATAGCCTCGTCCTCCCGGTTTGATGACGAATACGTCACCTGCCAGTCGATGTCGGAGCTCGACGATGCCATTACAGATTACTATGCAAATATCCTGATGCCTTTCGGCCACATCATAAAGAGCAAGATTGCCGACATCCAGAAACTCGGCATCGAGATAGATATGATCGCACCCGACCACGGCATAATCTTCAGGTCGGATCCCGGCAAAGTAATCGGGCGCTATCTCGACATGGCCAACGGCAAGTCCGATCTCAGCGTATCCATCATCTACGACACCATGTGGCACAGCACCGAACAGATGACTTTTCCGCTGATGCAGGGCATCAAGGACGAAGGTGTCGATTGCAAGGTCATAAAGCTGAGGGCCACTCCGCAGAGCGTAGCGATAAAAGAATTCTGGAAATCGAGGGGACTGCTCATCGGCACGCCGACCCTCAATAATATCATGTTCCCGAGCGTGGCGAACTTCCTGACGAATTTGCGTGGGCTCAGGCCCAAGAACAGGATAGCGGGAGCCTTCGGCAGCTATGGCTGGGGCGGCGGGGCTGTGAAAGAAGCTTATGAAGTACTTAAGAAGATCGGGCTTGAAACCGTTGAGCCCGGAATGCAGGTCCTTTATCGTCCGTCCGGATTGGATGAAGCGGAGTGCTATGATTACGGCGTGACCTTTGCAAGAAAGGTCAAGGAATATCACGTCAAATTTCAATAAACAGGAGGAAATATTTATGTCTAAAACGGAAACAAATCTTCAGAATGCCTTTGCGGGCGAGTCGCAGGCCAACAGGAAATATCTTGCTTATGCCAAGAAAGCAGAGCAGGAAGGATACAAGCAGGTGGCCAAACTTTTCAGGGCCGTGGCCGAGGCCGAGACCATCCATGCCCATAACCATTTCAGGCAGATGGGCGGTATCAAGACTACTAAAGAAAATCTCGAAGCTGCCAACGCCGGAGAGGTATTTGAATTTCAGAATATGTATCCCCAGATGATCGCAGAAGCAGAGGCTGAAGGGATAAAAGACGCGGTAAGAACCTTTACTTACGCCAATGAAGTCGAGAAGGTACATTCCGAGCTCTATAAGAAAGCGCTTGCCGAACTTGGCAAGAACACCGAAGCTGATTATTATGTATGCAGCGTCTGTGGCCACACGGTTGCCGGCGAGCCTCCGGATGAATGCCCTGTCTGCAAATCCAAAAAGCAGGCATACAAGAAGGTCGAATAGAACAGAAAGCTCGGAAGAACGGAAGCCGCTTCCGTTCTTCCGAGTTGAACAAGGAGGCTGGTATGGCGAGCATTCGCATTAAAGCTGCCGGATTATCTTTCCTTTTTTTTGCCATCATCGGTTTTCTATTTTTCATTTCTGCAACATCGGCGGAGGACAAAGAAGGGCCGTCCGATCAAATTCAGCTAAGCCCGCAAACGCGCGCATGTCTTGGCTGCCACAGCCGTTACACTCCTGGTATTGTCGGAGATTGGCAAACCAGCAGGCATTCACGCACTATCCCCGGACAGGCGCTGACCAGGCCTGTTCTCGAAAGAAGGATCTCGACTGAAACAATTCCGGATACACTCTCTGGAGTTGCAGTCGGCTGTTTCGAGTGCCACAGCCTGAACGCAACTGCACACAAGGACAATTTCAACCACTTTGGGTTCAGGATAAATGTTGTCGTATCGCCCGACGATTGCAGCACCTGCCATCCGAATGAAAGGAAGCAGTTTGCCGACAGCAAAAAGGCGCACGCCATAAAAAATCTAATGTCGAACCCGGTTTACCATACTCTTGTTTCAACAGTGACGGGAATGAAGACGTATGAGCAGGGCAGGCTGGTCGCTGCCAAACCTTCCGAAACAACGCTGCACGAAAGCTGCCTCGGCTGCCACGGCACAAAGGTCGAGGTGACAGGGATGCAGACCCTTCACACAGAGGTGGGAGATATTTCCGTCCCCAAACTCACCAACTGGCCCAACGAAGGAGTTGGCAGGGAGAACCCTGACGGCAGCCTAGGCGCCTGCACTGCCTGCCATCCGCGCCACGGCTTCTCGATCGAGGTTGCGCGCAAACCGTATACGTGCTCGCAGTGCCATATCGAACCGGACGTGCCCGCATGGAATGTGTATGAAGAGAGCAAGCACGGAAACATATATTCGTCGAAGCACCATGAATGGAACTTCAATGCCGTTCCATGGAAGATAGGCAAGGACTTCAAGACACCGACCTGCTCAACATGTCATAACAGTCTTGTTGTTTCTCCGCAGGGAGATGTAATTGCTGAGAGAAGCCACGACTTCGGGGCGCGGCTCTGGGTAAGGCTTTTCGGGCTCATTTATGCTCACCCTCAACCAAAATCGGGCAATACGACGATCATCAACAATAAGGACGGTCTTCCGCTGCCGACCGCTTTCAGCGGTGAGCCTGCCTCGGAATATCTTATCGACGCTGCGGAGCAGTCGCAGCGTTCTGATAAAATGAAAAACATTTGCAAGGCCTGCCACGGCTCCGACTGGGTTAACCGGCATTTCGCAAAGCTGGATAATACCATAAAAGAGACGAACGAGATGACCCTCACGGCCACCAAGCTTATGATGGATGCGTGGCAGAAAGGGATTGAGGACAAGGCCAATCCTTTCGACGAACCGATCGAACAGATGTGGGTGCGGCAATGGCTTTTCTATGCGAATTCGGTCCGCTATTCTTCTGCAATGACCGGGGCCCCGGACTTTACGTCCTTCAACCACGGGTGGTGGGACCTCACAAATAATCTTCTGAACATGAAGCGCGCCATCGATCTGAAATCCGAAACCATAAAACAGGAGGGCAAATGAAGGTAGTAGCATTCCAGGGGAGCCCTCGTCCGGGCGGCAATACGGACATACTGCTTGAAGAGATATTGAAGCCTGCAAAAGAAGCAGGGCACGAGATCGTCATTTTCAAGCTTAATTACATGCGCATCAAACCCTGTCAGGACTGCGGCAGCTGCGACAAGACCGGCAAATGCATTATAGAAGATGATATGGAGCAGATTTATCAAGCCATACGGGAGGCCGACCGGATTATCCTCGCCTCCCCGATCTTCTTCTTTGCGCTGAGCGCCCAGACCAAGGCAATGATCGACAGGTGCCAGGCCTTCTGGTGCGAGAAATATTTAATGAAAAAAACTATCCCTGAAGGGCCCTATGGAAGAAAGGGACTCCTTATGGTTGTGGGAGGCATGAAAAGAGAAATCGGGGTGCAGTGCGCAGATGCAACAACCAAGGCCTTTTTCCGGACCATCAGCGTTCCGAAGCACGAAACATTGAGCTTTCTTGGGGTAGATGCCAAAGGCGCAATCCTCGAACACCCGACCGCATTGCGCGACGCGCGGGAAGGGGGAAAGAAACTGCTGACGGTTTAAAGCCGAAAAAACGACTGCTTTAACAATTTTCCAAAGGGGAGAAAGTAATGACAACATTTGAAAGCACGGGCAACAATGGAACGTCAAAATTTACCAAACGACTGATTATTGCTGTGGCTTCCCTTGCGTTATTTATAACAATCGTTTTTTTGATCTTTTATGCAGTCCAAAAAAATACAGCCTATTTCTCTCTGCTTGCACTTTCGCTCCTGGCCGTGGCGTCTGCAGCGGCTTTTATCTACCTGTCAGTTGTAAAACCGTCAACCCAGATTGTTGAAGTTATCAGTAGCTTTTCGTCGGCGGAGGGAGCTCTTTCAGCAGGAGAGCTTGCGGCATTAAACGGTGAGGTCAAAACATTGGCAGGCACTCTGGTCGAAGCTGTAGATAAGCCGAAACAATCAATAGCAACTAATTTGAACAAGTCTATGAAGGTAGCCAACAAATCCGCAAATGCGATAAAACGCATTAAGGGTACGGCGAACAGCGCCGGCAAGCAAAGCGAGTTGACGGACGTTATATTCAATCTGAGCAATACTTCAAGCTCCGCCATCTCTGATATTGCGCATAATGCCCAGTCTATCTCCAACTCGACGTCACAGAATCTCGGGACCGCAAAATCCTCCCTTCAGGAACTGGTCAATGTTTCTGATGAAGTGAGTAAGATCAATTCAAAACTTTCAACGTTCACCGAAACAGTTATGACTCTGAGCAAGAATTCTGAAAGCATCAGGGAGATCGTATCGCTGATAAAAGATATCTCCGACCAGACGAATCTGTTGGCGCTTAACGCGGCCATCGAGGCCGCCCGCGCAGGCGAGCAGGGCAGGGGATTTGCAGTTGTCGCGGATGAGGTCAGGAAACTTGCAGAGAGGGTCAATGCTGCAACTGGCGATATATCAGGCAATATAAATGAAATGAGAAAACAGGTGTCCAGCACACTTTCGGAAATAAAGGAAATCAACGAATTCACTATCCACCTGAAAGATGTAGTAGGCAAGACGTCGGACAACTTCAAGGGAATGCTTTCGGACTTTGAAAATAACAGCGCTCAGATCAAGGGAATAACAGAGGCAATTGAAAACCTCTCCCAGACCAACGAAAATATTCATGAGAAAGTCTCCGATATCCGAACGCTGAGCATCCAGACGAGTCAGCAGATGCAGGAATCGGAAGCATACAGCGCGGATCTCTTCAATATTGCCGAGGAGATGCAGGAAGACATGTCCACATTTATGGTCGGAACCGGCCTTGTGTTCGAGGTTATCAAAAAAACAGCCGGATACAAGGATGTCTTCGAAAAGAAAATCATGGAGTACCACAGCAGAGGCGTAAATGTTTTCGACACGAATTACAGGGAGATCCCCGGCAGTAATCCGAAGCGCTACAAAACTGCATATGATGATCTGGTTGAAAAGGAATTGCAGCCTATTTACGACAAGGCGCTGTCTGATATCCAGGGGGCGCTTTATGTGCTGTGCGTTGATGAAAACGGGTATGCCCCCAGCCATAACAGCAAGTTTTCAAAACCGCCCACGGGGAATTATGAGAAGGACCTTTTGAACTGCCGCGACAAAAGGATATTTAACGACAAGGTCGGCATAGCACTGGCAAGAAATACCAGGCCGTTTCTGCTCCAGACATATTTGCGGGACACTGGAGAAACAGTGAATGATTTTTCAATGCCGATCTTTATAGAAGGGAAACATTGGGGGGCCCTCAGGATAGGAGCATTGGCATCAGTCTTGGGAACTGAATAAGGGCAGCGCAATATTATTCAGGACTTTATCTTGTGGGCACTTTACTCCTTCAGCTTTATGAT
>DATJOY010000020.1:0-3961 GCA_035506695.1 Dissulfurispiraceae bacterium
AGGCGCACAACTATCCTGATACTGCTGCTGGTTTTTGCATGCTCGATGCTTACCTCATTGACTACAATGCATTTTGTGCCGGCCGCCGCTTCTCCCCCTTCCATCATGACACTTGATGTCTGTCATACCGGCGAGGCGTCTATTTCGGTTAATGCTGATTCACCTCTTTTCTTTGAATGCCCGCCATCGATAGCAGTTATTGCAGGAATCGGATTCAGTTGTCCTTCTTATTCGGCAATTACACCTTCTCGATTTACAGAACCGTGCGAGCATCCCCCTGAAGCCTAAGATAACTCCAACAACTGCACACTGATCTTTGCGGAGGTCAGACATCCGACGGCTTTATGCTGCTGGAAACAGACCAGTATAAAGAAAAGCCGTCTTTGCAACGTCGACCGGCAAGACATTCAGTTGCTTCGCATTCTACTCAGGCAGATTTCCGGTTAACATGCTGCAGCAACACAACCGGGACTGCGTGCAAAGAGAACTACTGTTAGAGGGGATAGATATCATTATGAGAAATAATCTGATCATTGTCTTATTGCTGTTCAGTACCGCGTTTTTGCCCGGATTGGCTATGTCTGCGGACCAGCCTGCGCCGGCAGGTGAGAACAAGGAAAAGACGGCTGCTCTCGATGAAATTGTCGTCAAAGCTTCTCCCATCCAGAAACCGAACGAGGATTTCGTTACTTTGGGCAGCTCCCGGCTTGACGTGACGCCCGGGGATAGGGCTCGCACAAGCAGTACGGCGGATTTGCTTTACGATACACCGGGCGTTAGTCTTCAACAAAATGGTGGTGTTGCCGCCCTTCCTTTTCTTCATGGAATGGGTGACGATCGCGTGCGCATAAAGGTCGACGGAATGGACCTGATTTCGGCATGTGCGAACCACATGAATTCGCCGCTTTCTTACATTGACCCTACAAATGTCAGCAGCATTAAAGTTTATGCCGGCATCAGCCCGGTCAGCGCCGGCGGCGACAGCATTGCCGGAACGATACTGGTCGACTCGGCGGAACCTGAGTTCGCCAAGCCGGGTGAAGGCCTTCTGCTAAAGGGGCAAACAGGCACCTACTATCGCAGCAACAGCAACGCCTTCGGCGCCAATCTTTCGGCAAGCGGGGCCACCGACCGTTTCAGCATACGCTATGCCGGGTCGCTGGCTGAAGCAGGCGACTACAAGGCTGCCCGGGATTTCAAGGCAGCAGGGCCGGCAGCAACTGACAAGGGCTGGTTAGCGGGAGATGTGATCGGATCTTCAAGATATCAAGCTTGGAACCATGCAGTCGAAATGGCCCTGCGCAATGACAAACAGTTGCTTCAGCTCGATCTCGGCCTTCAGCATATCCCATATCAGGGATTCCCCAACCAGCGCATGGATATGACTAAGAATGATAGTCAGCAGGTCAATTTGCGCTATAGCGATCAATACCAGTGGGGTACTCTGGAAGCCCGTGTTTATAACGAGCATACGCGGCACAAGATGGATTTCGCCAACGACAAACAGTTCCTGTATGGGAGCGCGGCAACCATCCTGGCACCCGGGATGCCGATGAATACGAAAGGAAATAATACAGGTGGACTGGTCAAGGCGGGCATCCAACTATCGGAACGCGACATTCTCAAGGTAGGGGTCGATGCTCAGCTTTACCGACTCGACGATTGGTGGCCGCCGTCCCCATCTGTCCTGCCTCCGGGTTTCACAACCGGCGGAATGGCGCCTAATACGTTCCTTAACATCAATGATGGAAAACGTGACCGCATCGGTGTCTTTGCCGAATGGGAGGCGCTCTGGAACCAGCAGTGGACAAGCCTGCTGGGGGTCCGTAACGAAACGGTGATGATGAATACCGGCCCAGTACAGGGCTATAACAACACGATGATGTACAACGGGGCCCCTTTGTTCCCTGCCACAACCTTCAATAACCGCGACCACCGGCACACAGACAGCAACTTTGATGTGACGGCATTAACGCGCTATACGCCGGCGGCAACGCTTTCTTTCGAGTTAGGCTTTGCCAGAAAAACCCGATCACCCAACCTCTATGAGCGTTACGCGTGGTCGACAAACACAATGGCTATGGAAATGGTCAACTTCGCCGGCGACGGGAATTTCTATGTTGGGAATCTCGAACTGAAGCCCGAAGTGGCGCACACCGTCAGCGCTACGGCCGACTGGCATGCTTCCAGTCGGGAACAATGGGGCCTTAAAGTTACGCCCTATTACACCTATGTCCAGGATTATATAGATGCCCGACGTTGTCCCACATCCGTCTGTGGCAGTAGTGCTGCCGTCGTTGCCAGCCTGACTGCAACAACCGGTTTCGTCTATCTCCAGTTTGTGAATCAATCCGCCAGTCTTTACGGGATCGATGTTTCCAGCCATTACCAGCTGGCGAAAACCGACAACTACGGCACTTTTACGGCAACAGGCATTTTGAATTATGTGAAGGGCAGGAACGAGACGACAGGCGACAATCTGTACAATATCATGCCGCTCAATGCCAAATTGGCAATAGTAAACCGTCTCGGCAAATTGACAAGTACGGTTGAAGGGCAATTGGTGGACGCAAAAACAGAGGTGTCTCAGGTGCGCAACGAAGTTAAGACTCCCGCGTATGGTTTGATGAATCTGCGCGCCAGCTATGAATGGAAAATGGTACGACTCGATGCCGGAATTGAAAACGTTCTGAACAAATTCTACTACCTGCCAATGGGCGGGGCATATGTCGGTCAAGGGGCAACCATGTCGGGGAATGCGATCCCATGGGGTGTTCCGGTTCCCGGTTATGGCAGATCATTCTACGCTGCCCTGACGGTAAAGTTATGAAATGACCGTGGTCACCTTATAAACAAGGGCTCATCGCAAATTCAAGATATGCGGCTTCTGAATTATAGTGAAAAGATACCGGTGAGCGGGATGCTTGGACATAAGGTCCATGCATCCGCTCCGGTGCTTTGGTCGATTGTCTTTCATGCAGTCGTCATAGCAGTTGCACTTCTGCTGGCAAAGTCATACCGGACGAGCGCCCCGTATGAGGTGTTTTTGATGTGCGAAAGCACTTCCACGGCCACCGGGACCGTCGAACAAAAAACCGTGTCCCGGCGGTCTGCTCACCCTGAAAAGATGACGCGGACATCAGTTGCCGGTTTAGCCCTGGAACCAGTTGAAAGTGCAGTCAGCACACAGACGTCTCCATCGGCTTACAATGCAGAAAAGCAGCCGGAGGTTGCGACGGCATCAGTTGTAAATGTTTCCGCGACTGATGCCCATGGGGGACACCAGATATCGGAAAGGCCGGGGAATGATTCTCCTGTCATGGTTGCTGACTTTGGATCTGCAGCAGGCCCCGGTTTTGTCTATAGGGCAGCTCCAATTTATCCTGCCATGGCACGACGGCTTTCAAGGGAAGGCAAGGTAGTCTTGCGCCTGCATCTTGACGAATACGGAAATGTGCAACAGATTGACGTCGTGCAAGATCCCGGTTGCGGATTTGCAGAAGCAGCGATTGAAGGGGTAAGGAAATCCAAATTCAGGCCTGCAAAACGAGAGGGTAGAAACGTTCCGGTCATCGGGCTCCTTCCGATAAAGTTCGTTCTCGACTCCCGATCCGAGCGATGAACGCGATATCGCATCTATCATATAACCGCTCTTGAATTCCATGCCGGTCTGCAGTAATTATATCGGCATCAAGCCTGCCCTCGTAATTTTTCTTCTTTGGCTGATATGATAAAATAAATAACTATGCACGATATAACCGAATATCTTTTCAGGACTAACGCGATCAAAGTGGCCGACCCGAAGACCCCCTTCTGGTATACTTCGGGTCTTATCGGTCCGTTTTATGTCAACACACATTACCTGGCCGGAGGAAGGGTGGCCGCCCTTGAGCTCCTGGACCTGATAACCGAGCACCCGCAGGGGATTTCCGCCATTCACCAAAAGGTCATGGAAATCCAT
>DATJOY010000021.1:0-6528 GCA_035506695.1 Dissulfurispiraceae bacterium
GCCCTTTGCTTCGGCGGAAGTTTGGTTTCACGCAGGGCCTCTATCCAGTCCTCGCTGAATTTTTCCCTGATGTTGGCGATGGTCTTTGCGCCTATAGAACGCGGAGGCACGTTCATGCTCCTCTCGAAGGCAGCCCTGTCCTTCCTGTTCAGCATCAGGCGCATATATGCGAGGAGGTCCTTGACCTCGGCCCTCTCGTAAAACGCTGCGCCTCCGATGATCTCATAGGGAATGCCTGCATTCATGAAGACATGTTCGAACCCGCGCGAAACAAAAGACATTCTCATGAGAATTGCAATATCGGAATACTGATATCCCATATCCATGAGCTTCCTGATCCTCGCCGCAACGTATCCGCACTCCGCTATATTGTCGCTGTTCTTCGTATAGACCACTTCACCGTCGTCGCGCCTGTCGGTCGAGAGCTTGAGGATCTTCCCTTCCCACATCACGTCGGCCTGGGCAATTATCTTGTTTGCAACTGAAAGTATCTTGGGCGTTGAACGGTAGTTTATTTCGAGCTTGGTCTCGGCAGCGCTGAAGTCCTTTGTGAAATTCAGGATGTTGAGCGGATGCGCACCTCTCCACGTATATATGCACTGCTGGGGGTCTCCGACCACGCAGATGTCGCCCCTTTCGCTGACAAGGAGATTAATCAGCAGGTACTGTATCTTGTTCGTGTCCTGGTATTCGTCGACAAGCATGTAATCGAAACGGTCCTGCCAGCGTTTCCTTGTTTCCGGCCTTTTAGAAAAGAGATCGACAGCGAGATAGATGATGTCGTCGTAATCAAGGGCATTGCTCTTTTCCATCTCGACGAGGTATTGGGCCGCCACCGGCGCAAAGCCCGACATAGGATAAGGCAGGCTTGCTATATAATCGACAATGTCGCTCCGGTAATCCTGCTTTGCTCGCGATATGGCCGAGCGCGCAGCGTCGGCATGCTTGACGTCCATGCCGCCTTCGCGCAGGATGTCCTTTATCAGCTTCATGCTGTCGTGCTCGTCGTAGATGGCGAAGTTCCTGTCGTAATTTCTTTCGAGCCCGGCGACATCTTCCCTAAGAACCCTCACACAGAAGGAATGAAAGGTCGAAATCCATTTGGGCTTCACCGACAGAAGGCGCTCGACCCTCTCCTGCATTTCGCGTGCGGCCTTCTTCGTAAAAGTAATTGCAAGGATTCTGTTGGCCCTGATCCCCTTTTCCTTGATCAGCCAGGCGATCTTGGTCGTAATAACCCTCGTCTTTCCGGACCCTGCGCCGGCGAGCACGAGCAGGGGCGACCCGAAGTGCTCGACCGCTTCCTTTTGCTGTTTATTGAGTCCGTCTGTTATCAACTATTCTCCTCTGCTGGCTTATAAATATGAAGTGACCGGCGACAATCCTGAAGTTCGGGAGCGCTTTCACCTGCCTGCGATAATCCTGAATTTTTATTATAACTTACGATGTAATCGCCGGTCGAAATTTCCGGTGCGGAGTTTGACATTTTCAGCCGACATGCGGGAATATATCCCATCAGGCGCTGAAACGCTTAATAGGGAATCCCGTGAAGGCACATGCCCGATCCGGGAGCGGTCCCGCCGCTGTAACCGGGGACGAAAGCCGACTGAGCCACTAGATTCGGCTGTTTAAATGGTTTGAACCGTTTGAACGGTCAGTTTGATCTGGGAAGGCCGGCATGTAGGACGATCCGGGAGCCAGAAGACCTGCCTGAGAAATAAGTAAGAAGCCGGAAATTAGAAGTCCGAAGTGAAAGGCGAGGCACTGCATATTGCCCCGTCCGAAGTTTCGGCCCGACTAATTCTGGCAACTCCTTCTCGCGGATGGAAGGTGGGGATGAAGAAACAGGGTGCAATCCTCAGGGCATACGTCCTGGGGATTTTTTATTTTAAAGGAGAAACGCGATGACACAGCTTCAACGGGCCGCAAAAAAGGAACTCACCGATGAGATATTGCAGGTTGCATCCGACGAGATGCTACCGGCAGAAGAGATTGGAAGTCATGTGGCAGCAGGACGCATCGTAGTGCCGGCGAACCTCAACCGGAAGTCGAAGATCGTAGGAATCGGCAAAGGTCTGAGGACCAAAGTCAACGCCTCCATCGGTACATCTACCGACATAGTCGATATCGATATGGAAGTCCGGAAAGCCATGATCGCCGAAAAATATGGCGCCGACACCCTGATGGACCTCAGTGTCGGCGGGGATATTGCAGCAATCCGAAAGGCGGTAATGGACAGCATCACCCTCCCCGTCGGTACCGTCCCGCTTTATGAGGCCTTCTCGCTCGCCATTTCGAAATACGGGGCAGCCGTGAAGATGCCTGCGGAGCTCCTTTTCGAAATTACCGAAAGACAGTGCGAAGAGGGAGTTTCGTTCATGGCCATCCATTGCGGCATCAACCGAAGGACGGTGGAGATGCTGAGAAAGCAGCACTATCGCTACGGGGGGCTCGTCTCAAAGGGCGGTTCGTACATGGTCGCCTGGATGGAGCACAATAACATGGAAAACCCGCTGTACGAGCATTTCGACAGGGTGGTGGAGATATTGAAAAAACATGATGTGGTCCTGAGCCTCGGCAACGGGTTTCGCGCAGGCGCCATTCACGATGCGAACGACCGCGTGCAGATGCAGGAACTCCTTATCAATTGCGAACTTGCAGAGGTTGGACGGGAAATGGGCTGCCAGACCATGGTCGAAGGGCCCGGCCATATTCCCATAAACGAGATCGAGGCCGTCATAACCCTTCAGAAAAAGATGAGCGGCGACGCTCCTTTCTACATGCTCGGTCCTATCACAACTGACGTGGCACCCGGATACGATCACATAACCGCCGCCATCGGGGCCTCGATGTCCTCGGCATACGGCGCCGATTTCATATGTTATGTCACGCCGTCGGAACATCTCGGTCTGCCTTATGTGGAAGATGTAAAAGAAGGTGTCATAGCCTCAAGGATCGCCACACATATCGGAGATATGATCAAACTCAAACATACCGATAAAGACAAGCTGATGGCAAAGGCAAGAAGGGACATGGACTGGCGCAGACAGTTCGAGATCGCCATAGACCCGGACAGGGCCATCGAGATCAAATCGAAACGCGGCAACGGAGACGAGCATTCCTGCACAATGTGCGGAAAATTCTGTGCAAATGAAATGCTGAAAGGTATGTTCGACGGGGCCATGCAGGGCACGGACAAGCGGTAATGGGTAAGGGTCGCATAACGTCCATCCTCGGTGGCGCGCGCAGCGGCAAAAGCAGCTTTGCGCTGCAGCATTCATCTGGAGCAGAGGGGCGCAAGGCTTTCATTGCAACCGCGCAGGCCCTTGATGAAGAGATGAAAGACCGCATCGAACGCCACAAACTTGAGCGTTCCGCGGAATGGACGACCTTTGAAGAACCTCTCTCCCTGCATCAGGTGATAAGCCGCATCGGCAGTGAGTTTGATGTGATACTTGTCGATTGCCTAACTCTCTGGCTCTCAAACCTGATGATGGAAAACCGCGATATCGATGCCGAGATAGTATCTCTTATCTCAGTTGCATCAACCTGCCCATCCTCGCTCTTATTCGTGTCGAACGAGGTCGGCATGGGAATCGTTCCGGAGAACGCGCTGGCGAGAAAGTTCAGGGACAGTGCCGGCACGTTGAACCGCCGCGTGGCTGAAATTGCTGATGAAGTATATTTGGTTACAGCAGGGATACCGATGAAGATAAAATAATTGTAGGGGCGGCCCCTGCACAGAAAGATTCCGGACATGCCGGGATGGCAGAAAATTACGATGGGACTTTCAGACAAACTTTAATAACTTGTTTTTAAGGAGAATTTTCGAAATGTACCTTCTGAATACTACTCTAAAAAAAATAAACTCCGTAAATGAAGAGTTGTTGGCCGCTGCCCAGAAACACCTCGACAATCTTACGAAGCCTCCGGGCAGCCTCGGCAGGCTTGAGGAGTTCGCCCGCAGGCTCGTTGCCATCACTGAGAACAAGAGCCCGATGCTCGACAGAAAGGTTGTCTTCACCTTCGCGGGAGACCACGGCGTGACGGCGGAGGGCGTCTCTGCCTATCCGAAAGAGGTGACACCCCAGATGGTATTGAATTTCCTGCGGGGCGGAGCGGGCATAAACGTACTTGCACGCCATGCTGGGGCCGAGGTCGCGGTCGTGGACATCGGGGTTGATCACGATTTCGGCAACATCCAAGGACTCGTGCATGCCAAGGTTGTAAGAGGTACCAAGAACTTTGCACGCACGGCCGCGATGACCAAAGAGGAAGCTGTGCGCTGCATCGAAACCGGCATAAGCATCGCCAACGGCTATGCGAAAAAAGGCTACATGATGTTCGGCACCGGTGAGATGGGTATCGGCAACACAACCCCTTCGAGTGCTATCGCTGCGGTCCTGACGGGACGTACCGTTGCCGAAGTTACAGGAAAGGGTACGGGCATATCCGATGAATCTCTCGAAAACAAAATCAGGGTCATAGAAGAGGGCTTAAAGCTGAACAAACCGGATAGCAATGATGCAATCGATGTCCTTGCCAAGGTCGGCGGCGCAGAGATTGGCGGTATCGCAGGGATAGTGCTCGGCGCTGCGGCGAACAGGATACCGGTGGTCATCGACGGCTTCATATCTACCGCGGGTGCCCTCATCGCTTATTGCATCGAGCCGAAGACCGCAGATTACATGTTTGCCGCCCACAATTCCGTAGAGATAGGGCACAAGGCCATGCTCGAAAAGATGGGACTGGAGCCGATCCTCGACCTCGGCTTGCGGTTGGGCGAAGGGACTGGGGCCGCGCTGGCCATGCTTTTGATCGAGGCAGGGCTTAAAATATATAAAGAGATGGCGACCTTCGGCGAAGCAGGGGTATCGGCGGAGATAGTAAACTAATGTAGGGGCGCAATTTATTGCGCCCGCAAAACGGTGTAGGGGCGGCCCTATATGGCAGCCCGAAAAATCTGCATGCGGCAAATGGGCTCACAACAAATGGGCAGCCACATGGGGCTGCCCCTACAAAACATAATATGCGCTCAATAATATTGGCCATACAATTTCTGACGATCATACCGGTCAGGCCCGTCGGAGATGTTACCGAGAAGGACATCGCGCGCTGCACGGCCTTCTTTCCCGTAGTCGGGGCATTACAGGGAATTCTCCTATTGGTTGCAGCAGTAACAATGAACGCTATTTTCCCTGCCGACATCATAAGTGCGTTTATTATTGCTGCGGCCATACTCACAAACGGCGGCTTTCATCTCGACGGACTGGCCGACTCCTTCGATGCGATAGCCGTGAAATCTTCGGGCAATGCTGTGTCCGACAGGGAAAGAAGGCTGGCCGTGATGAAGGACAGTTCAACAGGTGCGATCGGCGTCGTGGCTGTTGTAACGGTAATTCTTTTTAAGTTCGCACTCCTCAGGAATGTGCTCTCTTTTCCGGCAACGCCGGTCGTATTGTCGGTCATTTTTCTGATGCCGGTCTTTTCCAAATGGACAATGGTGCCTGCGATTCATCACGGCAAATCCGCCAGAAACAGCGGGCTCGGAAGGATACTCATCGATGACAGCTCATCATGGCAGGTCTTCATCGCTGCCGTGCTTGCTGTTCTGTTCTTCGGTATCATACTAGCAGCTCTGCCCGCCGGATATTCCGGTTTGCAGGCCCTGCTCTTTTTCAGCCTGCTGCCGGCCGGATATTTCCTGGCGCTGACAACTGTCGCCTTTTGCGCTTGGCGGTTCGGCGGCCTGACCGGAGACACTCTCGGTGCATTGAGTGAATTGTCGGAAATATTATATTTGACGGGGTCATTCATATGGTTACGACACTCTATCTGATCCGCCACGGCGCGACTGAAGGGCAGGAGGAAAAGAGATACAAAGGCAGCATAGATGTCCCGATATCCGGGACCGGGCTCGCGCAGATAAAAAGAACGGGCGAGTTTATCCGGGCGGCTTTGGGCGGCCCTTCTCTCGCGGCTGTCTATTCCTCTCCCCTGTCGAGGGCACTGAGAAGCGCCGAGATTCTTGCAGCACCATTCGGATTGCAACCTATAGTGGTTTCGGAACTCCGGGAGCGCCACTTCGGCGTATGGGAAGGCATGACCCTGACCGAGATCAGCAAAAAATATCCGGATGAATTCAGGGCCTGGGCGGCCAATCCGCTTGAGCACAGCCCGATGGGCGGGGAAAGCACCCTGCAGGTGAGAGACCGGCTTTTGCCTGTCTATGAAGAAATCGTCTCCCGACATCCGGGGGAAAACATCGTCATTGCCGGCCACGGCGGAGTAAACCGGATCGTCCTTTGCCATGTACTCGGCATGCCGCTCGAACATATCTTCAGGATCGAGCAGGACAATGCGGCTGTGAACATTATAGCTTTCTATGACAAATTCCCAGTGGTCAGGCTGCTGAACGGGGGCACTGTGGGCTAATGGCTAAAACATTGATGATACAGGGTACAGGATCGGGGGCGGGCAAGAGTCTGCTGGTCGCTGCACTTTGCAGGATCATGCGGGACAGCGGTT
>DATJOY010000022.1:0-10172 GCA_035506695.1 Dissulfurispiraceae bacterium
TTCGATGAGAATTTTGAATAACGACAGGCAATTGCGCGCGTTCATGCAGCTGCTGAGGAAAAGGGCGGCGGGAGCCGATCCAGGTATCGAAAAGGTTGTCGGCGAAATCCTCGGTGCGGTTCGCAAAAACGGCGACAGGGCAGTAGCTGCATACACAAAGAAGTTCGACAAGCATTCCCTGCCGATCAAAATCAAGGCATCCGAGATCAATACACATGCCCGGAGGGCTGACAAGGGGATAGTCAAGGCGCTTGAACTATCAGCGTCCAGGATATACGATTTTCATTCCCGTCAGAAGGAAGAATCGTGGTCGTTTGAAAAGAACGGCATCAAGCTCGGACAGATAATCCGTCCGCTCGGAAGGGCCGGGGTATATGTGCCCGGCGGCAAGGCATCTTATCCCTCGACCGTACTCATGAATGTGATACCCGCCCAGGTAGCAGGAGTAATGGAGATCGCTGTTTGCGTGCCAACACCCGCAGGCGAGATCAACCCGTATGTGATGGCGGCCCTGCAGTTCCTCGGCATAAGAGAAATATACAGGGTCGGCGGGGCCCAGGCTGTCGGGGCTATGGCATTCGGCACAAATAGCATAAAAAAGGTGGACAAAATCGTCGGGCCGGGAAATATCTTCGTCGCGCTCGCAAAGAAGATGGTCTTCGGCGAAGTTGATATCGACATGATCGCCGGTCCGAGCGAGATCCTGATAATAGCCGACGAAACAGCAGACGCGGCCTTTATCGCTGCCGACATGCTGAGTCAGGCCGAGCATGACGAACTCGCTTCGAGCATCTTGATCACCGCCTCAAAGTCCCTTGTTCAGGGGGTGACCGAAGAATTGAGTCTGCAGCTCAAAGCCCTGAAGCGGCGTGATATTGCTAAGAAATCACTCGCAGCATACGGAGCTATCATAAAAACCGAAAGTATAGACAAGGCCATAGAAATCGCCAATGCGATAGCCCCGGAACATCTCGAAATAATGACCGGGGATCCCGAAGCGGTGGTTGCAAAAATAAAGAATGCCGGAGCTGCATTCCTAGGCCAATGGACACCCGAACCGCTCGGCGACTATTCAGCCGGGCCCAATCATACACTGCCGACGGGCGGTACCGCCCGTTTTTCATCTCCGCTGGGCGTTTATGATTTCATCAAGAGGACAAGCCTTCTTCAATTCAACCCAAAAGGGTTCCTGCAACTGGCAGATGCTGTATCATCTCTGGCCTGCGCCGAAGGACTGGAAGCCCATGCCAACACCATCGGAGTGAGAAAGGCAAGGCTCAAAGCCTTATAATCGGAACTCCTTCATAGTGCAGTGCATGGATTTGCCCCTTATCAGACCTGCTTTCTCGCGTGTAATTCGTGGTAGACTGTAAGTAGAAGAAGCTCGTGCTGATTATCTGCCAGGGAGGGATTTATGCCTGAACGCAAAGCAGACTTCATAAAAAAATGGTCGCTGTTTCTGAACGTCATCTGTCTGTTATTTTTGGTGTCCTGGGTGTTTCCGGCTCAGGCTGAAGAAGGTGGAAAGTCCGGTCCCGGCTCTCTCGATCATTTGATCGGACTTGCGGAGAAGGACGATGTGGATGCACAACTGCGACTGGCTGGAATATATTTCCAGGGCAGAGGGGTGGTGAAGGATTACAAGGAAGCAGCCCGTTGGTATCGTAAAGCCGCTGACCTCGGCTCGGCCCTGGGCCAAACGGCCCTTGGCGTTTTTTATCTGGATGGCATTGGGATGAAGCAGGACTATGGGGAAGCCCTTAAGTGGCTTGAAAAGGCTGCGGCCCAGGAAGAGGTCACTGCTGAATACAACCTTGGAAATATGTATATGCAGGGGCGTGGTGTGGCGGCGGATGACGCGAAGGCCATGATCATGTTTCGCAAGGCCTCTGAAAAAGGTCATGCCTGGTCGCAATTCAATCTTGCGGGCGGATATTACGAAGGGCGTGGTGTTCCGAAGGATTTGGCGGAGGCCGCAAAGTGGTGCAGGAAAGCCGCTGAAAATGGCGATGTTCAGGCACAGTATAAGTTAGGACTGATGTACTCAAAAGGTGAGGGAGTGCCCGAAGACAAGAACGAAACTAAGAAGTGGCTTCGCAAGGCTGCAAGTCAGGGGTACGCGCCGGCTGAGAGTTCCCTGGCGGAACTCGGCGAAAAATTGAAATGATCACTGTATCAGCACATTCTCAACTGTGATGATGCCGTTGCTGATGGTCAGTTTTCCTTGTATTGTCGTCCATCCTGAAATCGACACATATCCGCATTCGTATCCTCCTCGGAGGGTAACGGAGTACGAATGGGCCAGCACCGGGTCCTCCGGAAAGATTGCCGCCTGCATTTGAATAGTGTGACCGTTTGCCGTTACGGCATTGTATGCATCCTGAATGTGTGAGTAGGGTGTCCCGGTCCCATCGAGCTTTGCCTCGATGATGGCGCATAATTCGCGTACCGGCCACACACTGAACTGCATAATGAGCCCGTTGTCCTTATCATAGGGCCTTACCGTGCCGATGTACATATCGACGTACCAGGCTGCATCGTCAGAATTGGCATATGTAGTAGACGACCAGTAGTAGCTGGGCGGATCCGGAAAATTACTGAAACCCTGGAGTGAGAGCCAATCGGTTATCGGACCATATTCAGAGTTGACAAGGCTCTCAAGTTCATTCACATTAGGTAAACGCCAATTCGCATATCCGAGATAATTGTTTGTATTAAGGCAGGCAACATGTGCAAGGGCCTCATACCATGTTATGTTAACTGCGGGTGTACATACCGCGGGTATAGATGACTGTCCGTTCTGTGTCCATATAAGTCCTGTCAGATTGTCTGTGATAGTGCCATTGCCATGGTTAGAAAACCTTGGTGAGGGCCAGGGTGCGCCCTTTCGCAAAGCCCCGTCGTCTCCTGCGTAATAGCTTGTTGTTTGACCTGTCTGCGGCAAATCAGACGGGGCCGCATAAATCCCATATCCGCCGCGCACCGGCCATGCATAAGAAAGATCGACGTCCTTATAAGCGTCATATTCGCTGGTCTGTCCGTACTCCAGAACGATCTCCCATGCAAGAGTGGAAAGGTCGGAGGGAAGAGATGTAGATGTCCAGTAACGTGCGTTCAGCGCATTTGTAAACCCCTGACTGAGAAGCCAGTCGGCATTAAACGGCGCTCCATAGTTGACCAGGCTCCTCAGTTCCCTTTTGTTCGGCATCCGCCAGTCATTATGTCCAAGGTAAGTATTGCTGTTGAGGCAAGCCACATAGTCAAGCACTTGCTGCCACTCTCTCGGCGCAGCGGGATTACATGCAATCGGGCCGGGTGCGTTTCCGTCCTGTGTCCACATCAGACCGGTAAGCTGGTCCTTAACCACGCTGCCGGTTACAGGTGTTGTACCATCGGGATTTGTAAACCTCGGACTGGGCCAGGCAACGCCTTTTTTCAACGCCCCGTCATCTCCTGCGGAATATGTCGTATTCTGGCCCGTCTGCTGCAGCCAGATAGTGCCGGCTGCACGTGAAATCATCGGCACTGACAGGAACATGGAAAAAGCCACAATCAACAGGAAAGTCGACGCAGGCATATTTCGCATAAAATCTCCTTTTCAACCACACCTGTGAATGCCAAACTTCTATGGTGGAAGTTGATTCTATAAGGTCATTCCTGAAGTAAATCCGTCAGCACTCCGGCCATCTTCCACAGTATGATCCGCAGCTTTCCGCCCACTCCTCTCGCAGGAGATGCCTTTATCGGAAGCATAAATATACCACGATTATAAATCTATTTTGAGCCTAATGCAATCGATATTTGCTGTCTGAAATTTGATGGTTGCCAGTAAGGAATAAAGCGGCTTTATGCTGTTAGATCTTAACAAGATTAGTTACGAGAATGAAGCCGCCGCAGGGCGGCCCAGACCGGTCCTCCCTGTAGTCGCAGCCGTCAATCCGGAAATCGCATACTTCGCAGACAAGGCTGAACAGGTCTTCATTTTCTGCGGGTATCTGGTCTTTAAGTGTATCAGGACTGTCGAGGAGGTCGGTCATAAGATGCAATTCCGAAAGAGTGAAATTGTCCACAAGGAATTTGTACCCGCCGCATTCGAGCTCGTCTTTGCCTTTCTTGTAATATCTGCAAAAGCGCCTGCAGACAATGTCGGTATATCCCGGTGTTTTCATTGTCCCTGCTTTGTCGTCTCCATCAGCCATTTAATATAATCCGGCGACCCGTCCGCTACCGGAACGGCAATGATCTCCGGCACCGAATAGGGATGGAGTTCTTTAACTGCGGCTTGCAGTGCCCCGAACAAGGCCGCCCTTGTTTTGACGATCATAAGCACCTCTTTTTCATCTTCGATCTTTCCCTGCCAGGAATAGATCGACCGGATATCTTTTATGATGTTGGCGCACCCGGCAAGGCCTCTTTCGACAAGTGTGTTTGCGATTTTGGCAGCTTCATCCTCATTCGGCGCAGTAATGTAAACGATCAGTGCATCCATCAGAATTTCGGTATTCCTTTTTCGAGGATAACCACTTTTTCCCCATTCGCCTGGAACAGGGTCACTGTAGGTTTGAAAAATACGAAGTCCTGATGAAACGGTGTCTTCACCTTTCCGCCGAACGAGCTGTTGTCTCCAAGTGCTATGTGGATAGTTCCGATTATCTTTTCGGATTCGAGTATGTTGTCGGGCCGTTCCGCCCTGGGGTTTGTTCCGATCCCAAGCTCTGCGATGTTCCGGTTCCCGATGTGTTCTCCGATCTTTGTCCGCAGACTTTCCGCAAAAGGTTCTTCGCCCGACACATCTGCCGCTTCACCTTTTTTTACAAGAATTGTAACAGGACTTTTCAATTCTCGCGTAGGCGCCCAGTCGAGTACCAGCCTGCCCTCAGCCATACCTTCGACCGGCGCGAAAAATACTTCGCCCGCCGGCAGGTTCCCGAAGGCCCCTTTTCTGGTCAGTATGCCGGTATCCGAAAGGGCCTTTCTGCCGGTCTTGGACAGGTTCAGATGGGTGCCATTGGGAGTTTTGATCTCCACGCGGTCGGCTTTATTGACAACTGAGGCGAGTGACTTAGTCCTTTTCTCAAGGGCCTTCCAGTCAACATGCATCGAGCCCTCGAGCATCGACACATCGAAAAGCGGCATGCTGGCATAACGGCAACCGCGAATCCTCGTCAGCAAGTCCCTGAATTTGGTGTGGCTCGTCGAATAATTGGACAGGGCTATGACGGCGCCGACAGCATCAGTATCTGAATTAATCAGGATATCCTCGACTTCTTTAAGGCCGCTGTCGGAGAGCTCTTTATTCAGCAGGGGGGACATCAGTCCCTTCCTGCGAAATTTGGCGATGACCTTCTTTCCGAAAGCTGTTTCCCATAGCTCTTCGGGAGGCTCCGCACCGTGGCTGCCGAGGGCGGGGTATTCCCTGTAAATGATTTTGCGTGCAAAGGATTTGCCGACTTCGGCTGTAAGCAGAGACATGTACCTGAGGCCGTCTCTCCGGCAGCAATCCGCATCATCAGCGGTCTCAACCGGTGAAGGAAGATCGGTAAAGACAAGCACCTTTTCATCTGCCTGTACTCCGAGGTTTGTCTTGTAAATCGAGCGGATTGTATCAAGGATCATTCTTCAGCCTTTCAGAAACAGTAGGTTAATACTGAAAGGAGGGCATCGATGTCGGGAGCTGCCCTTCCACCGGAACAACCTGGCTTCAGGCGAAGGCCAGTTCCATCTGCGCGGTCTTTTCTCTTGGGAAGAGTATCGGATATTTATTGTCGAAGCAGGCCGTGCAGAAATTTTCGGGGTGCGGGATAATGCCTCTCAGGCCGTTTATGCTGAGATATGCGAGGCTGTCGGCAGTTATGTATTTGCGTATTTCTTCCACGAGATGGGTGGAGGCAATCAGCTCCTGGCGTGTCGGCGTGTCAATGCCGTAAAAGCAGGGGCCGATAGTTGGCGGAGAACTTATCCTCATATGCACAGATTTTGCACCGCCTACTTCCCGTATCATCTTGATGATCTTCTTGGATGTGGTGCCCCTGACTATGGAATCATCCACAACTACCACGCGTTTTCCTTCCAGCAGGCACCTCACCGGGTTCAGTTTTATCTTGACCCCGAAATGGCGTATGCTCTGTTTCGGCTCTATGAAGGTCCTTCCGACATAATGGTTTCTAATAAGTCCGAAGTCAAACGGGATGCCGCTCTGTTCTGCATAACCTATCGCAGCGGGCACGCCGGAGTCCGGCACCGGGATTACGATATCAGCATCGACAGGCGAATCGATTGCAAGTTGTCTGCCGAAACTCTGACGGACCGAATTTACACAGGTATGGTTGAAGATGTAACTGTCGGGCCGGGAGAAATAGATGAATTCAAATACACAGAATGCCTTGCGGCTGCTTCTTAATGCCTGCACGGACCTGATGCCGTTTTCATTTATGATCACCATCTCACCCGGTTCGACGTCGCGGATATATTCAGCGTCGATAATATCGAAGGCGCAGGTTTCAGAGGCCACAACATAAGCGCCGTCAACCTTTCCGATGGATAAAGGCCTGACTCCGTAAGGATCGCGGAGGGCGATCATCTCGTTCTCTCTGAGGAACAGAAGGCTGAACGCGCCCCTGACGTCCCTGAGCGCTTCGGCTATGCGCTCGTAAGGGTCGTCGCTTTTTGAACGCGCGATCATGTGGAGAATGACTTCGCTGTCCGATGAAGACTGGAATATCGCGCCTTCAGCTTCGAGCGTGGCGCGCATCTGCTCGGCATTGACGAGGTTCCCGTTGTGGGCTATGGCAATCGACCCGAGGGCGTAATTTGCAAGCAGCGGCTGGACGTTCTTCAGCACGCTGGTTCCGGCTGTCGAGTAACGATTATGCCCGATTGCTAAATGACCAGGAAGCCGTTTGAGCCGCTTCTCGCTGAAGATGTCCGAAATGAGGCCCATCGATTTTTCTATATGAATGATTTTTCCGTCAGAAGAACATATACCGGCGCCTTCCTGTCCGCGGTGCTGAAGGGCATAGAGGCCGAGGTAAGCGAGATTGGCCGCCTCCGGGTGCCCAAAGACGCCAAAGATACCGCACTCTTCATGGATATCATGAAAAGGAGGTCTGATGCAGCAGCTGTCCTGATTTCCCATTGGGTTGGTGGCTCTTTTCAAAGGAAAACGGCGACTATGCGCCAATCGATGAGCATGGAGGCTTACATGTACTCCGCGCTCGTTTACTCCTCTTACCTCATTATTCTAACATAAAATGATGGATGAATTTAAACTCAGGACCGGCTTCACCCCAAAGGGAGACCAGCCCAAAGCCATTGCCGAACTGACGGACGGGATCATCAAGGGTGTTCGTCACCAGGTACTCCTCGGCGTCACGGGGTCCGGCAAAACCTTCACCATCGCGAATGTTGTAAAGAACGTGAACAAGCCGACCATCGTCATAGCCCATAACAAGGCGCTGGCCGCACAACTGTACGGCGAGTTCAGGGAACTGTTTCCCGAAAACGCAGTAGAATTCTTCGTCAGCTATTACGACTACTACCAGCCTGAAGCCTATCTTCCGGCCACCGACACATACATAGAGAAAGATTCGATGATCAACGACGACATCGACCGGCTGAGGCATTCCGCAACCATGTCCATCCTCGAACGGACCGATGTCATAGTTGTTGCTTCGGTATCATGCATTTACGGCATCGGTTCGCCGGAGGATTATCTCAACATGCATATCGTCATCGAAGAGGGAATGAGGACAAAGCGGGACGAATTCCTTAAGAAGCTTGTTGAAATCCTTTATGTGCGCACGGATGTGGAATTCAAGCGGGGCAGTTTCCGGGTGCGCGGTGATATCGTAGAAGTGTTCCCCGCTTTCTCCCTTGACCGGGCTGTGAGGATCGAATTCTTCGGAGACGACATAGACGCCATTCATGAATTCGACTCGCTCACAGGCGCCAGGCTGAGAAGAATCGGTAAGCTCATCCTGTATCCCAACAGTCACTGGATAACGCCGCAGCACAAGATCGACAAAGCCATCGGCGGGATTTTCGAGGAGATGGAAGACCGGGCGCGCTGGTTCAGGAATAACGGCGAGCTTGCGTTTTCGCAGAGGATCGAACAGCGGACAAGGTTCGACATGGAGATGCTCAAGGAATTCGGCTTCTGCCACGGCATCGAAAATTATTCCCGCCATCTGAGCGGCAGGCTTCAGGGAGAACCGCCGTTTACCCTCCTTGATTACATTATCAGCGGCCCGTCGAAGGGCGACTACCTCATGGTGATAGACGAATCGCACGCAACGGTCCCGCAGATCGGCGGCATGTACAATGGCGACAGGTCGAGGAAACAGACGCTCATAGACTACGGTTTCCGCCTGCCGTCGGCACTCGATAACAGGCCGCTCCAGTTCGAGGAGTTCGAGCACAGGATAAACCAGGCGATTTATGTCTCGGCGACACCTGCTGTGTTCGAGCTCAATAAATCGCGCGGCAGGGTGATCGAACAGGTCATCAGGCCCACCGGGCTTATGGACCCGAAGATGATCATCAGGCCCACCACAGGCCAGGTAGATGACCTTTTGGGCGAAATCAGGAAACGCGCGGAAAAAAGCGAACGGGTACTTGTCACGACCCTCACCAAAAAGATGGCCGAGGACCTGACGGATTATTATACGGAACTTGGCGTGCGGGCGAGATATCTGCATTCCGACATCGACACGCTTGAGAGAATCGCGATCTTGCGCGATCTCAGGCTTGGCGTCTTTGATGTCCTCATCGGTGTCAACCTGTTGCGGGAAGGGCTTGACCTTCCGGAAGTCTCGCTTGTTGCGATCTTTGATGCCGACAAGGAAGGCTTTCTCCGGTCGGAACGTTCGTTGATCCAGACCTCCGGGCGCGCGGCGAGGAACATAAACGGCGAGGTCATTCTGTATGCTGATTCGATGACCAATTCCATACAAAGGGCGATGGCGGAGACCGGGCGCAGGCGCAAAATCCAGGAAGCCTACAACCTTGAGATGTCGATAACGCCTGAAACCATCAAGAGCCAGATAAAGGACATCCTGGGCTCGATCTATGAGGCTGACTATTTTGCACCGGAAGTTATGGCGGAAGAGACCGCTGAATACAACCTTACAGAGCAGAGCGTCAGGGAGCTCGAAACCGAGATGAAAGAAGCCGCTAAACGGCTCGAATTTGAAAAAGCCGCCGGGATCAGGGACAGGATCAAGGCGATCAAGGACAAGATGCTGCAGCTTGGGGTAAAGGAAAAGGGGATTGAAAAACGATCCGCGAAAAAAATTACTAAGAGGTGATGTTATAAGACATTTAAAGAATATTCATCCGGGCGAAGTGCTTAAAAAAGAGTTTCTTGATCCTATGGGGATCAGCGTTTATCGTATTGCAAAAGAGACAGGGCTGTCACAGACACGGATAGGTCAGATTATAAAAGGGGACAGAGGCATCACCGCTGAAACTGCACTTAAGGTCGGAAAATTCCTCGGGACCGGTCCGGAATTTTGGATGAATCTGCAGACATTCTACGATATTGAAGAAGTTGCAAAAGAAAAGAGCAGGGAAGTTGCAGCAATACACCCTTATTCTGCGGAATGTGCTGCGTCGTGCTGAGCGCACATGAGTTCTTGCCATGTGTATTGACATAGTGGCATCGGAAAAGGGATATTATAACAAGCTAAAGTAGCACGCATCTGAATAGAATAATTCAGATCACAGATTCAGACGATAAAGGGAGACGCACTTTGCAAAACAGACTTTTTCTACAGGCTCGTTGGGGATAAAAATAGATACAGTTGCGGAGGTGCTATATGGATGTCGATGAGATTCGGGCAGCGATAGCTAAACTCAGCGAAGCCGAAAGGGATAAATTATTCAAAAACCTAAATCGCGTCGCCTTCAATTTCAAGATTAACAAATCATTTCTTAAATATGGCAATCATCCGATAACAGTCCCGAGAGAGTTTTATCCATTTTTAGCAATTCACGGCATTACAAAAAAACAAGAAGCCAGAATTATACTTCCAAACGGTTCAATAGCATCAGCATATATCCATAATTCGACAGCCGGGTATGGTGAGTATTATCAAATACGAATTAGAAACTTCTATTTTCAGGCATAGGCATCGCTGATCTGAATGTCGGTGATAATGTACGAGTCGAAATAT
>DATJOY010000023.1:0-4135 GCA_035506695.1 Dissulfurispiraceae bacterium
CAGCAGGATTATCGCGAGGCCTTTAAATGGCTGAAACTCTCCGCAGATCAGGGGAATGCGGAGGCCCAGTTTAACGTTGGACATATGTATGCCGATGGATTAGGGATCCAGAGAGATTACAAAGAGGCTTTTAAATGGTACATGCTCGCGGCAGATCAGGGCTATAATGCGGCGCAGTTTGATCTCGCAACGTCTTACGCCGAAGGCAGGGGTGTCCAGCAGGATTATGCGGAAGCACTAAAGTGGTTTAAGGCAGCAGCCGATAGGGGAAGTGAAAGGGCCCAATTCAATCTCGGGGTCATGTATGCGGATGGCAAAGGAGTTCCGCAGGATTACAAAGAGGCTTTGGAATGGTATAAGCTGGCAGCGGATCAGGGATACACTGCTGCGCAATATAATCTTGGAAATATGTACGCCGAAGGTAAAGGGGTCCAGCGCGATTATACAGAAGCTTTAAAATGGTATAACTTTGCGGCCGACCAGGGCCATGCCAAGGCTATGTGCA
This sequence comes from Dissulfurispiraceae bacterium, assembly GCA_035506695.1. Taxonomy (GTDB): domain Bacteria; phylum Nitrospirota; class Thermodesulfovibrionia; order Thermodesulfovibrionales; family Dissulfurispiraceae; genus Fen-1308. The sequence goes on from DATJOY010000023.1 coordinate 506, forward strand.
ATCTTGCCGCGATGTATGCGTCGGGGGTAGGTACAGCCAAGAACATGAAGAAAGCCAAGCAATTGACCCTGGAAGCTCGCAAAACCGGTGAGGTAGACTGCGAGTCTGTTTTGTCCGGGCGAAGCGTTTCACGTGAATAGAATAATCCTGCATTACTGATTAAAATCTTTTTTCTGTTAAATGAAATCGCTCAAAAAGCGACAGCTGCCTGCAAAGGCATCTATATCTTTTTTTTCTGCTATGATTATCTTGCCGGTTAGTGAACTTGATGGATAGTTTGTTATTGATAGCCTGTACTGTCTCATAGAAGCTTTTTTCACCATGAGCGTAAATATTGAAAAATAGAATATCGCTTCTTTTCATTACGACGGGAATTATTGTTGCAGTTTGTTCACTGACCCTTGCGTCTGACGATATGGATAAAGGACTTGCATTATACTCAGACGGTTTCTATTATTCCGCATACGACCTGTTTAAATCCGAAGCAAAAAGAGGCAATGCTGAAGCGGAGTACATGATTTCGCTTATGTACTACAACGGTCACGCGGTTGGGAAAGATTTAGTTGAGGCATTCAGGTGGTGCAAACTGGCTGCTGAACACGGTGATGCGAGGGCGCAGGTAAACATAGGTTCGGCGTACTATAACGGACAGGGAGTGACACGAAATTACCAGGAAGCCGTCAAATGGTTCAGACTTGCCGCCGCGCAAGGAGATACAAAAGCCAGATTCAATCTTGGCGTAATGTATTATCAGGGACAGGGCGTTGCCCGCGATTTCAGCGAGGCATACAAATTGTACAAGCTCGCGGCCGATTCAGGATATGCCCCTGCCCAGTCGAATCTCAGATTCATGGATGCCGAAGACAGGGGTGTAAAGCAAGATTCCAAAGAAGCATCCGGAGGATGCAAACCTGCGAGCGAGCAGGCGCAAGCAAAGGCCCCCGGCAATATTGACGTGATGTATGAATCGGACAAGTTAAATAAAGATAAAAGCAGTCAATCAAAAGATAATTATTTCCAGATGCGCCGGACGAAGACCCCGATCAAGGATTAACATGATAGCCATCAATGACTTGATGCCGACAAAGTTAATTCATGACAGCCCAGGCAAAAGCATTGTTGCAACAGGCTGAAACCGTCTATTACTCCAGTACCGCCCTGTACCGATAATAGGCTGCACAGCTTCCTTCAGAACTGACCATGCAAGCGCCTACGGGCTTGTCCGGATTGCAGACCTTGGCAAAAAGCGGGCATTCCGAAGGCATCTTTATCCCCCTCAGCACAAGACCGCACATACACCCCTTTGGTTCTGCAACCTCCGGCACCTCAAGGTCATAAACTTTTTCCGCATCCCTGTGAGCCCATTTGGCCTTTAATCTGAGCCCGCTGCCCGGAATCGTTCCGATGCCGCGCCAGTAACTGTCGCAGGGTTCGAAGATGTCCTCGATGAATTGCATCGCTTTCGGATTGCCCTCTTCTTTAACAACCGTTTTATATTCGACCTCAACCGACGCCTTGCCCTCGATGATCTGTTTGAGAAGCATGGCTATTCCGCCCAAGATATCGTTTGCCTCAAAACCTGTCACCGAGCACGGGATCGAATATTTTTCAGGAATAAATTTATACGGTCGGGTGCCTATAATGGTGCTTACATGTCCGGGCAAAATAAATCCGTCTATCCTTACATCCTCAGAAACGAGCAGTGCTTCGAGCGCAGGAGGTACCACCTTGTGCACCGAAAAAAGTGAGAAATTGGGGACACCCAGCCTCTCGGCCTCAGACACCGTTGCAGCTGTAGATGGTGCCGTCGTTTCGAACCCTGCGGAAAAAAATACAACTTTTTTATCCTTGTTCTCATTCGCTATTTTCAGGGAATCGAGCGGAGAATAGACAATCCTTATATCAGCGCCCTCTGCCCTAACTTCCATAAGCGACTGTTTTCCTCCTGGAACTCTCATCATATCGCCGAACGTCGTTACAATGGCATCGCCCTTTCTTGCAATGGCGATTGCGGTATCGATGTCCCTGATGGATGTAACGCAAACCGGACACCCCGGCCCGCTCAGCAATCTCAGGCCGTCGGGCAGAAGTCCCCTTATTCCGTGGCGAAAAATAGCTACGGTGTGCGTGCCGCAGACCTCCATGAAATTTACGGGTCTTCCGATCCGACTGTACAGATTATTTATTATGTCTATCACCTCGCCATGGTCCCCCTCAGAATAGATTAACCGTCACCGCCTCTCCCGAATCCAGCCCCAGTTTATTGCCCGGAATCATAACAACTCCGTCAGCCTTCACAAGAGTTGTGATCAATCCCGATTTGCCGAGGATGGGATAGGCAATATAACCGTCATCCTTTTTTTCGATATAAACCCTTATGTGGTCTTCTCTGCCTGCAGCCGATGCAATGCCCTTGCCCATAACGGCAGCAACAGTCTTCCTGAAATAATTTTCATCGTTGACTCCCAAAAGCTTTCTCATGACTGGCCTGATGAAAAGATCAAAACAGACGACCACTGCGGCCGGATGTCCCGGGAGCCCGAGCACCGGTTTTGTTTCTATAAGTCCGCCTATCAGGGGCTTTCCCGGTTTCACCGCAATGCCGTGAAAAAGAACGCCAGGATGACCTATATCCCCGATGATCTGCGCTGTCATGTCCCGTGTCCCTGCCGAGGTCCCGCCGATTATCAGGACCATATCGGAATCCTGGAGAGCGCTTTCTACCGCGCTTCTGATCGTATCATAATCATCTTTCAGGATGCCCTTTTTGACTGCGATACCACCCTCTTCCGCGACAAGACCTGCCAGAGTAAAGGAATTGATATCTCTCACCTGCCCCGGGTTAACAGGCATATAAGGAGGCACAATCTCGTCGCCCGTTGATATCAGGGACACAACCGGTTTGCGAAATACGTCTGCTTCCGTAATCCCTATGCCGGCCAGAGCACCTATATCCTGCGCCCTAAGCTTATGCCCTCTTCTCATGACAACCGCATCCTTCTTGATGTCTTCATCCCGCTGTATAACGTTTTCACCGACAGACACCGATTTCATGACCTCGATCATTGAATCTGAAACAGCCTGAACATGTTCCAGCATGACAACTGAATCCGCACCCGCGGGCAGCATTCCTCCGGTCGGTATTTTGGCTGCTTCGCCTGCTGCAACTTCAAGGAGTGGCTTTTCACCCATAAATACTTCGCCTTTTAAAGTGATATAAGCCGGCAACGTCTCCTTTGCCCCGTACGTATCCACAGACCTTACAGCAAACCCATCTACCGTTGAGCGTGCGAAGCCGGGAAGGTCTTCATCCGAGATTATCTGCGCTGAAACAATCCTGCCGTAGCATTCCTCGATCTTCAGGCGTTCGGAAGCTGCAGCATAATCCCTCACGGAGTCAAGTACCATTGCGAGTGCATCTGTCGGGGTGAGATAACTTTTATCGAGCATGGCCGAAAGGAAAGTTCAAAAAACTGATTTCACAGCGGGCTCTTCTTGACTGCGGCCGCGTCCCTGCCGTTACCGAGGATATCAATCATCCTGAGGAGAGAATCGTTATGAAGACGAGCAATCTGCTCCCTGTCTATACCGCGCTTTCTTTTTTTGTTCAGGAAAGAAAGAAAGACGATA
>DATJOY010000024.1:0-10340 GCA_035506695.1 Dissulfurispiraceae bacterium
TATGCATCACTACATACATTTCTTCAGGGAATTGAGAATTCTGGTTGATATTCTTTGGGCTCTGGATAAATATGGAGACTTGATCGATCCTGTTATGTTCGGGAACAAACTGCGCAAAATCGGCCTTGTCAAAACTATGCAGATCACGATTGATCAGATTCGGTATTTATGGGGGGGGATCGACAGGGACATGCCGATTATTGCAACATTAGGTAGGTCATTGGAAAAGATCAGTAACAGAAGATCGGGGCTTCTTATGTCGTATTTCCGGATGGACCTGGAATCGGACAGGCTTCATGATCAATTTATGGACAAGATTATTGCCCGTTTCGCGTTGGACAGAAGGAGGACCGTAGCGTACTCCTTCACCAAAATCTTCTTGCCGCAACCGAAGACCGTCAGGGATTTTTACGGGGACAACAGAAACTGGATTTTGCCTTTCAGTTACATCAGGTTTTTTGTATGGAGGATAAAGGAGTGGGGGCGGAAATAAATGCTGGTCCGAAATCTTTTCCAGATGCCATAAGATGAAACCCGAAAAAACCATAGGCCAAACCATTCGCAGGGCGCTGAGAATAGACAGGGCCTTGCGTCTTGTATGGCAGGCTGCGCCCGGCTGGACCATGATCAATGCAGCCCTGATATTCGTCCAGGGCCTGCTCCCTCTTGCCGCGCTTTACCTGATGAAGCGGATCGTCGATGCTGTCTCGGCAGGCCTGGTGTCCAGTGACAAAGCGGCCGCATTCCACGAAGTGCTCATATGGTTGTTGCTCGCAGGGGTAGTGGCCATGTTCGCGGCACTTTCCAGGCCGCTGGCGGAACTTGCGGGGGAGGCGCAGTCGCAGAAGGTGACGGATTCCATTTCCGATGTGCTTCATGCACAGTCCATCGCGGTAGATCTGGAATATTATGAAGACCCGCAGTATTACGATACCCTGCATCTTGCCCAGCAGCAGGCGCCGTACAGGCCGGCTCGAATCGTCAACGGGTTGGTGCAGATCGGCCAAAACGGCATTGCCCTGGCAGGTATTATAGTGCTGCTCTTTTCGATTAACTGGCTCGTTGCACTGGTGCTTTTGGCCGCCGCCTTTCCCGGCGCGATCGTCCGGCTGGCTTACGCCCGCAAGCTCTACGATTTCGAGCGCAACCAGGCCGAGACCGAGCGCAAGGCGTGGTACTACCACTGGGTGCTGACTGACCCGGGGCATGCCAAGGAAATCCGGCTGTTCAATATCGGCCCGTTTTTCAAGGAGAGGTTCCGCGCCATCAGGCAGGAACTGCGCGAAGGCAAGCTTGCGCTTTCGGCCCGGCGATCCATTATTGATCTCGTGACGCAGATATTTGCTACTGCAGCGATCTTCGGGACCTTTGCGTTTATCTGTCGCGAAGCAGTCACGGGGACAGTTACCCTCGGCGGACTTGTGATGTATTATCTCGGGTTTCAGAGCGGGCTCAGTTTCCTGCAGGCCATTCTCAGGGGACTGGCGGGGCTTTACGAGGACAATCTTTTCCTCACCGGGCTGTATGAGTTTCTTGATCTCAGGCCGGCGATAAAGCCGCCTGCGCAGCCGCAACCGGTGCCGCAGGCAACTGACAGGGGTATCAATATCCGTGGTGTCACATTTGCATACCCCGGCATGTCCACGGAGGCGTTGAAAGACATTGATCTGTCGCTCGCCCCAGGGCAAGTGATTGCGCTCGTGGGCAGGAACGGGTCGGGGAAAACTACACTTATCAAGCTCCTTTGCCGCTTGTATGATCCGGGCCGCGGCAGGATCGAGATCGAAGGGACCGACATCCGGCAGCTGGACCCTGTTGCCTGGAGAAGGGAGATCAGCGTAGTTTTACAGGACTATATCCACTACTCGCTCACCGCCCGCGAGAACATATGCGTCGGCGATATCGACAGGGTGCCGGCCCAGGATGAAGTCGTGCGCGCTGCTGTCCAGTCGGGTGCTGATCTTTTGATCCGCAGCCTGCCGCAGGGGTATGACACTATGCTCGGTCGCGGGTTCCAGGAAGGCCTGGAACTCAGTACCGGGGAATGGCAGAAGGTTGCCATAGCGAGGGCATTTTTGCGCAATGCCCGCATAGTAGTGCTGGATGAGCCGTCGAGTTCTCTCGATCCGCTGGCCGAGGCCGAACTCTTCTCCAAATTCCGCAAGATAATGGAAGGCCGCAGCGCGATCCTTATCAGCCACCGTTTTTCGACTGTGAAAATGGCCGATTATATTTATGTGATGGACGAAGGCCGGATAATCGAGCAGGGCACCCATGACGATCTGATGAATCAAAACGGCAGCTACTCACTGATGTATCGTACACAGGCTGGACAGTGACGGACAAGAGTTGCGAATGCGTCAGGCAGGTTGCATAATGCCAAACAATCAGGTCAACGGTTTTGATGTATATCAAAAGTCGGATATTTACCTGGCGGTCACCGTAAAATGGGTATTCCTTTTGCTTATTATAAAAGTGGAGATGTTGCTTTTTATGCAAGCTTTCTTCCTGTAAATAAAACCGCAGCTTTCTTGCCGCATGGCGATGTTACTCTCGGAATTACATGGGCGGTGCAAATTACACAGCTAAGGGATGTGTACGGAAATATTCGATTTCATAATTCACCCGGATTGTCCGGGGAATATGACTTCCTGCATTTGCGGTTTGTCTTGACAATCATTTCTGTATCGTGATAGGTTGGCTTTATGGATGGGATTACATGAAAAAGAGGATCGGCATTTCAAGCATCGCCAATAAGATTATCCTGGAGAGCATTTCGGACGGCGTCTTTACCGTCGATCATGAGTGGCGGATCACATCGTTCAACCGGGCTGCCGAGGAGATTACCGGCATCCTGCGAGATGAGGCGATTGGGCGCTACTGCTGGGAGGTCTTCCGCTCGAATATGTGCGAGGGGGACTGTGCACTGAAGCGCACGATGAAAGAGGGGAAATCTTTCGTCAACTCGTCAACATATATTATCAACAGCGAAAAAAAGAGAATTCCGATCTCGGTATCTACGTCGCTGTTGAAGAGCGCCGACAATAAGATCCTTGGCGGCGTCGAAACGTTTCGGGACATCAGCGTTGTCGAGGAAATGAGGCGGGAATTGAGCGGCAGCGTGCAGCTCGGGGACATGGTCAGCAGGAGCCGGTCGATGAAGCGCATCTTCGGCATCCTGGAACAGGTGGCCCTGAGCGACAGTACGGTGCTGATCGAAGGAGAGACCGGGACCGGTAAGGAGCTTCTTGCACGCGCCATCCACAACCTTTCCGCGCGGAAGGACAGCCCTTTTATAGGCATCAATTGCGGCGCCCTTCCAGATACTCTGCTGGAGTCGGAGCTGTTCGGCTACATGAAAGGGGCTTTTACCGGTGCGCAGAAGGACAAGATAGGACTATTCCTGGCGGCAGCAGGCGGGACCATTCTCCTCGACGAAATAGGCGACACAAGTCCGTCTTTTCAGGTCAAACTGCTGCGCGTTCTCGAGGAGCGGGAATTCCAGCCTCTCGGCAGCGTGGAAAAGAAGCGGGCCGATGTCCGTGTCATTGCCGCCACGAACCGGGACCTTACGCAAATGGTTGGGGATGGTGCGTTCAGGCGAGATCTCTTCTACCGCATCAATATTATCCATCTGAAGATGCCGCCTCTTAGGGAACGGCGTGAAGACATCCCTCTGCTGATCGAACACTTCATCTCCCGGATGAATCGCCTCAAAAACCGGACAATCACCGGAATCGACAGCGAGGCCCTCGGACAGCTCATGGATCATTCCTATCCCGGCAATATCAGGGAGCTTGAGAATATTATCGAACACGCTTTTGTACTCTGTACGGAAAGTATCATCGGCGTCAGGCATCTGCCTGCCGGAATCGTTACCCTGTCGAGGAAGCACGGGACTGTTCCGGCGTTGCCCGGCGGTTCAGAAATGACCTTCGACGAAGCGGTTGATTCGACCGAAACGAGAGTTATAATGGAGGCGCTTGAACGGAACGATTACAACCGCAGTGCGGCGGCTGAGGAACTGGGAGTGCACAAAACGACCCTGTTCCGCAAGCTGCAGCGCCTCGGCATAAAACTTCCGGACAGGGACGGACGATCGGCTTTCAGGAAAAAAAGCGTATGATTGCAATAGTGCAATTATACGCTACTATATGCACCTATTATAGTTGCAGTTCCGCAATCATATCTCTTAGATAAATTTCCGCCTCATTCTTTCCAATTCAACGTATCACCTTATTATTAAAAACTATTTTGGCTCTACTTACACGAGGCGCTTGCCAGGCACGACTGTTGCTCTTCATTTGGAAACAACATAAGAGGATTGGGTCATGCGAATTGCCATGTCTGTCTGGGGTGACCGGGTTTCACCTGTACTTGATTGTTCAAGGAACCTGCTGGTTGCCGAAATAGCGGGTGGAAAGATAGTCGGCAAAAAATCGGAGTGCTTCGAAGCCGGCTTTCTTCCGGGAACGCTTCAGGAACTCAGGCAGCAGGGGGTGCGGGTGCTGATCTGCGGGGCGGTTTCGCAGGAACTTGCCACTGTCGTCGAGAATTGCGACATAAAGCTGCTTCCCTTTGTCGCAGGAGATGTTGAAAATATTCTTGAAACGATCGCACTGGGGCAATCAGTATCCGTCTTTGCAATGCCGGGCTGTCGATGTGCAGGTCGCGGCAGAGGGACTCGACGCGGCGGCTGCCGAAGAAAATCGGAAGGGCCTTAGCGTTGAGCATGATGTACTGATGAATCGGGATAACAAAGGAGGATACCATGCCGGGATTGAATCGTAAAGGGCCGCAAGGCGAAGGAGCGATGACGGGAGGAGGAAGAGGCCATTGTCTGAGGACTGGACAAAACGGCGGAACTCAGGGACAGGGAATCTATTGCGAGCAGCCGGGGGGTGGAAAAGGTCAGCGGAAACGCTGCAGGGTCAGTCAAGGCAGGGGCATAAATAGAGCGGGCAATGCCGGAGCCGGCTCAGCCTCGTAGAAAGATAGAGGAACTGAAAGCGATTCGAAGGGGAAAGATATGAGGAATGAAGAGAAGGTGTTGCATATCGTGATTGCCGGCAGGGAACATGATGTCTTATCACGCTTTGGCGCAGAGCTATGCAGGACAGGAAGGGTCAGGATTACTCAGGTTGATTCCGCAGCAGCTGTCCTGAATTGTATCAAAGCGGATTGCGTAGATCTCGTTGTGGTCGGACAGTCCTTGAGGGACTCGACCCCCATCGATTTTGTCACCCGGCTGGTTCAGCATAACGCGATGATCAACTGCGCAATGGTCAGCGCTATGGATGAGAATGATTTTCACGAGGCCACGGAAGGGCTCGGCGTACTGATGCAGCTTCCGCCAAATCCCTCTGCTGACGATGCCTCGGCCTTGCTGGAGAAAATCAAGTTGCTTGCCTCGCTGCTCTGCGGGCACAACTGCAAAGGGTTGCAGCAATGATCATCAGCGTTGCAAGCGGCAAGGGTGGCACCGGAAAAACGACTATCTCTACTAATCTGGCGATAAGCCTCGGAGACAGCTGCACGCTTCTCGATTGCGATGTCGAAGAACCCAATGCCCACCTCTTCCTGCGTCCCCACATCGACAGAAGCGAGACGGTTAAAACTTTTGTTCCAGTCGTGGACGAGAGCCGGTGCACGTTCTGCCGGAAATGTGCTGCTATATGCCGCTTCAGGGCTATTACAGTTGTCGGCAGCAAAGTCCTGGTCTTTCCCAACCTCTGTCATAGCTGCGCTGGATGCCGGGTTGTGTGCCCCGAAAAAGCGATTACAGAAGGCAGCAGGGAACTGGGCGTCTTGGAATGGGGAGTGGGCGCCGGCGTTTCGCTGATCCAGGGAAGAATCCGGATAGGAGAGGCTATGGCGCCTCCATTGATCCGGAAAGTTCGGGCTTCTGCAAATACCGGCAAGACGGTGATTATTGATGCCCCTCCGGGTACATCATGCCCGGTCATCACTGCTATGCGCGGAGCTGATTTCATACTGCTGGTGACGGAACCGACGCCGTTCGGCCTCCATGACCTGCAGCTTGCGGTCGGGGCTGTGCGAATCCTCGGTATCCCTTGCGGGCTCGTAATCAACCGGGCCGATATGGGCGATGACCGGGTCCGGGAATATGCTGGAGCGGAACAGCTACCGATTCTGATGGAGATCCCGTTCGACCGGAAGATTGCCGAGGCCTATTCCCGAGGCATGACAATCGTCGAGGAGATGCCTGAATGGAAGGACCGGTTCAGGGAGATGTTCCGGCAGATCACAAAGGTGGCTTTGGAAAAAGAAGCCGGGAGGTCGGCACAATGAAAGAACTGGTTGTCGTCAGCGGTAAGGGAGGGACCGGGAAAACTAGCCTGACCGCCGCTTTTTCCAGCCTGGCTGGTCGCCATATCTTATGCGATGCCGACGTCGATGCGGCAGATCTGCATCTGCTGCTAAAGCCTGAAGTCAGGCAACGCACTGATTTCTACGGAGGCGGAAAGGCGATAATCGATACTGAAAGATGCAGCCGCTGCGGTCTTTGCCTGGAGCTCTGCCGCTACGGCGCCATCGACGGAAACTTCGCCGTTGATGCGACAGCCTGCGAGGGCTGCGGGGTATGTGTTGATCTCTGTCCGGTTGCGGCCATCGATTTCCCGACCCAGAAATGCGGCGAGTGGTATATTTCCGATACCCGCATGGGGCCAATGGTGCATGCCCGTCTCGGCATAGCTGAAGAAAATTCCGGCAAGCTCGTCAGCCGGATACGCCAGGAGGCGACAAAGCTTGCGGAAGAACAGAAAGTCGAATTAATTATTACCGACGGACCTCCAGGCATCGGCTGTCCTGTCATTGCGGCGATCGGAGGTGCGACCGCCCTGATGCTTATCGCCGAACCAACGGTGTCAGGACTGCACGACATGAGCCGCCTGGCCGATCTGGCTCGGCATTTCAGGGTCCCTTGCTTCCTCTGCGTGAATAAGTTCGATCTGAATCCTGAGATGACCGGGCGGCTTGAGGAGGAGGGCCGGCAGCGGCTGATGCAGGTCGTCGGACGCATTCCATTCGACCCGGTTTTCACCGAGGCGATGATTGCAGGCCTGACCGTCATCGAATATCGGAAAGATTCCGTAGTTGCGGTGGCGGTGCGGGAGATATGGGAAACGATCATCGGTTTGCCGGCGATGAATAAACAAGGCTTACGGATGCTGTAAGCATATAAACACAGAAAAGGGAGAAAAAGAAACATGGCACGGATACGTATTGCAGTTCCATCAGAAGGGGAAGGCGGACTTGACGGAGTACGCTCGGGACATTTCGGTCATTGCGATGTCTTCACCTTCGTTGATGTGGAGGATGGGGAGATCAAGGAGATCTCGACCATCCCGAATGTGGGGCATACACAAGGAGGTTGCATGGTCCCGGTAAGCCTGCTGGCGAAGCATAATGTCAACGCCCTGATAGTCGGAGGCATCGGCATGAGGCCATTGATGGGCTTTCGTCAGGTCGGCATAAAGGTTTACCATGAGGACCAGCGGCAGCAGATCAGGCCGGTTGTCGAGGACATGATTGCCGGCAGGATTTCGATGATAGAGGATAATCAGGTGTGCGGTGGCGGACACCACTAAGAAAGATGCTATTCTGGAGGAAACAATGAAGATTGCAGTGACTGCAAAGGACGGGAATCTGAGCGCCGAGGTCGATCCCCGCTTCGGCCGGGCTGCCTATATCATAATTATCGACACAGAGACAATGGACTACGAAGTCATCGACAACAAGTCCAATGTCGATGCTTTCAAGGGTGCTGGGATACAGGCGGCAACGACAATATGCGACCATGGTGCAAAGGTAGTGCTGACCGGCTACTGCGGCCCCAACGCCTTCCGGACCCTCGAAGCTGCCGGAGTAAAGGTCGGCAGCGATGTAACGGGAACTGTTGCCGGAGCAGTGGAAAACTTCAAACGAGGATCGGTCAGATACAGCGAGGCCCCCAATGCCGAAGGGCACTGGTAGTCCCAGCGGGCCGTATCATTATACAGTAGAATCTGTAAGCCGGTTGAGACGGCATCATTATAATAAGGAGGTATCTGAAGGTGGATGACAACGGATGCAAAGGTGGCGGAAAGAAAGAGTCTCCGATGAAAGTGCTTGGAAAGGAGGAGGTCGAGGAGATCAAGAAACAACTCCTGCTCGGTGAGAATCTCCAGGAAGTACGCCACAAGCTACTTGTTCTTTCGGGCAAAGGCGGAGTCGGTAAAAGCACGGTAGCCGCATCTATAGCAGTCGCGCTTTCATTGAAAGGGAAGAAGATCGGGTTGATGGATATCGATGTCCACGGTCCAAGCATTCCCAAGATTTTGGGTCTTGAGGGTGCGCCCCTCATGGCTGCCGAAGAAGGGCTGTTTCCGATTCGCTACAGCAACGGGCTCGATGTTATCTCCATCGGTTTTTTCCTGCCGGATCAGGACAACCCGGTCATTTGGAGAGCGCCGCTTAAGCATAGTATGATACGACAGTTCCTCACCGAGGTGAAATGGGGAGAGCTCGATTATCTTGTCATCGACTGCCCGCCCGGCACGGGCGATGAGCCACTATCAGTTGTGCATCTGCTGGAAAAAGAACAAGTGGACGGCGCCGTTGTTGTTACGACACCGCAGGACGTAGCGCTTACCGATGTCCGGAAATCGATAACTTTTTGCCGGACCGTCAACCTTCCCATTATAGGGGTGGTCGAAAATATGAGCGGATTTGTCTGCCCTCATTGCGGCGAAACGGTCGACATTTTCAAACGGGGGGGCGGTGAAAAGATGGCACGGGAAATGGGCGTTCCGTTCCTCGGAAACATACCGCTGGATCCGCTTATGGTCGAGGCGGGCGACAGCGGAAAACCCTTTATGCAGCACTTCCCTGATTCGGCGACTGCCAGGGCATTCGACCGCATTCTCGAACCAATCCTTGCGTTGGAGTGAGCAAAACGAAAACTGTGACCGGATTTGGGGGTCAGGAGAGAGCGTGAAAAGATTATCGGCACTACTAACGAATCTTTTAATCGGAGGAGGCTGCCTACTGACATCGGCAGCGATAGCAATGTCTCTATCGGGAAGTTCATTTTGCAGCAGCAGAGGCTGCAAGGTTGTAGAGGATTATCTGAGCATTGATCCGATATTCATGTATGCGCTGGGCTTCTTTTTTTTCTGTCTCATGTTAATCTTCGAACGCCGGGAAAGCTTGACAACGTATGGGTCTACGCTTCTTATGTTTGCGCTGGCTGCGGAAGGGTATCTCGTCGGATTCCAGCTTTTTGTAGTTCATACAGTTTGTATTTTTTGTTTAACCATCGCGTCAATTATTGCGGGCCTCGGATTATTGAAACTTTTCGGGGAAACGCGCAGGATTGTTTTAAACGGCTTCTTGCTGTTCGCACTTACGTGCTCACTTGTGGGCTTCGTCAATGTCTCATTTTCTCCGATCCCGTCGGGAGATGACGACGTGCTTATATATTCGAAAAACTGCCCGCATTGTGAAGAGGTCATCCGGTTCTCGAGAGAAAGGGGCATTCCCCTGAAGCTCTGCGAAGCGAACGAAGTCAAAGGCGGGCTGAAATGGATGGGAATTGATGTTGTCCCGGTACTGGTATGCAGTGATACGAGAGAAAAGAAGATATACACAGGAACGAAGAATATATTGGCAGTGCTCGCCGCCAAATATAAACCCAGCACTGAGGAAGTCATAACCCCGGCCCGCCCCTCTGGAAAGGTGATCCGACATCCAATTAAAAAATGGGCTGCAGAGAAAGCGACGAAAATGAGTGAATCTTCCGCACCTGATCGCAAAGATTCTGGTTCTTTCATGGAATATGGCCAATCAGTCTTTCCGAGGATGAAAAATGAGGAAACTTGCTCTATCAACACAAACAGCGGTAAGACCTGCGAATAGGCTCAAGATGAACGGCAAACCTCAGCATAAATGTACGTGCTGGTTGCGGGACGGTTCAGGACAGATGTCCTCCCTTGTTTGAAAAACCTTGTAACTTGGATAAAGAAAAGAGTGGTTGATGAGACTGAGATCATGGGTGAATATGCGTCGGATGGATTTAGCTTTTAATCAAGAAGACTCCATATCACTCAGCAGAATATGACCCGAAGTGTTTCTTACGAGATCAAGCAGAGGATGTGAAGAATGGAAGATATTTCATTCAGAAAAGCCCTTGGGATAACGCTCAGCAGTATTCGGCCCCTTTCTGCCGAAGATATCCCCCTTGAGAAGTTGACCGGCAGGGTGACGGCGGACGATGTATTTTCAATTGTGGATGTCCCTTCGCTCGATATATCGCTTAAGGATGGCTATGCCGTAAA
>DATJOY010000025.1:0-4566 GCA_035506695.1 Dissulfurispiraceae bacterium
AAGCTGGAATCGCTTGGCGCAACTGTAGTGGAGGTTTCACTTCCACATACCGGGTATGCCATAGCGGCTTATTATATTCTGGCTACATCAGAGGCGTCTTCAAATCTTGCCCGGTATGACGGCGTGAAATATGGTTTCAGGGAAACGGGGAAGGACCTTATTGAGATGTATATGAACACAAGGGCGAAGGGTTTCGGCGATGAGGTTAAAAGAAGGATCATGCTCGGCACTTATGCACTGTCATCTGGATATTACGATGCTTATTATAAAAAGGCGCAGCAGGTGCGGACATTGATAAAGACCGATTTCGACAATGTATTCAAAACGGTCGATGCTGTCGTTACCCCGACATCTCCGACGCCCGCTTTCAGGATCGGAGAGAAGGCTACAGACCCGCTCCAGATGTACCTTTCAGACATTTTCACGATATCTGTGAACCTTGCCGGTGTGCCGGGGATTTCCATACCGTGCGGTTTTACAAGAGATAACCTTCCGGTTGGGCTCCAGATCATTGGAAAACACTTCGACGAAGAGACCGTCCTCAAGGCTGCTTATGCTTATGAACAAAGTACCAGCTGGCACCTGAGGAGGCCTTCTCTATGAAAAGCTTGGATGCAGCCACGATAATGAAGAAATACGAAGTGGTCATAGGTCTCGAAGTGCATGCCCAGCTGCTTACCGAAACCAAGATGTTCTGCCGGTGTTCAACAAAGTTCGGTTCCGAGCCTAATTCCCAGACATGCCAGGTATGCATAGGCATGCCGGGGGTCCTTCCTGTGATGAACAGAAAGGCAATTGAGTATGCCATCAGAACAGGACTTGCTATGAATTGCAGGATATCCTCTTACAGCAGGTTCGCAAGAAAGAATTATTTCTACCCGGACCTTCCCAAAAACTATCAGATCAGCCAGTACGAGTTGCCTCTTTGCGAAGGCGGCTCCATCGAGATCATCATCGACGGTGAAGTAAAGAAGATCGGTCTTACCAGGATACACATGGAAGAAGATGCCGGTAAGAATATCCATGAGGGCAAGGGCGATCACAGCTTCGTTGACCTAAATCGTGCGGGCGTGCCGCTTATGGAAATTGTTTCAGAACCGGACCTAAGGAGTCCGCGAGAAGCTGCGGAATATATGAAAAAGCTGCGGGCCATACTCAGGTATCTCGGGGTTTGCGACGGCAACATGGAGGAAGGCTCGCTACGGTGCGACGCAAATGTCTCGATCAGGCCTTTAGGCCAAAAGGAATTCGGGACGAGGACCGAACTCAAGAATATCAACTCTTTCAAATTCGTTGAAAAGGCCCTTGAATACGAAATCAAAAGGCAGGTTAGCATCGTGGAGGGCGGGGGCAGGGTCATACAGGAAACGAGGCTCTGGGATTCCGCCGCAGGCATTACGCAGTCTATGCGTTCCAAGGAAGAAGCCCATGACTATCGCTACTTCCCCGAACCAGACCTGCCGCCAATCGTCGTCTCCAAAGCATGGATCGATGAGATAAAAGCGAAGCTTCCCGAGCTGCCCGATGAAAAAAGGGCGCGGTTCATTAACCAGTATGGCCTGCCTGAATATGACGCTGAGATACTAACATCGGAGAAAGCCATTGCTGTCTGGTTCGAAGATGCGGCCAGGGAAGGCGGGCAACCCAAGTCTGTTTCTAATTGGGTCATGGGCGAACTTATGCGTATACTTAATGAGGACGGCAAAACTATCGATGAACTCCCGATTAAGCCGGCACAACTTGCGGGAATGTTGAAACTCGTTGAGGACGGCACGATCAGCGGCAAGATAGCCAAAACCGTATTTGAAGAGATCTGCCGGACCGGAAAAGATGCAGGCTACATTGTCAAGGAAAAAGGGCTTGTCCAGATCAGCGATACGGGCGAGATCGAAAGGGCAGTCGACGAAATCATCTCGAAACGTCCGGACGAGGTCCGGCGATTCAAAGAGGGAGATGAAAAATTGATCGGCTTTTTCGTCGGTCAGGTTATGAAGGCCACAAAAGGGAAGGCAAATCCGAAAGTTCTGAATGATCTGCTTAAGGATAAACTCGGGAAATGAAAGCAGGAAGTGGATGCGGTGATGCCGGAATTGGGGAAAATATTCCTTAAAAGGGGATGTTCCCGGAAAGGCCTTCTGGCAAAGTCTATGACAAATATGGTTAAATTAATGGCATGAGAGTTGCCAGTATAATATTCAAGAGAATAGAACAGGGTTAGAAGCAGGACATCTGCTGCTAAATATCATTATGAAGGGAGGTGAAAGAAATGAAGAAGGTACTCGCTATAGTTGTAGCAGTTATTTTTGTGCTGGGTCTTGCCTCTTTTGGTTTTGCGGCAGGCCTTGACAAGTGCGATAAGTGCCACAAGGGTGACAAGGCACCGGACAAGATGATCGCCAAGGCAAAGATAGCCACGGCAGCTGATCTTATGAAGGCGCTGAAGGAAGGTCCGAAAAAGGCCATGCACAAATCCCTTACAGATGACGACATCAAGGGAGCAGCAGCAGCATTGAAACTCAAATAAGAACTGGAAAACGATGAGGGGTGATCGGCAATGGGCCGGGCACCCCTTTTTTTTATAGCAATCAGAGGATCAGGCATAATTATGTTCGACAACATATCACTCAATTATGAGTTGCAGTTGTTGGTCCTTGTGACGGCGCTCGGCAAGGCATACAATAATCTTGACGTCTCCTGCATTGAACATCTTCTTGACGAGAACGTCATATATGAAAGCCAGCAGGTGCTCTGTCCGCTCAAAGGCAGGGAGGCTGTGCTGGATTATCTGCTAAAGAAATTTATCACGCTCAGGAATACGCCCGGTTCCGAACTTATTGCCGAGCTTGGTTTTATGGGCAGCCAGGAACGCGCTTATATCAAGGCTGCATTTGTAGCGGAAGGCCAGCCTTGCCTGATTATGTCGCAGGGTGAAAAGGACAGAAAGTTGGCGGTTGTGCTGGTAGATGGACTGAGAGGAAAAATTGCAAGGGTTGAACTCTGCACGGTAGCGCCGCATTGGTCCCAGGTGCATGGCACCGGAGAATATCCGGAATAAGTCAGTCTAAATATAGGTGAGCCAGGATTCGTATTTTCTGTTTTTGCCCTTGACGATATCGAAGAAGGCTGACTGGAGTTTTTTGGTTATGGGTCCTGCTTTCCCGATACCTATGGTCCGGTTGTCGAGTTCCCTTATGGGCGTCACTTCTGCTGCCGTGCCGGTAAAGAAGGCCTCATCAGCTATATAAACCTCATCTCTCGTGAATCTTTCTTCGCGGGTTTCGATTCCCAGGTCACGGGCAACGGTGAGGATGCTGTTTCGCGTGATGCCTTCCAGTATGGATGTCAGAGGTGTAGTCTTCAAAACTCCGTTGCGTACAACAAATACATTTTCTCCGCTGCCTTCCGAAACATAGCCTTCCGTATCGAGTAGAATGCCCTCGTCAAAGCCGCCTGCGACGGCCTCCTTCTTGGACAACTGGGAATTCACGTAATACCCGCAGACCTTGCCCCTGGACATGTTTGAATTGACATGATTGCGGATGAAGGATGAAACCCTCACGCGAATACCCTTTTTGAGACCTTCCTCTCCGAGGTATGCGCCCCACGACCAGGCTGCTATTGCAACCCTGATGGGATTGTCCTTCGGATAAAGGCCCATCGCGCCGTATCCGATATACACAAGAGGCCGGATATAGCACTCTTTCAGCTTGTTTGCATTCACTGTCTTTATGATGGCTTTCTTGATCTCTTCGCGAGTATAGGGAATGTCGATAAGAAAGATGTGGGCTGTCTGGAAGAGTCTCTCCACATGTTCGTCAAGCCTGAAGATGGCGGAGCCATTCGTGGTATTGTAGCACCTGATGCCCTCAAAAGCACCGAGACCGTAATGGAGCGTATGGGTTAAAATGTGCACGTTCGCTTTGTCCCATGAGACCAGCTTTCCGTCCATCCAAATCTTTCCAGTTTTATTCGGCATAAGTTATTATTTATACCAGTAGTCCGGCGATGCTGTCAATAATGAACAGGGGGAAATAAGGGCAAGAAGAGATTTCTTTCGCTCAAATGCTCTTTTTTGACAGTTCTAAGCTCATTACGCTACAGCCGCAAAACTCGACCCTTCGGGTCTCAAACAGTTGCGGCTGTTTAACGCTCCACTTCGCTAAGAACTGTCACCAAAAAAGATCAAATCGCTGCAGAAATCTCTCCTCGCCCTTTATGATGATATGAAGGAAATTACTATTATCGGTGGAGGGCTTGCGGGCAGCGAGGCCGCATGGCAGGCCGCGCGGCTTGGCATCAGGGTCCGGCTTTATGAAATGAGGCCGATTAAGATGACCGAGGCCCATGAGACTTCAGGCCTTGCGGAACTTGTGTGCTCAAATTCTCTGAGATCGGGTGAGTTGTCCACCGGACCGGGATTGCTGAAAAAGGAGCTCGAAATCGCCGGATCGCTGATTATGCAGGCTGCCCTGAATTCAAGCGTTGCAGCCGGTTCTGCGCTGGCTGTCGACAGAAGGTTATTCTCGGAACATATAACCAGTGCCCTTGAAAAGCATCCGCTTATCG
>DATJOY010000026.1:0-6018 GCA_035506695.1 Dissulfurispiraceae bacterium
AAGGGCAGGAGGAAAAGAGATACAAAGGCAGCATAGATGTCCCGATATCCGGGACCGGGCTCGCGCAGATAAAAAGAACGGGCGAGTTTATCCGGGCAGCTTTGGGCGGCCCTTCTCTCGCGGCTGTCTATTCCTCTCCCCTGTCGAGGGCGCTGAGAAGCGCAGAGATTCTTGCGGCACCATTTGGCTTGCAACCTATAGTAGTTTCGGAACTCCGGGAGCGCCATTTCGGCGTATGGGAGGGTATGACACTGAGCGAGATCAGTGAAAAATATCCTGATGAGTTCAGGGCCTGGGCGGCCAATCCGCTCGAGCACAGCCCGATGGGCGGGGAAAGCACCCTGCAGGTCAGGGACAGGCTCATGCCTGTCTATGAAGAAATCGTCTCCCGACATCCTGGCGAAAACATCGTCATTGCCGGCCACGGCGGAGTGAACCGGATCGTCCTTTGCCATGTCCTCGGCATGCCGCTCGAACACATCTTCAGGATCGAGCAGGACAACGCTGCCGTGAACATTATAGCGTTCTATGACAAATTCCCGGTGGTCAGGCTACTGAACGGGGGCACTGTGGGCTAATGGCTAAAACATTGATGATACAGGGTACAGGATCGGGGGCGGGCAAGAGTCTGCTGGTCGCTGCACTTTGCAGGATCATGCGGGACAGCGGTTTTGACGTAGCGCCGTTCAAGTCGCAGAATATGGCCCTCAATTCCTACATCACCACTACTGGTGGTGAGATCGGGAGGGCGCAGGCGCTGCAGGCTGAGGCGGCAAAGCTCGATCCGACAGTCGATATGAACCCTATCCTTCTGAAGGCCCAGGGTGAGAGCGGCTGCCAGGTCATCATTCACGGCAAGGTCCATGGAAGCATGAAGGCCCGTGAATACTATGCATTCAAGGACAAAGCATGGGAAGCGGCCCGGGCCTCATTCGATTCCCTGTCGAAAAACCATGATATGATCATCATCGAAGGCGCAGGAAGCCCGGCTGAGATCAACCTGATGGACGTGGATATCGTCAACATGGCTGTCGCGAAATATGCTAAAGCACCGGTTCTGCTGGTCGGGGACATCGACAAGGGAGGGGTTTTCGCATCTCTTTACGGAACTGTGAAACTTCTATGCAGAGACAGCAGACACATCAGGGGATTCATAATAAACAAATTCCGGGGCGATATCGAAATCCTGAGGCCCGGCCTCGAAATGATACGGGAGAAGACAGGAAAGCCGGTCATCGGCGTCCTTCCATATTTCGACCGCGCGGGACTGCCGGAGGAAGACGGCCTTTCGTTATCCGGAAATAATGTAGGGGCTCGGTTTACCGCGCCCTTGAAGGAAATTAAAATAGTTGTCGTAAGATTGCAGTTCATTTCCAATTTCACCGACTTCGACCCGTTTATGCATGAGCCGGATGTCAAGCTGGTCTATTCCGCAAACCCTGACGAGATCGAGAGTGCTAACATGGTGATCATACCCGGAACAAAGAATACGGTGAAGGATCTCATGTTTCTTAAAGAACACGGCCTGGATCGAAGTATTGCAAGGGCTAATGAAAAAGGAGTGATGATAGTGGGCATGTGTGGCGGCTATCAGATGCTCGGCAAGCGTATTTGCGATCCTCTCGGCGTGGAGAGTCCGGACAGGGAAGTCGAAGGGCTCGGCCTGCTGGACATCGAAACGAATTTCGAGGTTTCCAAGACGACATGCCGCGTTGAGGCGCGGCTGGCCGATTCCCGCTTGCTGTCTTTTGCTATGCTTGACGACATATGTTTATCGGGCTACGAAATACATATGGGTGCGAGCAGCGGCGATGTAGGATTGTTCAGGGTCTGCAGGCTGCCCGGAGACGGAAGCATCTCATTTGACGGATCAATGAAAGGAAATTGCTGGGGCACTTACATCCACGGTATCTTCGACAATGATTCCTTCAGACGGGGGCTGATCAATGACCTGAGGACAAGAAAAGGTTTGCCTTCTATTGAAAGCGGCGTAGTCTGCTCGGAAATCAGAGATGATGCGATAAACAATCTCGCCTCGGTAGTAAGAGAAAATATAGATATGAATTTCGTCAGGGGGCTCCTTAAGATATGATTGAGGCTGTCATACTTGCTGCGGCATTCATGCTCGATCTCGTCATAGGAGATCCGCGCGGCTTGCCTCATCCGGTGAGGATAATCGGAAAAGGCATAAGCTCCCTTGAAATATTTATCCGGAAGTGCGCAAAGACGGCCAGGGCCGAAAGGATCGGCGGTGCAGTGCTTGTCGTACTGATCGTCATGCCCGTCTTCCTTGTCACTTTTGCGCTGAATTGGCTGATATTCCGTGGCATCGCCGCCGGGGGCATACCCATGGTTGCATGCATGATCGCGGCAGTCATCTTAACCTCGACTACGATAGCCGTCAAAGATCTTATCGTTTCTTCAAAGGCCGCCATTGATGCGGTCAGGCGCGGTACGATTGCCGAAGCGAGGAGGAGCCTGAGTATGATCGTGGGCCGCGACACCGCGCAGCTTGCTGACAAGGGAATACTCAAAGCTGCAATAGAAACTCTGGCCGAAAACCTTTCCGACGGCATCGTGGCGCCGCTCCTTTATTTTTCGCTCGGCGGACTTCCCCTGGCTATGGCTTACAAGGCGGTCAATACCCTCGACTCGATGGTCGGTTATAAAAATGAAAGATATATCAACCTTGGCCGGTTCTCTGCCAGGCTCGACGACTTAGCCAATTTCGTGCCTGCACGGATCTCCGGCCTTCTGATAGTGTTGTCCGTGGGGCTCTGCCGGATGTTCTTCAGTGCGCGGTATTCAATATCGTCTGCACGCAAGGCCCTTGCGATAATGCTGCGCGACGGAAGGAACCACTCCAGCCCCAACAGCGGCATACCGGAAGCTGCGATGGCAGGCGGCCTCGGCGTCATGCTGGGAGGGCCTTCGACATATGGAGGCCTGCTCTTTGAAAAACCGTGGATAGGTGATGAAGTGAACCACGATTATCTGGCTGCCGCTCAATGTACGCTGAAGATAGTCATGCTCGCATCGGTGCTCGGACTCGGGGTCTCGCTCCTCATAACCCTTTTGAGGAGTTCACTGTGAAGGGACACGGAGGGGACATTTATGCCGCTTCGCGGGAACTGGGCATCTCCGCCGATGCAGTCCTTGATTTCAGCGCTTCGATCAATCCGCTCGGAGTTCCCAAAAGCGTGCGCGACGCAATAATCGCACACCTGGGCCGTCTGCGCCACTATCCGGACCCCTCGTCGGTTGAGCTGACCCAGGAAATTGCACGCTCGACAGGCATCGCCCCCGAACATATAATCTGCGGCAACGGAAGCACCGAGCTGATCTATCTTGCGGCGAGATCATTACAACCAAAACGAGTTCTCATGCCTTCGCCCACCTTTTCCGAATACGGCAAAGCGGTAATACTAAGTCAGAAGTCAGAAGTCGGAAGTCGGAAGTCAAGGCCAAGAGCAATACAGGGAAACGAGGAAACAATTATTCATTTTTCTCTCACAGAAAAGAATAATTTCAAACTGGACGCAGACGCGTTTATAGACGGCATTAAAAAATCGAGAGCAGAGATGGCATTCATCTGCAATCCGAACAATCCGACCGGCGGCACAATAAGGAAGCCGGACATGCTCAGGATCATAGGGGCGTCCGGTGAGTGCGGCTGCGTCCTTGTGGTGGATGAGGCCTTTATCGATTTCATTCCGCGCGAATCCGTCATCAGAAGCGTATTGTCGAATCCCCATCTTATAGTGCTTCGGTCGCTCACAAAGTTCTATGCACTCTCCGGTCTCAGGATAGGATACGCCGTTATCCATCCCGATATTCGCGGAGCATTCCTGCGCTTCAAGGAACCGTGGACCGTCAACACACTCGCTCAGGTTGCCGGTACCGCCGCTCTCAGGGACGCAGCCTATGGAAAAAAGACTTTTGAGGTATTGAAAGAGGAAAGGAGATACCTCGAAAAAGAGTTCAGGCGCCTTGGTATCGAACATTATCCCTCGCGTGTAAACTTTTATCTGCTGAGACCGGGCAATACGGATATTGTTTCGACCCTCAGGACAAAGGGTATACTTGTAAGAGACTGCTCGAATTTTGCCGGGCTCGACAGTTCGTATATCAGGATTGCGGTCAGATCGCGAAAAGAAAACCGCCGTCTTCTCAGGGAGCTTGAAAACTTATGAAGGGGTTCGTCATCGCGGGTACACACAGCGGTTGCGGCAAGACCACGGTCACCCTCGGTCTTATGGCCGCCATAATGGCAAGGGGTCTGACGGTGCAGTCCTTTAAATCGGGGCCGGACTTCATAGACTCCGGGGTCCACCGCCTTGCTACCGGCAGGCAGGCGATCAACCTCGACCTCTGGATGTGCGGGGACGAAGGCGCCATAAATTCCTTCTGCCGCTATGCTCGTCTTGGCGACCTCCCGGTCGTTGAAGGGGTGATGGGCATGTTCGACGGAGACCTGGGCACCTCGGCCCTCGCAGCTACGCTCGGCCTCCCTGTGATACTCGTTATAGATGCATACGGCATGGCCGAAAGCGCCGGCGCAATAGCCCGCGGATATGCGGAATGGTCTACAGAAAGCGGCGTTGCACTCGCCGGAGTCATTTTCAACCGCGTCGGGTCCGCACGCCATTTCGAGCGGTTGAAGAATTCGGTCAGGGACATAGAGGTGCTCGGCTATCTGCCGAGAGACACCGGAATCGAGATGCCTTCGAGACATCTTGGCCTTACTACGGCAGACGAAGTGCCGATGACGCGTCTTCAGGTCGATTCTCTCGGCGCCATGACCGAGACCCATGTGCGGATCGACAGGGTCCTCGAACTTGCTGCCTTGGACGGCGAGGAGGGCTGCGATCGTTTCGTTTCGCGGCCCGGGCGCATCGCCCTGACTGTACGCATCGCCATTGCGCGCGATATCGCATTCTCTTTCTACTACGAAGAAAACCTCGACCTGCTTCGGGATGCCGGTGCGGAGATAGTCACTTTCAGTCCGTTGTGGGACAGCGAACTCCCTGCCGGGACCGACGCGATTTACCTCGGTGGCGGCTATCCTGAGTTGCATGCCGAACAGCTTGCCTCCAATGCGCCTATGCTCAAAGCCATCTCGGAATGGGCCGCCGCAGGCAGGCCGGTTTATGCCGAATGCGGAGGGCTGATGTATCTTTCAAAGGGGATACGCGACTTCGAGGACCGCTTCTTTGCAATGGCCGGTGTCCTGCCTTTTGAGACGAAGATGAAACGGCGCCGGACAGGCCTCGGTTACCGCGAGATATCGCTTGGCAGGGACTGCATCCTGGGCCGCGCAGGCTCGGCCCTTCGCGGCCATGAGTTCCATTATTCCGAAATACTGCCCGGCCCCGACCTGAAGTCTTCGGGCATCGAGACCGTGTACCATGTCAAAGATGCGCAGGATACGTCGAGGGGCACTGAAGGATACAATTCGGGTTCGGTGCTGGCCAGCTATGTCCATGTTCATTTTGCGAGCAACCAGCGGGCGGCCCGCCACTTCGTCAATTTCGTCAAAAAAAACAGATGGGGCAGCACAAAGCCGTTCGACAGCAACCAGGAGGAACAAAGAACTTGAACCAACCGCAAACAATACCGGAGAGAATCATTATCATAGGACATGGCAGCCCGCGCAAAGAGGCCAATAACATGGATTCCCTGACTGCGCTCCTCCACGCTGAGTTGCATCCTGGGTGCATGGATGACTGCGTAAAAGGGTCGTATCTGCAATTTTCCGATCCGGATATCGAAGCCGCCATAAGTCAGTGCGTTTCGGAAGGCGCAAAACGCATAATCATGCATCCCTTCTTCCTGAATGCCGGCATGCATGTTACAAAAGATATTCCGGAGCTGATCGATGCTGCGCGCCTGAAATATCCCGGCGTCGAATTCATTTTTACCGAACCGCTCGGCATGCACGATAAACTCGTTCAGGTTGTGAAGGAGCGGATTGCCGCAAGCAGGGGATATGCACCGGAAGAGATCGAGAAACGGAGC
>DATJOY010000027.1:0-9881 GCA_035506695.1 Dissulfurispiraceae bacterium
ATCCAATGTTACCATCACAGCCGAATATTTGATGCTCTTGCATTTCATCGATTTGAAAGACCCGGAACGGGACCGGAAGATTGCAAGATACATTCTTAATAAACAGCGGCCCGACGGCAGCTGGGCCATACATTGGGGCGGCAAAGGCGATCTGAGCACCACTGTTGAGGCCTACTTTGCGCTCAAACTGGCGGGGCTTTCCGCCGACGATTTGTCTTTACGCAAGGCAAGGGCATTCATACTCCAGAACGGCGGTGCAGAAAACGTCAGGGTGTTCACAAGGATATTCCTTGCGCTCTTCGGACAATGCGACTGGAAGGCCATCCCTTCCATCCCGGTAGAAACGAACCTGCTCCCTGCCTGGTTTCCGGTCAACATTTATGAATTTTCAAGCTGGGCCAGGTCAACGTTCGTGCCGCTTTCCATCATTCTCGATACCAAACCTGAGAAGCAACTGCCGGGCAGCCTGGGTATCAGGGAACTTTATAAGGACCCTCACACCATACCTCCTGTTACCAGTCAGAAATTTTCATTCATCTCGATAAAATATCTTCTTGTTCTGATAGACAGCCTGCTGAAGACCATCGAAAAACTTCAGATCAGGCCCCTCAGGAAGATCGCACTTGAAAGGACAGAGAAGTGGCTCCTTGAACACCAGGAGCCAACCGGAGACTGGGGCGGCATTCAACCTGCAATGGTGAATTCCATCCTTGCGCTTGCTGCCAGGGGATATGACGTATCGCATGACCCCGTGAGGCGGGGCCTGTCGGCCCTTGAGCGATTCACGATTGAAAGTGAAGAGGAGCTCTGTCTTCAGTCATGCATTTCTCCCATTTGGGACACTGCCCTGACGGCCCTTGCCCTTGACTGCTCCGGGATAGGCAGAGAGCATCATTCCGTTGTCAAGGCGTGCACATGGCTGCTTTCCAAGCAGATATTCTGCAAAGGAGACTGGAGCATAAAGAGGCCTAATCTCGAACCGGGGGGATGGGCCTTCGAGTTCGACAACAACTGGTATCCCGATGTGGATGATACGGCAGTGGTGCTGATGCTGCTGTTGAGATACCGCGACAAAGACTTTATCGATTCCGGTAATCTGCAAAAAGGCATCAACTGGATGCTCGGCATGCAGGGTAAGGACGGCGGATGGGGAGCATTCGATGTCGATAACGATACGAGAATCCTGAATGAGCTCCCCTTCAGCGACCTCGAAGCGACCATAGATCCGAGCACTCCAGACCTCACCGGCAGGGTCCTCGAAGTCCTCGGCCAGAATGGTTACGATTTGTCGAACAGGGCGGTCCGGAGAGGAATAAAATTCCTGAAGCGAACTCAGGAGGATGACGGCTCGTGGTGGGGCAGATGGGGCGTTAATCACATCTACGGGACGTGGTCGGTGCTTTGCGGACTGGCTTCCGTTGGAGTGGACATGTCAAGGCCGTATGCGCAGCGGGCCATCCAGTGGTTGAAGAAGTGCCAGAACCCTGACGGGGGTTGGGGTGAGTGCTGTGAATCATATGAAACTGCTGCGAAAAGGGGTTGCGGGTTGAGCACGCCGTCTCAGACTGCCTGGGCGATACTTGGATTAATAGCTGCCGGCGAAGGAAAATCTGCGGAAGTGCATAGGGGCGTCAGATACCTGCTCAACGGGCAGCTTCCGGACGGCACCTGGAAAGAGGATGAGTTCACCGGCACCGGGTTCCCTAAATATTTCATGATCCGCTATCACAACTATAAAGATTGTTTTCCGCTATTGGCCCTGGGGCGTTTCATGTCGGAACTGCCGGCACGGGACGCAGGGAAGTGAGCCTTACAACCCATTCGGGCAAACCAAATTGAGAGGATATTTTTTGTCATGAGATTTCCGCTGAACCTTCATTACGCAATGGCCAGGTCTTTCGTCGGCAACACCATAAAAGGGGTAAAAAGAAGTCCCCTTGTCCTGATGCTCGAACCGACCCACAGGTGCAATCTTGCATGTGCGGGTTGTGACAGGATAAGATTGTACAACGAGACGATGCCTGCAGACCTCACCCTTGATGAGTGCATAGCTTCGGTCATCGAATCCAACGCCCCGGTAGTAACGATCACGGGCGGCGAACCGCTGCTGTATCCCGATCTTAAGCCCCTGATTGAAAAAATCCTCGCTTTAAAAAGGCATGTTTACCTCTGCTCAAACGGACTGCTCGCGGAATCCTTTATCGAGCAATTCGAACCGAGGCCGGGCATTACCCTGAATTTCCATGTGGACGGGATGGAGGAGACACATGATCGTGTAACCTGCAGGCCGGGCATGTTCAAGAAGGTTATCGAAGTGATAACGAAGGCAAAACAGAAAGGCTTCAGGGTAAGCACAAACACATCAGTGTTCAGGAATACGGACACTGCGGAACTGGAAAAGCTCTTTACCCTGCTTACGAAGATCGGGGTAAACGGGATACTCATTTCACCCGCATTCAGTTATGAGCGCGTGCAGGACGACATATTCCTGAGCCGGGATGAAGTGATCGAAAGATTCGGGCGGATGGCTGATATGTTCCAGCGGTTTTCGCTTATGAATTCTCCGGTCTACCTTGACTTCCTGATGGGCAAACGGCAGATGAACTGTACCCCGTGGGGCAATCCGACACGCAATCCGCTCGGTTGGAAATCGCCATGTTACCTGATCACCGACAAGTATTACGGCAGCTATTCCGAACTGATGGAGCAGACGGATTGGGACAGGTACGAAGCGCATCAGGATGAGCGTTGCAGGGACTGCATGGTCCACAGCGGTTACGAAGCTACCGTCGCAAGGAAAGCCGCATCAAACCCTTCCGACATCTTAAGACTCCTGCTCTGGAACCTCAAGTAGAGTTCGATGGAATCCATCCTCACCCTGCTTTTGAGTACGGTTATCCTGAGGCCGTATGTCTTCATATTTCTGTTCGTATACCTGCTCGGATGCTCGCTGCATCTGGGGGTTAAAAGGACGCTGTTATTTGCGGTTGCAGGATACCTCGTCACATGGCTCTCTGAATACTCATCCATCCACAACGGATTCCCGTACGGAACATACTATTACATCGAACAGACAAAAGGGTCTGAACTGTGGGTGTTTGGGGTACCGTTCATGGATTCGCTGAGCTATGTTTTTCTTGCCTATGCCAGCTATTCGATGGCGCTCCTCACCCTCTCCCCGCTGAGGGTTTCAAACGGCATAGTTTATCTGCTCGAAACGAGGGCGATCCGCAATTCACTCCTCACGCGTGTACTCGGCACGATTTTTCTTGTATATCTCGACATCATCATCGACCCTGTGGCGCTTCAGGGCAACAGGTGGTTCCTCGGCCAGATATATGGATATCCGGCTGAAGGCGCCTATTTCGGAGTGCCGATCTCGAATTTTGCGGGCTGGTTTCTGGTCGGTTTTATATTGCTCCTTGTCCTCCAGAAGATAGATTATTACATGAGCATCGGTAAGATAAAGGACCATGCCGGTTACCACTATAAGTGGCGCCACCTTATCGGGCCGGCACTCTACGTCGGGATACTCATTTTCAATCTGTCGGTGACATTTTACATCGGCGAATATACCATGGGTTGGGCCGGGGTATTCATCATAGCGCTTCCCCTCTCCCTTCTATTCATAGCCTCAAAGAAAAAGGTATCGCGGCCCGAAAATCAAAATGAAATGGCCGATCACCTCCGGGATTTCCCGGAAGCCGTGATATAGGCATGCCGGGACCCGGACAGGCAGAAGCGGTGAGTTAATGAGACTGGCAATATTTGCGGCCCTTCCGCACGAAGCGAAAAAAATTGTCACTAATCTTAAAGCCAAAAAAGACGCTGCAGAACGTACCTTCGATATTTATCGCGCAAATTGTCGTTCCATCGAAATTCTCGTCGTAATAACCGGGATGGGGACAATCAATGCCCTTTCTGCTGCAAAGTATATCAGCTCCGTGTTCCGCCCGGAGATTATTTTGTCTGTAGGTTTCGGTGGTGCCCTTTACGAAGCTGCATCAATAGGAGACCTGATTTGGGGATCAAAATTTATATCAGTGGCTGCACCAGTGGAAAATGAGTCCAACATGCCCGATGCGGGGAAGCATATCGCAAGCACCGGCAACGAAAATACCTTGAGCATACTCCAGGATTTGATGCAGATTCGCGAAGGAAGCGTTGTAACCATCCCTTATCTTATGAAAAAATCCGAAATCAGGAAAGCGATCCCCGGTGAGATTCAAAACCCTGTTTGCGATATGGAGACCTTTGCACTCGCGCATTTCTGCGAAGACAACGGACTACGCTTTTTTGCTGTCCGTTCGATAACAGACCTTGCAAACGAAGATATTCCTGCGGAACTCGGCGAAATCTCGGACAGTTCCGGCAAATACAGCGTTATGAGAGCGCTGATCATATTCGTCACGAAGCCCTGCCTGCTGCCGGTTGTTTTCAGGCTCGCCGCAAATTCACAAATAGCATCACGGACCCTCTGCTCCTTTGTCAGGGCATTCTTGGACTCTCTGCAATAGATGATAAAAATTCCCTTACAAGCAGTTGCCGGGATATAAGGATTCCATGGAGAATATGACCAATAAGGCCCCTGATGATCTTTTGAAAATTGCCCGACAGTTCGCAGTAACAGGTTCGGTATTGTCCGTCCGGCCCTTCGGGAACGGGAACATAAATGACACCTTCCTTGTGACATTGCATTCGGGAGAGGGACCGCGCTTCATTCTTCAGCGTCTTAATACGCGCGTTTTCACACAACCTGAGCTTGTTATGAAAAACATGCGAATTGTCACTGATCATGTGTATTCACGGTTGCAGGGCGTTTTGCTGGAAAATGACCGGCGCTGGACCACCCCGCGGGTGCTGCCGACTCGCGAAGGGCAGGACTGCCGGACAGATACTCAAGGTTCATTCTGGCGAGCAATCAGTTTCATCGAGGCGGCAGAGACATTCGACATAATCCGGAGCGTCGCGCATGCCGAAGAAGCAGGGTTTGCGCTCGGCATGTTTCATAATCTCGTCAGTGACATGCCGCACGGTGCTCTTTCAGATACGCTTGAAGGGTTTCACATCACGCCGCTTTATTTGTCGCACTATGACAGCATCCTGAGCGGGTACCGGCACAGGAGTTCTCCTGAAACTGAATATTGTATTCAATTCATCGAACGCATGCGGTCAAAGGCTAATGTGATCGAGGAGGCAAAGGCGCGCGGCGATCTTCCCATTCGAACGATGCACGGCGACCCTAAGATCAACAATATAATGATTGATGTCTCTACTCAGCACGCGGTCTGCATGGTAGACCTAGATACGGTCAAGCCGGGACTCGTGCATTACGACATAGGAGACTGTCTTCGCTCCGCCTGCAATCCGCTGGGCGAAGAGACCCAGGACTGGGAGACGGTCCGTTTCGAGCCCGACCTCTGCCGCGCCATCATGCGCGGATATATTCCGCAAGCAGTGAGCTTTCTGACGGAAAAAGATTATGATTACCTCTTTGAAGCGGTCCGCCTGATCGCGTTCGAACTCGGCCTTCGTTTTTTCACCGACTATCTTGAGGGGGACGTTTATTTCAAATCGGGATATGAAAAACAGAATCTGCTGAGGGCACTGGTGCAGTTCAAACTTGCCGAAAGCATTGAATCTCAGGAGAAGGCCATCAGGGCCATCATATGCGGGTTTCGATAAGTGATTTTATAGTCGGCGACCTGATCGGACACGTCCCCAACCAGCTTTATTCATAAATGAGTGTGCAGTGCAGCCGGAAGTATTTGCCTCTCTCGTACTGAGCGTAGCCCTCGCTGATGGTGACTGTTGCTTGTTTTCCATAATTTTTTTAAAATAGAACAAATCGCCCGGTGGGCACATACGAGGTGAAACATGAATTCTCTAAAAGGAACCAAGACTGCTGAAAATCTGCTCAAGGCCTTTGCAGGTGAATCTCAGGCCCGTAACCGCTACACTTTTTATGCTTCAGTGGCAGACAAGCAGGGCTACAAGCAAATCAAAAACATTTTTCTCGAGACAGCCGACAATGAAAAAGAGCACGCAAAGAGATTTTATAAATTTCTGATTGCCGGACTGGCCAATGAGCTGCCTGCAATGGTCGAGATCAATGCAGCCTATCCGGTCGCCCAGGCCAACACGCTGGATAACCTGAAAGCGGCGGCTGGCGGCGAGTATGAGGAATGGCATGATCTGTATCCCGCATTTGCCGATGTGGCGGAAAAGGAAGGCTTTCCGGAAGTGGCGGTAATATTTCGCAGGATAGCCGATGTCGAAGTGCGCCACGAGACGCGTTACCGCAAACTGGCGGCGAACATTGAAGCCAACCAGGTATTCACACGCGATTCATGCACAACCTGGAAATGCAGCAACTGCGGTTACGTGCATGAGGGAAAGGTTGCACCGGACAAGTGCCCGGCGTGCGACCACCCGCAGGCATTCTTCGAACTCTTCTCCGAGCCGTATTAAAAAGTTCCGACAGGTGACCCGACAGCGGGGTCACCTGTCCATGCAACGCATACCCCGGCCGCCGGGCTGACGGCGGATCCTTCAGCAAATACCTTTATGCACCAATTGAAATAAGCAAGTCCCTCTGCCTGCCGGCCTCTTTCAAATGGAATCTTCTCAACAGAAAGACTATTTTTTTCATTGAATAACTATGCTCAAAGCATTCAGAGGTTGCGTGAAGGAATAGGCAGTTTACTTAGTCTAATGTTCACTATATACGGCGAGCATGTTCTCACGTCAAGCATCGAAGGAGGGCATCCCGAATATACCGATGGGTAATAATTATCAGTGGTCAATTGTCGAAACCACCATGGAATAGATGAGGTGGGCGACTCCATCGGGCTGTTTATCACCGCTCATAATTGTTCCCCACAGTCCACGGTAGTTTACAAAGTTGCTGCACCGGTAAAAGTCTGATAAACTTTAAAATAACGGACTTTACGCCAAAGAGAAAGTTGTGTGCCCCCTCTGCAATAGTAATCGGCGGTTATCTGAAACTAAAACTCGGGAAGCAGGAAAGGAGCTGCACATGAAGGTATCTCATGCAAAAGCCATTTTCATCTGGGGCTCAGTTCTTTCTTCCATTTTATTTCTTATGCTGACCTATGATTCCTTATCACAGTTGCCGCACAGAACGCACGAAGAAAACCTTGATGCCCAGGTTGCTGCAGGCAAATGGGTATGGCAAAAATATAATTGTAACGACTGTCACACCATTCTGGGCATAGGCGGCTATTATGCGCCTGACGTGACCAGGGTTATGCTCTCCAAGGATGCTGATTGGATGAAGAGATTTCTCAAGGACCCGGGGGCAGTATGGCCGGCTGATAGGAAGATGCCTAACCTCCACCTCAAAGATCAGGAGATACTCGACGTTATTTCTTTCTTAACCTGGGTCAATGGAATAGACACGAACAACTGGCCCCCGAAACCGTTGGTCGTTGCTGCTTCTGTTTCGGCCAAGCCCGGCGCTGATATTTTCAAAAGCCAGGGTTGCTCTGCCTGCCATATGATAGGAGGCGTCGGAGGGGCCGTGGGGCCGGACCTCACAAAGGTCGGAAGCAGGAGAGACAAGGAATGGATCGAGGAACAGCTGAAGAACCCCAAGTCTCATAATCCGAATTCCATCATGCCGAGTTACGCTAAACTGCCGGAACAGGACAGGAAGGACCTTGCTGAATATCTCTGGGAACTCAAGTAGGAAGGTGCGGAAATGAAATACGAATCTCAGAAGATCGTGTACAACTATTTTGTTATTGCAACGCTGTTGTTCGGACTTCAGGTAATATTCGGACTCATCACCGGGGCGAAGTATGTTTGGGATTTCGATCCCTTAATAAATATACTCCCCTTCAATACCTCAAGAGCAATACACTTAAACCTCCTTATTGTCTGGCTGCTCTTCGGCTTTATGGGAGGAACCTACTACCTCGTTCCGGAAGAAGCCGAGACGGACATATATAGTGGAAAGCTCGCTAATATTCAGCTCTATCTTCTTGCAGTAATTGGTATCACCGCAATTGCGGGATATGTTCTCGGCTGGTCATGGGGCATGCCGTTTCTCGAACAGCCTACGGTTCTAAAAATAGGTATCGTCATTGTGGCCCTTATATTCCTCTTCAATATCTTCATGACCATGATGAAGACCAGAAAATGGACGGCCATACAGACGGTGCTTCTGACTGGCCTTATTCTGCTCGCGCTGCTTTTTCTCTGCGGTATATTTTTCATGAAGAACCTTACAGCACAATACTATTACTGGTTCTGGGTCATACATCTGTGGACGGAGGGCGCGTGGGAACTTATTGCAAGTGCCATGATGGCATTTGTCCTTCTGAAGCTTACCGGAGTTGACAGGGAATTGGTTGAAAAATGGCTCTATGTAGAGGTCGGCCTCGTTCTTTTTACAGGAGTGGCCGGCACTGGACATCACTACTACTGGATCGGGACCCCGAAATACTGGCTCTGGGTTGGAGCTGTCTTCGGCGCCCTTGAGCCGGTCCCGATACTCCTTATGGTAATGGATACGCTCCGCCATGTGAGAGAAAAAAAGATAGAGATAGAAAATAAAATCGTGCTTTACTGGGCCGTAGGCTCCGCAGTATTACACTTCTTTGGCGCAGGGGTGTGGGGTCTTGCCCATAATTTTCCGCAGGTCAACCAATGGACTCATGGAACGCAGGTTACAGCTTCGCATGGACATTTTGCTTTTTTCGGTGCTTATGTAATGCTCAATGTAACTATGATATATTTTGCAATCCCAAAGTTAAAAGGAACAAGAATCTTCGAGCGCGGGCTCAGTCTTATGGCCTTGAGGACAATGACCTTTTCTATGATCATGATGGTTCTGGCGTTTGCTGTCGCCGGGATCGTACAGATATATTTACAGCGGGTTCTGGGTATGGACTATCTCACAACGCAGAAATTCATGAGGCCATGGTTCATTCTGCTTTGGATTTCGGGCTGGGGTTTTGCGGTGGGAGTCCTAATGTTTATCATTGATTTCTTCACCCTACCGCAGGTGAAACCGTCACCAGTAACCCCGTCTTCACAAAGGGAGTTAGGGCACCATCTCAGCGAGCAGTGAGACATGAAGAGAAAACTTAGATCACAGTATTGCTATGAGTTATAAGATCGGGGACAAATCTTGGGGTCACCTTGAAAATGGGGCAATTTTGCGGCTTGGCTTGCAAACATGCATATAGCATACATACCCGCGCTGATGTTCTATTGTCGGAAATTCGCACATGCTTTTGCGGTCTAAACCTGCGAAGTCTCAGTAGCACCAATTCAGCACGCTCAATAGAGCTGCTTCAATGATTTCGATATGCTATCCGCGGCTGCAAATTTATTGACTGCTGTGTCAGATTAGCATAAGCGTCAATCAGCAATTTCACAGCGGATTGACGCTTATACTAATCCGGCTGTATGTAGCAGAAAATCAACAATTGCTGCACACAGACAATAAATCCCGAACAGATGCCAACGACCCCTTTCCAGCCAGGCTGAAAGCCACTTTAGGGCAAGCATGCCTGAGATGAAACTTAGTACCATGCCGATCAAGCTCAGATAGAATAGAACAGACATATCCGCCATGCTAAATATCGTCGCATGCTCAGTCGTCAGCAATCTAAGGACTTCACGGACTATGACCGGAGGAGTCAGCACAACCGCAAGGGCGAAGCTGAATTCTTCAGCCTTTATCTTATCAATCCCCAAAAGAAGACCTGCAGATATTGTTACTCCGGAACGGGAAAATCCACGAAAAGGCAGGCATAAACCTTGCGTGATCCCGATAAGACAGGACTTCTTAAGGTCCAAGGGGATATTACTGCCTGATCGGCTTTTCCAACCGGCAACTATGATTCCCA
>DATJOY010000028.1:0-4711 GCA_035506695.1 Dissulfurispiraceae bacterium
GCCGAGAGAACTTCGAGCTCCATGTCCCTGTCCTCTCCAAGTATTCCGCATGCATCAGCCCGGCATTGGCGGCAGTGAGTCATCTGTTCAACATATTTGCCGCATTCCAAGCGCAGAGAATGAATCATTTCGCGCGACGGTCGTTCAATATGACTGAATTCAGCCTGAGGGATCAGGGGTAATACATTATGCAAATCCGCACCTCTCTCGCCAGCAAGCCGCGCGATCAATGGGATTTCAGTTTCGTTGATGCCGGGGATCAATACACTGTTGACCTTCACTGCCAGTCCGGCATCTATTGCATTGCGAAGGCCTCTCCACTGGTTGGCGCAGATAAGCCCGGCAGCTTCCCTTCCCGTATATTTTCTGCCCCTGTAGAAAACCCATGAATAGATTTTTTCGGCAGTTTCCGGGAGCGCAGCACTGATGGTGACTGTAATACTCCTGACGCCGGATTTCACAAGGTCTTCGAGCCTCTCAGGAAGGCAGAGCCCGTTTGTTGACGCGCAAAGTATCAGGTCAGGGAATTCCCTGTTGATCAGCCTGAATGTCTCAAAAGTAGCTTCATTGGCCAGGGGATCGCCGGGACCTGCAATACCAACAACACTCAGACGCTCGTTCCTGTCCACAAGATATCTGACCCGTCCAACAGCCTCATGCGGGCTTAATACCATGCTGGTGACGCCCGGCCTCGATTCATTGGCGCAGTCATATTTTCTTATACAGTAGTTGCACTGAATATTGCAGCCGGGCGCAACAGGAAGGTGTATCCTGCCGAAGCTGCGATGAGCGTCCTTCGAGAAGCAGGGATGCTTCATCATAATATCTTTCCCTCTATGAGATACCGGAATTGCTTTCATGGTGTCCTCTCGTTCTGAAACAGTATTATTGCTATTAATTGCAAAGCAGATGCCAGAGGCAAGTGGCTGATATTTAGGTAAAGTTATGTTGGGCTATTAATACTATTATGTTAATTTATTTACAATATTGTAATTTTGACGTTATTGCGTTGGGGCACACGCCTTATGCGCACTGTCAGAATCATCGTGCACCCTGCGCATGAAAGTCTCTGGCAATGCACTTTGAAGTGAAAGAGCCGGGGTTAGCAGGTTCGCAGCAATCTCGTACGGATGAAATGTGTGTGCCGAATAAGGCATCCTAATTCAACCAAAGCACTATTCTCTTTCGCTGAAAAGTGCATTGCCAAAGACACGAATATTCGTAATTGCTGAAAAAAAGAGTGGAGTGCCTATTTAAGACGGAAGAGTCCGGGTGAGCCGGTTCGCAGTATGTTTATGGAAAATACAATAATCTTGTCGTGAAAAAGGGTTCGGGCAATCTCTCAGGGACTATTCTCTTCCGCCTTAAAGTGGCACCCTACTCGCTCTATTGATCGTCATCTCCCAAAAGCCGGATAAAGCGCAAGATGCGATTGCTGATTAGGGATCCACTGTCAGTATGCTTGCAATGATGTCCGGATAGTTTGCAATCAATTTCAGTTCGTCGGACACTAATGGTTTTTGCGTATGAAGATTTGCGTACTGGACAAGATTCAGAATGCGCCTCGCTTCATCGTCGTTCTGGAAGCTGATACCGAGCCTGTCATAAACATGCCGGAACCCTTTAATTCCGCCATACTCACCGGTTGTAATGATTCTTCCGGTTTCGAGCAACTCTGATTCTCCTCTGCCGACGTCGCCGGGTTCATACAGCTCGTAGTTTCTTCGGTCTTTAAGCGCACCGTCAGCGTGTATGCCGGATTCATGGGCAAATGCGTTTTCTCCAACGCCGGGCTGATTTGCGGGAATGGGCATATTAAAGGCGCGAGCTGTGTATCTCGCTACATTCCACGACTTCTGCAGGTCAAGATGTTCATCGCACGATAGTCTGTTCTTTAAGGCAGTAGAGAACTTCAAAGCCAGCAGCACGGATACGAGATCACAATTGCCCGCGCGCTCGCCAACTCCATTTATCGTCGTATTGATAAAGGCGTCATACCCGCTTTCTACCGCGCCCTGAGCGCCAGCAAGAGAGGCCGCAACCGCCATCCCGAGATCGTTGTGGCAGTGAAGCTCAACGGGTAGTCCGGTCCCAGCGGTGATGGTCCCGATCTTTTCATGCAGTGTCATAGGTTCGTCGGAGCCGACGGTATCGCTGTACCTGAACCGGTCTGCTCCGGCTTCCTTTCCTGCCAGTACGAATTCGATGAGTCTTTCAACCTTCGTTCGAGAAGCATCTTCGGCGCCTATGCAGAGCGTTTCCACCCCGGCAGCTCTTGCCAGTTTCACCGCTGCTGCGAGTGAGGTCATAATATCCTTCCATGTCTTTCTGCCATGGAACTTCGCGCTGATCATGGTTTCCGATGTCGGGACTGAAATATTGAGGTGCCTGAGTGCCGGACAATTCCTGAAAGTCAACTCGATGTCTTCCGGCATAGCACGGCACCAGCCCTCAAGATGCATCCTGCTGATGACCCCGATTCGCGCAAGTTCAAGGTTTGCATTGATGTAATTGACCTCATGACCCAATGTCGGGAACCCTATCTCGCTCTGATATATGCCCATATCATCGAGATATATGTTGATCATGGTCTTCGACAGTTTTGACACGGACATCCGCGACGCCTGAACGCCGTCCCTGTTCGTTACATCAATTATGTAGACCCGGTTATTCATTGCAAATTCGTGATAAGTATTACGTCAAACCTCGGCATGGACGTGGCATTTCTTCGTGCATGCGCGCGAACACGCTTCACAGCCTATGCAATTTTCAGCATTGGCGACCGACATGACTTTGTTGCCCATGTCATCACCATATTCGTCATCGCCTTCAAAAGGTTTTTCGATAAGCTCCAGCACCTCCCTGCTACAAACCTTATAGCAGCGGCCACAGCCGATGCATTTATTTACATCGATAGATTCTATAAATTTCGGGACCCACACTTCGCCGCCCCTCGTATATCCCACAACCGTAGCCATATTTCCTCCTTTTTTTCAACTTCAACACAAATCTTTGCACGGCGTAGCCTGAAGTGTTTGAATTGAAACGCACTGTCTGGGTTTTCAGGGCCACCTCTAAGAAAATGCAAATTTCACAATAAACAGAATGTTTGTTTTATATCCGGCCTTTTTTCTCCAGTCAAAGGGCTAATTCAGTGCGCGAGAGGCAAATACTTCAGGCTGCGCGCATTCTCTCATGAATAATCCGGAGTCATTTCTTGCCCGGATCATGCTATTGCCTTACCGCCGGCTTCGCCGGTCCGAACACGGATGGCGCCATCGATGGGGCTTACGAATATTTTTCCGTCTCCCCGTTTACCCGTCTGGTTGACATTTATTATTCCGGTTACGACCTTGCCCACCGCGTCATCGGGCACTACAATTGTGAGCAGGCGCTTCGGCACATAGAGCGCAACCTTGGGGAGTGTATGCTCCAGGGCGTATGTCGACGGTGTCGGTTTCAATTTCACTGTGGTGCAGTAACTGTCCGGCATTTCGGAATCCATTTCGGCGCACATGGCCCCTTTCTGTTTTCCCCTTCCCTCGACGCTCTGGATCGTAAGCGACGGATATCCGATCTCCTCAAGGACCCTTTTGGTGTCGGGCAGTTTGTCTCTTCTGATGACTGCGGTTATCTCCTTCATAGTCCGGCCTCCCCGGTTCTTATGGTATATGCATTATCGACAGGACTGACAAATATCTTGCCATCGCCGATAAAGCCCGATCTCGCCTTGTCCTGAATGATACCGATCACCTTATCTGCGTCCTCATCGTCGATGACGGTCATAATAAGTGTCTTCGGAAGCTCATCGTAATGAATAGGTCCGACCTGCAGACCTTTCTGCTTGCCCCTGCCAAAAACCGGCATCTTGGTCAGGGATGGGAATCCCGCGCCTTCGAGTGCCAGTACCACTTCCTGCTCTTTTTCGGGTCTGATAAAAGCCCGTATCATTTTCATTTTGTCTTTCCTCCTCAGTCGTTTTAATAAACATTCTGCAGCTGAAATGTCAGAACATTTTTATATCAGGTGCGCCATAATGCGGACCTTAATGCGAATTCAGCAAGGCCTTCCTGAGCCACGGTGGCGGAGAGCCCTTTGCTGTTTCCAGCAGCCTTTTAATGGACTCCTCGATGCTGACCGCCTCTTTCACCTTGACAGGCATAACGCCTTTGGCGACCAGTCGGGCTGCAGACGGACCTCCGATTTCAGTGATATAAATTATCTTGCAGTCTGTAAGCTTATCCACCTTGGCGCGCACAAGGTCTTCATGTATCTGCCCCTGTCCCTTCGATTCCACAATCGGCCCGTCGATGCCGTCTGCGAATTTCCTCAATTCGAGGAAATGGTAATTTTCAGTTGTAAGGTCATATACGGCGAAAGTCCCGGCCCTTCCGAAATGTTCATCGACGTTGATACCGTCAGTTGTTGCAAAAGCTATCTTCATATGCACCTCCTTCAATACAGTTCAGTGGTTTGTAATGAACAAGTTTCCTATCTCATTAACCATGTTGAGCGTTCCCCTGTATCCAATGGTGACCTTGGCCGTAATCCCCAGGAGCCTATACACCGGAAAGCCCGCCTGATAAAGAGGGACATCCAATTGCCCGGCAGCCTCTTCAGCATGAGAATTAGATATCAGGATGTCGAAGTCTTTGCCAATTGAATCAAGGCCTCCCACGATTACCTCTTCTGCAATTATATGACCTGCATG
>DATJOY010000029.1:0-14622 GCA_035506695.1 Dissulfurispiraceae bacterium
TTGCGATGGCACTCATCACAGTTGTTTTGGTCGCGGGATGCGAAAAAAAAGACAAGGTTGTCAAGATCGGAATCGCCGGTCCGATGACCGGTC
This sequence comes from Dissulfurispiraceae bacterium, assembly GCA_035506695.1. Lineage (GTDB taxonomy): Bacteria > Nitrospirota > Thermodesulfovibrionia > Thermodesulfovibrionales > Dissulfurispiraceae > Fen-1308. Next base: position 94 of record DATJOY010000029.1, read on the forward strand.
CGGATGCAAAGATGGGGACCGATTTCAGGAACGGGGCTGCCATAGCGCTTGAGGAATGGAATGCGACCGGCGGTGTGCTTGGGCGCAAGGTTGAAGCCGTGATACAGGATGATCAGTCCGATCCGAAGCAGGCAGTTGCAATTGCAAACAAGCTCGTTAATGATGGGGTGATAGGCATTGTCGGTCATTTCAATTCGAGTTGCTCGATTCCGGCTTCTGATGTCTATGAACGTGCGGGCAAACCTATGATAACGCCGGGCTCTACTAATCCTCTTTTAACAGGACGTGGCTACAAGGGTATTTTCAGGGTCTGCGGAACGGACGATCAACAGGGCAAAGTGGGCGCCCGGTTTGTCAGGGAAAAGCTCAAGCTTAAAAAGGTGGCAGTCATTCATGATAAAACGACATACGGCCAGGGACTCGCCGATATTTTTAAGGACAATCTCGGTAGCGGCATTGAAGTTGTGTATTACGGCGGAATTACAAGAGGGGACAAGGACTTCAAAACGGTCCTGACTTCAATCAAGCAGAAGGAACCGGAACTCATTTATTTCGGCGGCATCTATGCCGATTCCGGACTGCTTGTCAAGGAAGCCAGAGAGATAGGCATCAAGGTTCCGTTTATGAGTGGCGACGGGACGATAGATCAAAAATTTATCGAGATCGCCGGCGACAAGGCCGCGGAGGGCACTTATCTGACATTCAGTCCGGACCCGGCCCATATTCCGGCTGCAGCGGAATTTATTAAAAAATACAGGGCCAAATATGGCGAACTCGGACCGTATTCCATTTATTCGTATGTTGCCGTGAATATTCTGCTTGACGCGGCCAGGGAAGCCGGCACAAGTGACGGCAGGGCGCTGATAGAAAAAATGAGCGCGAAGGATTTTTCCACCGCATTAGGGAAGATAAAATTCAATGATAAGGGAGACGTTTCAGAAGTTCCTTATATCGTTTGGATAACCAGAAACGGCAAATTCGAAGAATTCTGGAAGCCGTAGCTTGTCATTATTCGCCCCCCCCCTTTAAATTTGACTTTGCGTTTCGGGAACGAGTATAATTTCGTTTCTGGAAATTATTGATTCGGAGGAATTAAATGGGAACATATACCACATATAATCCGCATCGTCTGAGGCGGAAACGGACCCACGGTTTTCTGACCCGCATGAGCACCAAGGCCGGAAGAAGGGTCCTTAAAAACAGAAGAAACAAGAAAAGGACCCGTTTGGCAGGTTAAGATTCGGGATCGAAGTGAAGACGTTTCTGATAGGTTTTATCAGGTTTTACATACATCTGATCTCGCCATTTATGCCTTCGAGCTGCAGGTTTGTACCGTCGTGTTCCGAATATGCCCTTGAGGCGGTCGGGAAATACGGCGCATTTAAGGGCGGCCTTCTCACAGTAAAAAGAATTCTTAGGTGTCATCCCCTTCACCCGGGCGGGTTCGACCCGGTGAGATAAGAAACAGATAGAGGACCTGTCATGGAAAAAAATACAATCATTGCCATAGTTCTTTCACTTTTCGTTCTCATCGGATTTCAGTTTCTGATTAAAGAAACTACGCCTCCCCCGCCTCAGCAGCAAACACCAAAAACAGAGGAAAAGGCGGCACCGGCTGAGACACTCAAAGCCGCGCCTTCAGTGGCACAGACAACCAAGCCCGAAACTAAAGCGCCTGAGAAAGTGGTCACTGTCGAAAACGATCTCTATAAAATATCTCTTAGTTCGCGGGGGGCATCTATCCAGCAGGTAGAACTGAAGCACTACAAAGATGATAAAGGGGCCCCCATAGTCCTGAAAGGCAGTGAAGTCCTTCCACCACTGTCACTGGGGTTAGACGAGGGTTTTCAGTTTGCAGGGGCTGATTTTTCGGTCATAGGTTCCAATGCGAAACTTGACTCGGGTAACAAAACCGCTAATCTGGTCTTCGAATATTCAGGCGGAGGCATAAATATCACAAGAACATACCGCTTCAACCAGGGTGATTACGCCGTCGGGCTTAAGGATGAAGTGAGGGGGATCGACTCCTATTCAATTACACTAGGAAAAGACTTCGGAATATTCAGCAAGACCGGCGCAGACCATCATGGTCCGGTAATCCTTAAAGAAGCGGACAGGATAGCTGTTAAGCCCGGAGATCTTAAAGAGATTCGAGTTTACAAGGACGGCGTCAAGTGGATAGCCCAGGAAGATAAGTATTTCACCGCTTTTATTGTCCCCAAAACGACATTTGAGGAGACGCGCGCCTGGGCCAAAGACAATGACGCAATGGTCGATTTGCGCATGAAAGGCGGGGAAAACTCTTATGTGATTTATGCCGGTCCGAAGGAATACGATATACTTGAGAAATACCACTCCGGCATGGAGCATGTTATCGACTTCGGTTTTTTCTCTATTATCGCCAGACCGCTGTTCTGGGTCCTCAAGTTCTTTTACGGTCTGCTGCATAATTACGGCATCGCAATAATCATTCTGACTATCGTCACGAGAATTCCGTTTTTCCCGCTTATCAGCAAAGGTCAGAGGTCGATGAAAAAATTGGCTGATCTTCAGCCTAAGATGGCGGAAATAAAGGAAAAGTTCAAGAACGATCCTCAGAGGATGCAAAAAGAGATGATGGACCTCTACAAGACCAACAAGGTGAGCCCGATGGGCGGATGTCTTCCCATGCTGCTGCAAATGCCTGTATTTTTCGCGCTCTATTCAATACTATCAACGGCAATCGAGTTGAGGCAGGCTCCTTTCGCTCTCTGGATCACGGACCTGGCCGCCCCGGATACACTATTTGGGCATATCCCAAGTGCTATACCGTTTCTGGGAGGCTTTGCGCTTGGACCACTGCCGCTGCTCATGGGTGCAACGACGTTTATACAGCAGAAAATGACGCCATCGACGGCCGATCCCAGGCAACAGAAGATCATGATGATTATGCCGATAATGTTCACCTTCATATTCCTCAATTTCTCGTCGGGCCTTGTCCTGTACTGGCTGATCAACAACATACTGAGCATCGCCCAGCAGTTCTACATCAATAAAAAGGCGGACAAGTCCAAATAAGGTCTGTCCTCTCCTGATATAAAAGGGAGGACAGCAGTCCATCGGGGAACATCCCATGAACTTTCCGGATGACACTATAGCAGCAATATCGACGCCGCGCGGCGAAGGCGGTATCGGCATCATCCGGGTTAGCGGCAAAGAGGCCGTTCCGATAGCCGACCGAATCTTCATCTCTCAAAAACAAAGACCTCTTTCAGTCAAAGACTCGCATTACATCGCTTACGGTTTTATCAAAGATCCTTCCACCTCCGAAAAGATCGACGAAGTGCTGTTGACGGTAATGAAAGCGCCCAAAACATACACGCGCGAGGATGTTGTGGAGATAAATTGCCACGGAGGGTTGCTGCCTCTCCGGCGAATCCTCGGCGTACTTATCAGTCAGGGGGCGAGACCGGCAGAACCGGGAGAATTTACTCGGCGGGCATTTCTCAACGGCCGGATCGACCTTTCGCAGGCAGAGGCTGTAATAGATGTCATCAGGGCGACGACCGAGCAGGCTGAAAGGATGGCCATGCTGCAGCTCGAGGGAAGGCTTTCGGAGGAGATTATGTCTCTGCGTGACACAGTTGCGGATGCATGCGCGCTCGTAGAGGCATACATCGATTTTCCGGATGAGGAGGTACAGGCCCCGGATAAGGCCGGTTTTATGACTTCGATGAAAGATATCGAAGGCCGTCTCTCAACTATGAGTAGCAGTTTCGATGAGGGCCGCCTGTTCCGAGAAGGTGCTGCAATGGCGATAGTCGGCAAGCCGAATGTGGGCAAGTCATCTCTCCTGAATACGCTTCTTAAAAAGGACCGCGCCATAGTGACCGATCTGCCCGGCACTACTCGTGATGTCATTGAGGAAGGGCTGAATATAGAGGGCATTCCGGTAAGGATCATGGATACTGCCGGTATAAGAGAGGCCCATGATCTGGCCGAAGCAGAAGGCGTAAAAAGGAGTCTTGCGGCTATTGAGGGCGCGGACATAGTCCTGGCCGTCTATGATGCCTCTCGGGTCCTCGATGCAGCAGATTGGCAGATCATCCGGAAGGTGAAAGGCAAAAGGGCTATTTCTGTCTTCAATAAATGGGACATTCGAAATGCTGAGTTTGATGAAGGGAAGGAAGATTTGAACGAATATCCGACAGTCAGGATTTCGGCCCTCAGGGGTGAAGGCATAGACGACCTGAAAAAATTGGTGGTAAATGCATTGATCTCGGGGCAATCCATTGTGGATGGCACCGCTGTCCTGCTTATTACCAATGCACGCCACAAGCAGCTTGTGGACGGAGCGCTTGCATCCGCAAATAAGGCAAGGGCAACATTTGAAAAAGGAGAGCCGCTTGAAGTGACGGCGCTCTTTTTGAGGGAAGCCCTTAACAGCCTCGGTGAGATTATCGGCGTTGTGACAACGGACGACATCCTCGACAGGATATTTTCTGAATTCTGCATCGGAAAGTAATGAATCAATCTCGGTTGCAGGTTTTAAAGTTTCGCTCTCTTCATCCGATAATCTAATATAGTCAGGTGCGGCTTTCCCCGGCCAATTATCATTCAGGAGCGGACCAAATGGACGAATTTGTCATCATCTCTTTCGGAGTTGTTGCCGCAGGAGTTTTATGTGCTTATATCTTCAACCGCCATAAAAAGACCGGCCAGGAATATGTTCCCCTGTCCTCTGAAAACATGCCGAGGGAAAGCCTGACAAGGGTGCTGCCTGTGGGAATGCTGATAGCGAAAACCGGAATGCATCGGGGAGTTGTATTTGCTGTGGAACCGGCCGGGGTCAGGATCGGCAGAGACAAATCCAAGAACAAGATCATCATCGACAGCGAGATCGTGTCGCGCGAACATGCGTGGATAGGTCTTGAGGACGGCAAGGTCGTTGTCAGGGACCTCGGCTCACGCAACGGTACCTATGTCAACTCGCTTGAAGAACCCCGCATCCAGAGTACGGTACTGAAAGACGGAGATGTGATTTTCATCGGGAAGGACGGGGCTGAATCTTTCAAATACAAGGCTGGTTAGTATGGTCTGTCCTGAAACCAAGATATGATAGGCAGGGAAGTAGGACCTTACAGGATATTGCAAAAGATAGCCCGGGGAGGCATGAGTTCCGTTTACAAGGGCCTGCATTCAGGGCTCGAACAGGATGTCGCAATAAAAGTGCTCTCGCCCGAATCATTCGGGGACCCCTGTTTGCGGGACAGGTTTATAACGGAAGCGAAAATACAGGCAAGGCTTTCCCATCCGAATGTTATCAAAACCCTCAATTATATAGAGCAGGACGGCACCATCTTTATGGTGATGGAATACATAAATGGAGAGTCCCTGGATGTCCTGCTGAAAAAAATAGGTTCGCTTCCCGTTGAACGGGCTGTTGTAATTTTCTTGAACATCCTGGACGCTGTCGAGTTTATGCATTCCAAAGGCATCATTCACAGGGACATCAAGCCGGCCAATATAATGCTTGCATATGACCGGTATGTAAAAGTGATGGATTTTGGTATTGCCAAAGTCATGGGGGAAGAAGGAAAGACACAGCCCGGCATCAGGATTGGGACATTATGGTACATGTCGCCGGAGCAGATACGCGGGGAAGAAGCATCTGCATTGACCGACATTTATTCCCTCGGCATCACCCTGTATCAAATGCTGACCGGACGAGTACCCTTCACCGGTGAACTTGAATTCGACGTGATGAAAGGACATCTTGAGGGGGCTCCGGAACTGCCATGGAAAATCAACAAGGAAATCAGAAAAGAGTTGGGCGAGGTAATTCTCAGGGCCATTGCGAAAAAGCCGAAGGACCGGTATCAAAGCATCAGGGAATTCTCTGAGGCCATAAAGGCTGCTGTGAAGTCTCCCGGGCCTGATGAGACCCGGGTTTTTCAAATACAGGAGGGGCCTGATTCACACGCGCTGCGTGTGCGCTTTTTCTCATCAGGAAGGCGAGTTGTTTTTACGGCATTGGTTTTAAGCGCTGTTGTCCTTATTGCATCGGCACTCTTAATGATTCAGTTCAAGGGCAAAGAACCCGTTGCTGTTGCTCCGTCGATGGCGGTCAAGGTTGTAAGCGATAGCCCCCGGGAAGTGATAAAGACAGAAAGGAATTCCGAACTGCCCTCGGAAACTGTTATGGCTGTTAAGTCACAGCTTTTGCATGGTGATAGGAAAGTAGTCCGTCGTGAGAAAACGTCAACCGTGAGAAAGGGGTCGTCCCCGGAGATTGCGGCCGCAAAACAAAGCACTGCAAAAATTCCTGACAGCGGCAAATTATCTCCGGAACGCGAGAAATTATATGGGACGTCAAATGAACGGACTTCGAAGCCGGAGGATACAACCGGATGGAGTATCAGGAAATGATGAGAGGGCTGCTCTTTGCTGTTTTATCTGCCCTGATTGCATCTTCGGTCATTACCGGATGTGCTGCGGTCAGGGATATGCATCAGAAGTTTATTGAGTCCCTGCGCCAGCCCGGAGAGAACATGGAAAGAGGACCCGAAGAAACATTGCAATATTATCCGTCCTGCACAGAGCAGAGCATGCCGCCTTTATTTGAAACAGAAGTTGTCCCCGAGCACATACTCCCCGGCAAAGAGATCAATCTCCGGCTGCGTTACTCAACATGTCTTTCAGCAGCATCTGCTTCGCAGAAAGGCAAGATACTTCGTACTGTGTTTTATAAAAACAATGCAATTTTTCGCGACAGGACCGAATATGAATTCAAGCCGGGCACCTGGACCGTTGATGCATTTATCAAAGTGCCGGACAATGCCGTACCCGGCGGCTATGTGGTCGAATCCGTTATTATTTACAGGGACAGTTCACTGAAAAAGAAAAACTCTTTTGAGGTGAGGGCCGTGCAGGAGGACAAATGACAGCGGTCCGGACGTTTGCGGAAAGCAACATAGGGCTGGTTCGAAGAGAGAACGAGGATTCATTCCTGCTGCACATACCCGAAGATGAAGATACTCTTTTGCGCAAAGGCATACTGGCTGTTGTTGCAGATGGAGTGGGGGGCGGTCCTGCCGGCAAGAAGGCGAGTTCCATGGCGGTCGAAATAATAGATAATATTTATTTCAACTCCGGTAATGATAATAATTTGAGGGCACTCAGCGAATCGGTGCAAGCGGCAAACTTGGGGATATACAATGCGTCGCGCCTGGAGCCAATACTGCGAGGAATGGCAACCACCTGCACGGCAGCTGCACTTGTGAATGGAGAGGCTATCATTTGCCACGTCGGCGACAGCAGAATCTATGTGCTTCACGGGCGGGAATTCAATCAGATATCAGAAGATCATACTCTTGTCAATGAACTTGTAAATGAAGGCATTATTTCCCGCGGGGAAGCCCGTACTCATCCACAGCGAAACATAATCCTCAAGTCCCTGGGTTCGACTCCCTACGTTGAGCCCGACTCGCACCGTGTCAAACTTGAAATCGAAGACATTCTGCTGCTTTGCAGCGACGGACTTCATGGTTATGCATCGGATGATGAAATATCATCGATCCTGTTGTCCTGCCCTGTTGAAGAGGCGGGACGCCGGCTTATCAAGCTGGTGCTCGAAAAAGGAGCTCCCGACAACGTGACCGTTTTAATTCTGCAGCGGACATAGCGAGCAGGGCTGTTCCATCAACGACAAGGCAGCTACCATAAGTAGCATTTATACCGCAGATTGCAGATAAGCGCCCGGCTTTAAAAGCCGCCGTCGATTAGGATCGTTCCGGTCTTAATTAAGTCAGGCGGGACTTTACTCTTGCGACTGCTTCCCGCAGAAAGGATTATCCGCCCTTCTTCTTAAGATAATCGACCAGCTTGTTCTTTGCCCTCTTCAATTCTTCCGGAGGCAGCTTCATTTTCCTCATGGCCGAATCGAGGAGAGCGATTGCTTCTCTTATGTCGCGATACGAAGGGTCGAAGCTCATAATTCAATTATACTGCATTGCTGCCGAAACTGCTCCCGCGTTGCAGGCCGGATTCTTGAATCGGCGGCAGACAGTAGGAGCGGCGAATCAGCACATCTCGTTTTTTATTGATTTGAGTCTGAACCGAGGTTGAGAAAAGGGCTATACTGCCGGAATATTTTCGGCTTCACTAAATCTCAGGGAAATAGCTTTTGAATTGCCCGGGTCCTCCATAGTGATGCCGTACAAATAATCGGCTGCCTCCATAGTGGCGCGGTTATGGGTAATGATCAGGAATTGTGTATCGCCTGCGAGACTTTTGATCAGCTGGGCGAAGCGGACCGTATTGGATTCGTCGAGCGGGGCGTCAGCTTCGTCAAGGATGCAAAGAGGAGAAGGCTTTATGAGGAACCCTGCAAACAGAAGCGAGAGCGATGTCAGGGCCTTTTCGCCGCCTGACAGAAGGTTTATGTTCTGGAGCTTTTTACCGGGCGGTTGCGCGATAATATCGATGCCCGACTCAAGGATGTTCCCCTCGTCGGTCAGGATGATGTCGGCCCTGCCTCCGCCGAACAGGCCGGTGAAGACTTCCTGGAATTTTTCGCGCAGCATGTCATAAGCCTCGCGGAGCTTTCTCCTTGTGGTAGCATTGATGCGGGTAATCGCTTCTTCCAGTTCAGCTATGGAGAGGGTCAGGTCCTGCTGCTGCTTGGAAAGAAAATCGTAACGCGTTTTGAGTTCTTCATATTCTTCGATTGCACCTACATTTACCGGTCCCATCGCCTGTATGGTTTCGTTCAGTTCCGCCATTTTCTTCTCATCAGCCTCCGGATCGAAATCCGCGACCAGGATCTCTTCCGAACGAACGTCAACATTATACTTCTGCGTTATTGAGGTCTCGATGTTTTCCACCCTGACCTTATTTTCCGCGAATTTAGTGTTATTGTCCGAAAGCTCTTGTGAAAGGTCGTCGATTACTGCCCGGAATCCCTTCAGGACCTCGTCCTTTGTCACCAGATCGAGGTTTTCAGCATTGATGACCTCTCTCTTTTCCGACCGCTCCTTTTCGATTGCACCTGCTTCCATAACAAATATTTTGACCGCTTCCTCAAGCTTCGCCATCTCGGCAACAGCGGATGCGATCTTCTCCTCGGCTATCCTGATGTCTTCCCGGTCTGCGATTTTCTTCGTATCGAGTTCTTCTATTGTCGCGGCTATTGTTGCCCGCTCCTTCTTCAGTGCTTCTAGTTTCTCGCGATAGGCTGCGAGAGAGGACCTCATTTCGGCAAGCTGTGACCTCTCTGCATCGTACTCTCCCCTGACAGCAGACAGCGATTCCTGAAGGGCAGAAATCCCATCGTTCAGAACGTTTCTTTCGCTGTCAAGATTGCCGATCTCATCTGTTTTGGAGCTGATGAGCACATTCAGCGATTCTTTATCCGCCGTGATTGCCGCCAGTTCCGTCTCAAGAAACGAGAGTCTCCTCTTAAATCTTTCGATCTCTTCATTCTTGCCCTGCAGCGATTGCCTGGAAAGAGAGATCTCTGTTTCCAGGTTTATTACCGCGGTCTCGATTGACCTGAGTTCCTCTTTTTTCGACGCAAGTATATCGCCGGCAGCAAGGATGTCGTTATCTATTCTCGCTATCTGGGACTGGCGGTTTTCGATCTCTTTCTGCAACTCCCTGATTTCTCTCTTGCGCTTGAGGATATCCTTGCCCTTTCCGGCAGATATGAAACCGTCAGGTGTAATCAATTCTCCTGCAAGGGTCACAAATGAGAAACTGCGGTATAAGGCATCCTTTCTGAGTGACAAACCGGAAGAAAGATCGCGGACGACGAGGACGTTGCTCAGGACCGAACATGCTATGTCCCTGGCCTCTGTATTCTCGAAATTGATAAACTCCGATGCGCGACCAACTATGCCCGGTGCGAGTGATAATTCAGGCGAAGTCAAAGGCCGGCTTTCGTCGTCAGAAATACGGCAGAGGTCTGTATAAAGAATGGAGGTCTTCCCGAGCCCTTTTTCTTTTATTATGGCAATCGCCGCAAAAACATCATCTATTCTGTCGATGATGAGCGAATTGATCTTCTCCGACAGCGCCGATTCAACGGCCGCCTCGTAGTCCTTTCCAGCGCTTATGATATTTGAAAGTATTGCCGGTGAGAGATGTTTGCTCTCTTCCGACTCGGCAAGAAACTCATATAGAGACTTGTCAACAATAAGCTCTTTGATCGATTCGAGCCTGGAAAGGTTGCCGGCGAGTTCTTCTTTCTCCCTTGACAGGAGGGACTTCTTATTTTCGATCTCCTCACTGAGTTGTACAATTTCGGCGTTCAACGCCTCTTTCTCTCCGTCCAGTTTTGCAATCTCGCCCTTCCTGCCCTCGATATCACCGCTCAATGCAGTTATTATCCGGTCGCTTTCCTCAAGCCCCCTGCTGATACTTTCCTTGTCGTGCAGAGACGAGGATTCACGATAGTTTAATGTTTCAAGTGAGGACTGGAGCTTATGCAGGTCGTTTCTCCTGCCGCTGATCGTGTCGGAGATCCTGAATAGCTCTTTCCTTCTGTCCTCGAGTTCTTCTTCTTTTTCCACGATAGCGGTCTCGATACCGGCTGCCCAGTCTTTCTTTTCTTTCAGACCTTCGTTCATTTCGTCAATTTTCGCGGCCAGAGATTTTTCTCCATCGTCGAGTTCTGAAACCTGATTCAAGAGAGACTCTTTTTTCGAATCCATTTCTTCTATATGGATGTACAACCGGGAAATGTCTTCCTTCTTATTGTCGACGACATTTTTGAGAACAGCCGATTCTTTTTCGAGCTCCGAGATCGACCTGGCCTTTTCATTTAGCCGATTTTCGAGTTCCGCTAAGACCTTCTCCTTCTCCAGTATTTCTATCCTTTTGGATGCGATGCTGCTTTCGAGGGTTGAAAATTCAGATCTCTTTAGCGACAACTCTTCACGCAGGCGCGCTATTTCAGCATTGAGTGCCTCAAGTATATTGTTGAGCCCTAAATAGTCCCGTTTGGAGGTCCTGAGATCGATCTCCCTGAACTCATCCAAAAGTCTCTTGTATCTTTCGGCTTTTTTTACGAGCCGGTCGAGGCTGTTGATCTGACGCCTGACCTCAACGGTTATATCATTTATCCGCTGGAGGTTTTCCTTTGACGAACTTAACTTCGACAGGGCCTCGGCTCTTCTAACTTTATATTTCATGACACCTGCAACTTCTTCTATAAGAAACCGCCGGTCGATAGGTTTTGTATTCAGGATTTCGGCGATCCTGCCCTGGTCGAGGATAGAATAGCTTTTTACATCGAGGCCTGTATCGAGGAAGATGTCCCTAATATCTTTAAGTCTGCAGGAGCGCTTGTTGAGAACATATTCGCTTTCTCCGGAACGGTAGAGCCTTCTTGCCACTTCGATCTTGTCGTGGGTGGAATCTTCAGTAGCATCGCCGTCCCCGGCTTCTTTCGATATGCTTATGGCAGTGGAAATAACAAGACGGACTTCGGCCATCCCTTTGGACTTTTTGGTGGCAGTGCCCTGGAAGATCACCTCTTCCATCTTTTCTCCCCGCAGACTTTTGGCGCTCTGCTCGCCGAGGACCCACCTGAAGGCGTCTACGACATTGCTCTTGCCGCAGCCGTTGGGGCCGACGATGCAAGTGATTCCGTCATGCAGATAGAGGGTTGTTTTGTCTCCGAAGGATTTAAACCCGACGAGATCGATCTCTTTAATCTTCATCCGACATTAATTGTACTTTCTGGAAGATAAAGGGGTCAAGCACCGTGTTCGCTGAAAAGAAATCATAATGCATGAATAAGTTTTTTTAATTTGACGGCCTACTTTTGCCTATATTAACCTGTAGTGCATTTTAGGGAGGCACCAATGCCTCCATATTGCGGGAAAAGGTAGTAAAAACAAATAAAGAGGAGGAATTTATGCCCAAGAAGTATGATACTCCATTGCTGGACGAGCTGGAGAAAGGCGCATTCCCAAGCTTTGTCACCGAGATCAAAAAGGCGGCGGCAAAGTCGGAAATGGCAAATGATGAGCTCGGAGTGCTCGAAAAGTGCTACCGGGAGAAGAAGACACACTGGAAGCACGGTGGTATTGTTGGTGTAAGGGGGTACGGAGGCGGCGTTATCGGAAGATATTCCGATGTCCCGCAGGAGTTCCCTAATGTGGCCCATTTCCACACCGTCAGAATCAATTCCATATCAGGCCTCTTTTACAAATCTTCTGACCTGAGAACCGTATGCGATATCTGGGACAAATACGGCAGCGGGCTTACAAACATGCATGGTTCAACCGGTGACATGGTCCTTCTCGGAACAAAGACGGAGAACCTTGAACCTATCTTTGCAGAGTTCTCGTCGCGCGGTTGGGACCTCGGCGGATCAGGATCGGCCCTCAGGACGCCCAGCTGCTGCGTTGGCGCTGCAAGATGCGAATGGTCCAATATTGACACCATGGGCATCACCTATGCAATCACCCAGGAATTCCAGGATGAAATGCACAGGCCTGCATTCCCGTACAAGTTTAAATTCAAGACCGCAGGATGTGCCTGCGACTGTATAGCCTCCATAGCCCGCGCTGACTGCTCGATTATCGGCACCTGGAAAGGCAAGATCGCTGTTGATCAGGCTGCGGTCAAGTGGTATGAAGGCAAAGGCATGAACATCAAGACGGAAGTGATCGACATGTGCCCAACCGGATGTATGTCTTATGACGGCAAGACCCTCTCGATCGATGATGCAAACTGCTCGCGCTGTATGAATTGTATCGCAAAGATGGGCAAGGCATTAAAGGGAACCGGAGAAAAAGGCGCCACTATTCTTATCGGCAGCAAGGCCCCGTTCGTCGTCGGCGCAACACTTTCGTGGGTTATTATACCGTTTATCAAGATGGAGCCGCCTTACACTGATTTCTTCGATATTATCCGGAAGATGTGGGAATGGTGGGACGAGCACGGAAAGAACAGGGAAAGAATCGGCGAGCTCATTATCCGCCGCGGCATGAGGGAGTTCCTCGAATATATCGGACTCGATCCGATACCGCAGCAGGTCAAAGAGCCCAGGAGAGATCCGTTCTGGTTCTGGACTGACGAAGATCTGACAAAGTAATAGTTCAAAAATAATTATACAGGAGGACTAATATGGCAGCACCACAAAGAAGAACCGACATAGGACCACCCCATTTTAAGGACTTTATCCCGCCTGTTATTCAAAAGAATTATGGCGACTGGGCGTCTCACGAAATCCTCAGCGGCGGCGTCATGGTTCATGTAGCCAATAGCGGCGACAAGATATGGAGCGTAAGGTGTGCATCGCCGAGGCTTCTCAGCACTGATACGATCAGGGATATCGCCGACATCGCAGAGAAATACTGCGGCGGCTATCTCCGTTTCACGACCAGGAATAATGTGGAGTTTCTTGTTTCTGATGAGAAGCAGCTGCAGCCCCTTCTTGACGAACTGAAGGCCAAAAAGTATTTTGTTGGCGGCATGGGCGACAGCGTGCACGGCTATCACATTACAAATATTGTCCATACACAGGGCTGGATACATTGCCACAGCGCATGTACCGACGCTTCCGGTCTTGTCAAAGTTATCATGGACGATCTGGCTGAATACTTCAATGAAAAGACCACACCTGGCAAGGTAAGACTGGCAGTTGCATGCTGCACGAATATGTGCGGTGCGGTCCACTGTTCCGATATCGCCATTGTGGCGATTCATAGGAAGGTCCCCAGGATCGACCATGACAACGTTAAAAACATGTGCGAAGTCCCCTCAACGATAGCATGTTGCCCGACCGGCGCAATCAGCCCCGATCCTGCTAAGAAGAGCATCAAGATCAATAATGACAAGTGCATGTACTGCGGAAACTGCTACTCCGTATGCCCGGCCCTCCCGATCTCAGATCCGGAGAACGACGGTGTTGCAATTGTCGCGGGCGGCAAGGTCGGCAGCCTCAGGTGTGATCCGAAATTCTCCAAGCTCGTTGTTCCGTACATTCCGAACAACCCGCCGAGATGGCCTGAAGTAACTGACGCAGTCAAGAAGATTCTCGATGCCTATATCGCAGGCGCAAGGAAGCACGAGAGAGTAGGCGAGTGGATTGAGAGGATTGGCTGGGAGAAATTCTTCGCTATCACAGGATTCCCGTTCACCTTCCAGCACATCGACGACTTCACCATCGCAAGGGAGACGTTCAGGACATCGGCAGCCTTTAAATGGTAAAATGACAGCAGAAGAAGGGGGGCCTGTTGGGGCTCCCCTTTCATTAAACTGCTGAACGAAAGGGGTACGAAATGGAAAAGGAAGAGCTGAAGAAAAAGATATACGAGCTTGTAGAAAAGTCCATGGGCAAGAAGAAGCTCAAGGGCGGAGACATTAAGAAGACTTTCAAGGCCGAGGGCTTACCGGAAGACGAGATCAAGGAAGCATTGAAAGACCTCGTCGACGAAGGAAAACTCATTTACACCTATTTCGGCGGCAGCTACGTCGAAATACCGCCCAAGGCATAATTCTCAATAAAAAAACGAAGCGGATGGCCCGTGTGTGCCA
>DATJOY010000030.1:0-11778 GCA_035506695.1 Dissulfurispiraceae bacterium
TATTGAGGCGGAAAATAAATGTCTTGCAATTGAAGTAAAGGCTTCTGCCAGGTGGCAGGAACGGGACCTGTCCGGGCTAAGGGCATTTATGGCCTCAACTCCGAATTGTGTCGGGGGAGTGCTTGCATATAACGGCAGAGAGCCGGTAATGCTCGGAAACAAACTATGGGCTGTCCCTCTTGATATGGTGCTTTCATAGAAAAAAAGGCCGCGCACCTTAGCACGCGGCCTTTTCCGATTCGTTTATTAATTTGTTATCGTGCTATTCTCTTCTCTGCCAGCTGCACCCTTATCGTTGCCCTTTCGAGGGCTGAGGTTGCACGCGCAATGTCGATCTTATCCTGCTGGCGCAGTCTTTCTTCGGCGCGCTTCATGGCGGCCTTGGCCCTTTCAGCGTCGATGCCTTCGGACATCTCGGCGCTGTCGGCAAGTATTGTAACTTTGTCAGGCCCCACTTCCGCATAGCCGGAATTGATGAAGACATATTTCGTGTCGTTGCCCTGGCGATATGAGAGCATCCCGATCTTGAGCGTTGTGATAAAATTCACATGGCCCGGGAATACGCCGAAATCTCCCTCGCTGCCCGAGGTCGAGATCTCGTCTACATCTTCGCCGAGTATCTGGCCGTAGGGCGTTACTATTTCAAGTCGCAGTTTATTCTCCATAATTCTACGCTCCGTTAAGCCTTGGTGTAGCCGAGTTTTTTGGCCTTCTCCTCAACCTCTTCTATCGTGCCGACCATGTAGAAGGCCTGCTCCGGCATGTCATCGTAAAGTCCGTCGGCAACAGCCTTGAATCCCTTTATGGTGTCCTTTAGTTCGACGTATTTGCCGGGTGTTCCGGTAAATACTTCGGCAACATGGAACGGCTGGCTGAGAAATCTCTGCAGTTTTCTCGCTCTGGAGACGACGAGCTTGTCGTCTTCGGAAAGTTCTTCCATACCCAGGATCGCGATGATGTCCTGAAGTTCCTTGTACCTCTGGAGGATGCCCTGCACCTGACGTGCGCAGGCATAATGCTCGTCGCCGACGATTCTCGGATCAAGCGCGCGGGAGGTGGAATCGAGCGGATCGACCGCAGGATAGATTCCGAGCTCGGATATCGACCTTGAAAGAACGACGGTGCCGTCGAGATGCGTAAATGCCGTGGCAACAGCGGGGTCGGTCAAGTCATCAGCAGGAACGTAGATCGCCTGCATCGAGGTGATCGAGCCTTTCTTGGTGGTTGTGATTCTTTCCTGGAGGTTACCCATATCGGTACCGAGGTTCGGCTGATATCCGACGGCGGAAGGCATTCTGCCCAGGAGGGCCGAAACTTCCGAACCTGCCAGTGTATATCTGAATATATTGTCGATGAAGATAAGAACGTCCTGCCCCTGGTCCCTGAAATACTCAGCACAAGTGAGGGCGGTAAGTGCAACCCTGAGTCTTGCTCCCGGAGGCTCGTTCATCTGGCCGTAAATAAGTGCAACTTTCGGGAGAACGCCGGAATGCTTCATTTCGAGGTAAAGGTCGTTTCCTTCCCTCGTCCTCTCTCCGACGCCCGCGAAGACCGAGACGCCGCCGTGTTTCATGGCGACGTTGTTGATCATCTCCATGATAACGACTGTCTTGCCGACGCCCGCGCCGCCGAACATGCCCATCTTGCCGCCTTTGATGAACGGAACGAGAAGGTCGAAAACCTTGACGCCAGACTCAAAGACCGTGGAAACCGGCTCCTGATCAACGAAATCCGGGGCCGTCCTGTGGATAGGCCATTTATCGTCAGACTTGATCGGACCCATTTTGTCATAGTCGCCGCCGACAACGTTCATGATCCTGCCGAGGGTGCCGCTTCCGACCGGGACCGATATCGGCATTCCCATGTCTACAACTTTCATGCCTCTGACAACGCCGTCAGTGGTCTGCATGGCGATGGTCCGGCATTTGTTGTCACCGAGATGCGATGCAACTTCAAGTGTAATATCGATCGGAGGAATTCCCTTTGCAGGGTCTCCGGCCGCTTCCAGCTTAAGACCGTTGAGTATCGCCGGGAGTTCCTGATCAAACTCTACGTCGACAACGGCACCAATAACCTGTGCTACTCTGCCTTCATTCATTTTTGATGTCCTCCTCTATACCTTAATAGCTCTGAAATTTTCTCGACTTTATTTCTTCAATGCTTCGACGCCGCCGACGATGTCCATAAGTTCTTTTGTAATCGCCGCCTGTCTTGCCTTGTTGTACTGGAGCGTAAGCCTCTTGATCATGTCGTCAGCGCTCTTGGTTGCATTCTCCATGGCCGCCATCCTCGCCGCTTCTTCCGAAGCCTGTGAATCGAGAAGTGACCTGAAGATCTGGATCTCGACATTCTTCGGAAGCAATCTTTCGAAGATAACATTCTGTGAAGGCTCAAAAAGGAATTCTCCGGCTGCTTCTTCGGCATGAGCCGCTGTCTCCGGAGACCCCACATCTTTCAGTGGCAGGAGCCGCAGGACTGTCACGGTCTGAACGCCGGCCGACCTGAATTCAGTATAGACGACCCGTACTTCGTCAAAGGTTTCGCTGGTGTAATTGTCGATGATATCGGTCGCGATCTGCTGGGCATTCTCATAACTGATCTTGCCCGAAAGACCGGCCCACGACTGCCTGAGGGCAACCTTTCTTCTCCTGAAGAGGTCTCTTGCCTTCCTGCCGACGGCGCTGACGCTTACTTCCTTGCCATCAGCCTGAAGTTCCTTGATAAGCTTTGTTGCGGCCTTCATAACATTCGTATTGAAGCCACCGCACAGACCTCTGTCGGAAGAAAAGACAAGCACCTCGACCTTCTTGACCGTCCGTATATCGAGCAGAGGATGCCCGCTCTCGACATTCTTGGCCATGCCGCCGAGGACCGCGTGCATCTTGCTTGCGTACGGCCTCAATTGTATGATCCTGCCGACGGCCTTCCTGAACTTGGCCGCAGCGACCATCTTCATGGCCTTCGTTATCTGCTTTGTGCTCTTGACGGATGTTATCCGTCTTTTAATTTCCTTTAATCCCGGCATTTATCGTCACCTTCCCCGGTTAGGCTATGAAACCTTTTTTAAAGTCCCCTACCGCTGCAACGAGCTTCGCCTTAAGTTCATCGTCAATAGCCTTTTTATCTGCGACTTCCTTACGGACATCGGCCTTTTTATCTTTCATGAAGGCGATAAGTTCGGCTTCAAATCTCCTGATATTCTCAACAGCAACATCGTCCATCAAACCGTTGGTTGCTGTAAATATGGCTATGACCTGGTCTTCCATCGGTACCGGCACATACTGGCCCTGCTTCAGCAGTTCGACCATTCTTTTTCCTCTCTCGATCTGGGCCAGTGTGGCTTTGTCGAGGTCGGCGCCAAATTGTGCAAATGCTGCGAGTTCCCTGAACTGTGCAAGTGCCAGTCTCAGTGTACCGGCAACCTGCTTCATGGCCTTTGTCTGGGCGGCGCCGCCGACTCGGCTGACCGAGAGACCGACGTTGACCGCGGGCCTGACGCCGGCGTAGAAGAGGTCCGGTTCGAGATATATCTGGCCGTCAGTGATCGAGATGACGTTTGTCGGGATGTACGCCGACACGTCACCAGCCTGGGTTTCGATAATCGGAAGCGCTGTAAGTGATCCGCCTCCGAGTGCGTCGCTGACTTTTGCGGCCCTTTCCAGCAATCTTGAATGGAGGTAGAAAACGTCGCCGGGGAAAGCTTCACGTCCCGGAGGCCTCCTGAGGAGCAGCGAGAGCTGCCTGTATGATGTGGCCTGTTTGCTCAGGTCATCGTAGATTATGAGTGCATGCTTGCCGCTGTCCCTGAAGTACTCGCCCATGGCGCAACCTGTGTAAGGTGCGATGTACTGCATCGGGGCCGGCTCGCTGGCCGTGGAGGATACGACGATGGTGTGCTCCATTGCGCCGTACTCTTCAAGGGTCTTAACCACGCGGGCAACTGACGCTCTTTTCTGTCCGACTGCAACATATATGCAGATAACATCGCCGCCCTTCTGGTTGATAATTGCATCGAGACCGATTGCGGTCTTTCCTGTCTGACGGTCTCCGATGATGAGCTCTCTCTGTCCCCTTCCGATCGGGATCATGGAGTCGACGGCCTTGACGCCCGTCTGCATCGGCTGGTTGACCGGCGATCTGTCGATAATGCCGGGTGCAACGACGTCGACTATCCTTGTAGTCTTCGTGTTGACCGGGCCTTTGCCGTCGATCGGCTGGCCGATACCGTTAACTACGCGGCCGACCATTTCAGGTCCGACCGGGACTGACATGATCTTGCCGGTCCTCTTCACAACGTCGCCTTCCTTGATGAGAGTGTCTTCGCCGAAGAGAACGGTTCCGACCATGTCTTCTTCAAGGTTAAGGGCCATTCCGAATACGCCGTTGGGGAACTCGAGGAGTTCGGAAGACATGCAGTTGTCAAGTCCGTAAACCCTCGCGATACCGTCTCCGACGCTCGTTACGACGCCGACTTCGCTGACATCGACGCGTTTCTCGAAATCCGAAATCTGCTTCTTGAGGTACTCACTGATCTCTTGTACTTTTATTTCCATCTTTTCACCCCTCTATGAACTTATCTCTTAAAAGCCTTAACTGGCCTTTTATGCTGCTGTCATACATGGTGCTGCCTATGCGGATCCTGACCCCGCCCAGAAGAGCCGGGTCATTGACGAACTCCATGTCGATGTCCCTTCCGGTAACCTGTTTCAGCGCCTGCTTGAGCTGACCCTCGAATTGCGCGCTGATAGCTACGGGCGAAGTCACTATAGCCTTGGCCCTTTTCTTCATATCCATATAAAGGGCATTGATGGCAGTTACGATTTCGGGCAGGCCTGCAAGCGCCTTTTCTTCCGTCAGGTAGTTTAAGTACTTCCCGACTTTCTCGGATGCGCTGATCTTGCCGGAAATGAATGAAAGGGTCTTCTGCTTCTCATCAGCGCTGAAAAGCGGACTGACGAGGAGCGTCCTCAGACTCTTGTCCTTTTCCATCAGGCCCGAGATGGAACCGAGCTGCTCGATGGCCTGAGGGATTTCAGCCATTTCGACGTTAGCCAAAAACTTCTTCGCGTATTTCTTGACTCCCTTTACCTTTTTCAATTTTTACCCTCTATCAGTTTGATTGATTCATTCAAGAGCCGCTCCTGCTCCTGCGGCGTCATCCTCGCCTTGATCTTTTCCTCGGCGAGCTTGATCGAGGCTTCGACAGCCTCTGCCTGAATCACCTGTTTTGCCTTCTTTACTTCAAAGTCAATATTCGTCCTTGCCTGCTCGACGATCTTGACCTTGAGCTTTTCGCCCTCTTCTATCAGCCGCGCTTTTTCCCGCTCGCCGGACTCAACAGCTGAGGCAACGATATCAGCTATCTCTTTATCTTTCAGCTTAAGCCTCTCCTCGACCTCGGCAAGTGCCTTGGCTGCCAGAGACTTGGCTTCCTGGGATTCCTTGATGCTCTTTTCGATCAGCTCGCGTCTCTGCTTCAGGTGCTCCTTGATCGGCTTGGCCAGGAAATAACCTAGCACACCGACAAGTATGCCGAAGTTAAGAAGCTTCCATACCCAGTCCATTACGGACATGTGCATCTCGTGTTCTTCTTCGGCCGCGGCGGCAATGACCGGCGCTAACTGGCAGGCCCCTATTACACAGAAAATGACGGCCTTGTGCAATTTCTTTTTCAGGTTTGAGATTTCGATTTTCATTAGATCTTCACCAACTTTCTGATGATCTCTTCCGAGAATGTCTCGACATCGGCCTTCAGTGCTGCGCGCGCCTTTTCGGCTTCAGCCTGAAGCTCTTTCCTGGCCTTCTCGATCATCTGGACCGCCTCGGCCTCGGCCTTCGACATCGTCTCTTTCTGCGTTGCAAGGCCCTCGTCCCGAAGCTTGTTTTGCGAAGTCTTGGCCTTGGTCCTCGCCTCGGTAAGCTCGGCATTCATCGCAGCCACCGAATTGTCCTTTCTTACGGTGAGTGCCTTGGCTTCTTCAAGTGCCCCCTTTGTGGCCGCTTCACGCTCTTTGAAAATCTGCGCGAGAGGCTTGAAGAGCAGGTAATTGAGGGCGCCAAGGAGGATGAGGAAATTTGCGACCAGGATAAGAAAGTCACGTGCATGAAATTCCAGCATATTCCACCTTCTTTATATGAGATTGGTTAATTGTTTCAGCCATAAAAACGCTATGAAGTTACCACAGGCGCTTTTTGGCTGTCAAGGATTTATCTGATTATTATTTTTTATAGGTTAATAAATGATCCGGAGCAATCTCTATTGGTTGATGTCCCTGTGAATTATGGCGGGTTCGATACCAAAGCTGAGTTGCACTTTTTTTGCCAGCTCCTGCACTATTACCGGGGAGCGGTGCATTCCTCCGGTGCAGCCCACGCCCACCACCAGATAAGACCTGCCTTCTTTCATATAGTGCGGGATGAGAAAGTCCAAAAGGTCGTTCAGCCTGGAAATAAGTTCCGAAGTTTCCTTGCAGGCGAGGACGTAGGAGGCCACGTCCTTGTCAAGCCCTGTCAAAGGCCTGAGTGAGGGCACAAAATAAGGATTGGGGAGGAACCTGACGTCGAACAGGAGGTCTGCGTTCTGCGGTACCCCAAATTTGTATCCAAACGAGATGAAAACAATATTCAGTTTCTGCGTCGATTCCGCAGTGCCGTACGAGGTTGTGATCAGTTGACGCAGTTGGTGCGGCGAGTAGTTGGAAGTATCGACAATTCTGTCGGCGCTCTCCCTGAGAACAGCCAGCTGTTTTTTTTCCTCATCTATGGCAGCTTCGATGCTTGTTACAGCCCCGGAGGTAATCATCGGATGCGGCCGTCGCGTCTCCTTGAACCTCCTTATCATCACATCTTTTTCAGATTCGAGAAAAAGTATCTGTATAAGATAACGATGTTTAAGTTCGGATATTATCCGGTAGGCTTCGCCCAAAAAAGTTTTTTCACGGATATCGACGCCTATGCCGATATTATTAATGTCGGTGCGGGATCCCATTGCCGATAGGAAAGATTCGATGAGAGTCACCGGGAGGTTGTCGATGCAGAAAAAACCGCTGTCTTCCAGGGCCCTCAGGGCGACGGTTTTGCCCGCGCCCGAAAGCCCGCTGACTATAACTACTTTTATCCTGTCTATTTCATGTTCAGACATCTAAGCACTTGATAATGCCGCAAACAATTATTTTACCGGTTCGATAAGGCCGAAATTTCCGTCGCCCCGGCGGTACACGACATTTATGTCGCCAGTTGTCCGATTGGCAAATATGAAGAAGCTCTTGTCGAGAAGGTCCATCTGGTCCACTGCCTCTTCTGCACTCATAGGTTTCATGTCAAACTTTTTGTGCTTGATTATGTTGCCGGTGCTCTCTTTCTTTTCATCAGGAGCGCCGGCTGCTTTCTTGTCCGACTTGTCCGATTTCCTGAAGGTCTGAAGTTTTTCCTTGTATTTGACGACCTGTTTTTCGAGCTTCTCCACAACCTCGTCAATCGATGAATAAATCTCGCCTGTAACGCTTTCGGCCTGGATCATGTACCCGTTGACCTTCATCAGCACTTCAGCTTTGTGACGGTATTTTTCAACACTGAGGGTAACTATTGTTTCGTTGATGTTGGAAAGATACTTCTCGAACTTGCTCATCTTGTCGATCGAGTAATTCTTTAATGCCGGTGTGATTTCGAGGTGCCTTCCGTTAACGATAACATTCATAATAATTCCTCCTAAAGAAGTTAGTAAGTTGAGGAGTTCAGAAGTTTAAGATTACCCCTCGACCTTTTGGACTGCCATCATTCGTATCTCTTTCTCATGCTCTGAGGCGGTATCTTGAGCTCCTCCCGATATTTTGCTACTGTCCTGCGTGCGATCCTCACATCACTTTCCTTCAATTTGTCAGCGATCACTTTGTCACTCATGGGCTTGCCCGGGTCTTCAGCAGCCACGAGCTTCCTGATAATATCCTTGACAGATGTCGACGACACGTCTTCTCCGCTTCCGGACTGCAGGGCACTGCTGAAAAAGAACCTGAAACTGAATACCCCGTGTTCGCACGAAAGAAATTTATTTGATGTCACTCTGCTTATGGTGCTTTCATGCATATTAATGTCCTGAGCGACATCCTTAAGGTTGAGGGGTTTAAGAAACTCTCTTCCCCTGTCGAAGAATTCGAGCTGGAATTTGAGTATGCTCTCCGATACCTTATAAATCGTCCTGTTTCTCTGGTCCAGGCTTTTTATAAGCTCTATCGCAAGCCTCAGTTTCTCCCTCATAAAGACCCTTTCTTCTTTGGTCAGGTTCTCCTTTTTCTGAAGGAGTTTCCTGTATGCAGCGTTAAGCCCGAGCCTCGGCAGGCCCTCGTCATTAAGGACGATTTGATAACCTTCGTCAGTCCTGACTATTGAAACATCCGGTGCGACATATGATGTTTCCGCACCGGACATGCTTGTACCGGGCCTCGGATCAAGACGTTCTATGACCCTCACGGCGTCCATAACCTCGTCGATGCTCAGGCCGTAATTGCGGGCAATCTGACCATATTTATGCTTTTGGAGGTCTTCGATATTATTGGTGATAATCTTCTCGACCAGCGTCCCTGCAAGATCGAGGGCCTTTACCTGAAGCAGCAGGCATTCCCTTGGGTCCCTGGCCCCGACCCCGGCAGGATCAAAACTCTGCACAAGCGCAATAGCGTCGTCGACCACACTCCGGGCATCACCCGAAGCAGTCATTAACTCTTCTTCAGTCGCCCTCAGATAGCCGTCTTCGTCAAGGTTTCCTATCACTACCTCGGCAGCCCTGCGCACTTCATCATCAGCATTGCTGAGTCTCAGCTGCCACAACAGATGCGAATATATGTCCGGTTTCTTCGAATAAAAAAGTTCATACGACGGCTTCTCTTCAACGCCGGACGTGAAGTAGCCGAGGTCGCGGCCGTCGCTGCTCCTCTCCTCAAAGTAGTCATCGACGCTGAACTTTGTAAGATTTTCGACTGACAGTTCGCCATCGTCGGCATTATCATTGACCGGCTGTTCTTCTTCATGGGAAGGTATACTTTCGGTTGCATCCTCGGTCTCCTCATAAACTTCTTCGAGGAAGGGGTTCTCAGACAACTCCTGATTGAGCACCTGGGCCAGTTCAAGCTGGGGCAGCAGCAACAGTTTTATGGCCTGCTGCAGCTGCGGCGTGAGCACCAGCTTTTGGGAGAGCCTTAGGTCGAGCCTGTTTTCAAGTGCCATCAGAGCTTGAACTCCTCGCCCAGATAAGCCACTTTTACAGCGTCGTTGTTTACAAGTTCGTCAGGCCTGCCCTCTGCCAGGACCGCTCCGCTGCTGATGATATATGCCCTGTCGGTAACGGAAAGAGTTTCTCTAACATTGTGATCAGTTATCAGGATACCGAGGCCTTTCTCCCTTAGATAAAAAAGCATCTTCTTAAGCTCGATAATGGCGATGGGATCGATACCGGCAAAAGGCTCGTCAAAGAGCATGAAGGTCGGTCTGACAGCGATGGCCCTCGCTATCTCCGTACGCCTGCGTTCGCCCCCCGAGAGCCTGTAACCGTCCCTGTCAGCGAATTCCGTCAGGTTGAATTCATCAAGAAGCCTGTTGACCTCTTCCTTTATATCCAGTTTGTTGCGGGGAGCTCCTTCGAATTCCGCTATTTCAAGAACAGCTTCCAGATTTTGCCGTACTGTCAGCTTCCTGAATATGGAGGGTTCCTGGGGAAGATAACCAATCCCTTTCCTGGCCCTCAAATACATTGGAAGCTTGCTCATGTCCTTACTGTCAAGAAGGATGTCTCCGCCCTCGGGCTTGATCAGACCGACTATCATGTAAAAAGTCGTCGTTTTCCCCGCACCGTTGGGCCCGAGAAGTCCAACGA
Organism: Dissulfurispiraceae bacterium; assembly: GCA_035506695.1. Lineage (GTDB taxonomy): Bacteria > Nitrospirota > Thermodesulfovibrionia > Thermodesulfovibrionales > Dissulfurispiraceae > Fen-1308. The sequence goes on from DATJOY010000030.1 coordinate 9,866, forward strand.
TCTCTCCGGTATTAACGGAAAGGCTGACTTCCTTCACCACCTGCCTTTTGCCGTATACCTTGAGAAGATTTTTCACCTCTAGGGTGTGTAGGTCCTGAGACGTCATTAACATAATGTCCTATTTATTTTTTTTTGTGCTTCCCTTGTCGGAAGGTTTCGATTGCGCACCCTGGTCCTTCTCGACAAGAAAGACCTTGCTGTTTTCGACCGCAGACCGGTCGTCTTTCATATAATAAGTCATCTTTGTCCCTGTCACAACATTCTTGCCTTCGATGGCCCTCGGACTTTCCGTAAAAACAGCTCGCTCCTCAGGTCCAGCGTAATATATGGCCTTGCCCGCAGTCACGATCCTGTCGCCGCGGGTCAGCTTTACATTACCTTCCGCCTCAATCTTGTCGATATTGTTCCCGCTTCCGGAATCTACATAATAAACAAGCATGCGGTCAGCATAAAGAGTCATATCGCCTTTCTTTGCAACGACCGACCCCATAAAAAGGGCTGTCTTGGCCTTATTATCGGCCGTAAGCGAGTCGGAGGTTATAACAGTCGGCACCGGCTCCTTCTTGGCGTCTTTTTCTTCGGCAAAAGATGCAGAAGTTTGCAATAAGAAACAGGAAGCAAGGAATAAAACAACAAGAAAATAACAAAACTCCCGACTGGAATAGTCCCTTTTTGCATATGGATCAGTACTTCTTGCTTTTATGCTATTTTCCATTAAATACCGCCTTTACATTTTTATGCAGGGTCGCCGCGTCATTCGTCGCCGACAGGTCATCCCCTTCTACATAAAACCTCTTGCCTACGATGGTCACCTTATCATCGGAAAATAACTGGCCCTTCGCTGCGTCCCAGTGCAGCTTCTTAGTAAGAATATCATAGTCCTTCGTCGTCGCCTTGATATTGCCTTCGATCTTCAGGTCCTTGCTTTCAGTATTGTACAGGCCACTATCAGATGTAACGGTCATGGCCTTTTCAGGAAAGAACATATTGAGCGCAGTAAGCTGCACATCAGAGGCAGTCATAAATATCGCTTTCTTCGCGTTTACCACGAAACTCGTAACTCCGCCTTTCTTCTGAACTATGCTGACGTCTTCCATATAGGAGTTATCTCCCAGATGAAACCGGCCTTTTATATCGCTGTCCTGAAAGAAAAAAAGCGTCACTATCGCCAAAAGTCCGACCGCGGAAAGAAGCAGCAGCACCTTCTTCATACCAAATATTACCACATGGGGGGAAGCTTGTAAAGGCAAATTACGTGCCAGATAAAACAGAAAAAGAGGATTTTGTCAAGTTTATTTTTATAAATGTGTGAATAAGGGACGGACATATTTGTCCGAAGATCTGCTCACTTCTCTTATTCCGGCAGCACAGACTGAAGCGTCATGTCCGTCGAATGCATAACCCGTTAATTACTGAATCACGATGTTCTCGATAGTAACTGTTCCGCCGCTGATCGTCAGAGTGCCCTTAATGGTAGAACGACCTGGATTCGACGCGAAGCCACATTCATACCCTCCGCGAAGCGTAACATCATTCCCGTCAAGGCTGAGGTCTTCGGTGAATTTCATTGCCTGGATCAATATTGAATCGTCTGCTGCTGCCTCGCGATATGCATCATGGAGAGTTGTGTAATAAGGAGTCTTGCCCTCGATCATAACGGCATGATCGGGGCAGATGGTTGCTAATTTCAGGACAAAAAGGTCGGAATTGATGCCATTGCTATGCGCCTTGAGAGGGGCACCCCAAGTCGTATCACTGTTTCCGGTAACATATACACTGCCACCACTTTCTGTGGCAATTCCCTCGGCATAATTATGACCACCTGTCTCGTAAATGTTGTGCCATAGATATGCACCATAGCTACTAAATTTCAGCACAAAAAAATCGCTCTTAGGATCACTGTTAGGATCGTT
>DATJOY010000031.1:0-3258 GCA_035506695.1 Dissulfurispiraceae bacterium
GGAAGACGAGATGGAGGCAATACGTTATCATGCCCGGTCGGGAAGGCCATTTGGCGAGGCCGTGTTTGTGAAGAATATGGAGAGAAAATTGAAAAGACCTCTGTCGAGAAGGCCAAAAGGCAGACCCAAGAAAGGATGTTAATAATTAATTGGTATGTGTCCCTATTTAAGGTAATTCGACATGAATATTACATACCGCTTTGACCCCGATACCGAAGCAAAATACCTGGAAATGAAATTTCAGGAATCGAGAACTTTTGTCATCATGGTTGGGTTTGCAACGTCACTGCTGGCTGTCGGATTATGGGCCTGGGACTGGGTAATCGATCCGGCCCATGCCATGGACGTACTGGGTTCAAGGCTTATTCTGGGAACAATCCTGCTTATGTACCCTCTCGGCATCCTGGCCGGGATCAGGAGAAGCATTTTACCCTGGTTTTTTTATGCGCTCGTCCTGGTCACTCAGTCGTTTTTCCTTTATCACCTGAGCCTTTTGAACACCGGCCTTGTCTACGGCATTTCGGGATTCATGTACTGGTTTATCCTGCCCGTGTTTCTTGCCTTTCCATACAGCGCTAAAAGCAGCGTGCTGGGTTTTACTGCCTTAGCCTTGGCCCCAAATATTTCAGTCTGGGCTGGAATTGCGCCCAACTTTGAACTGGCAAAATTCAACATCATTATCTGGCCCACCTGCATCATTGTCATCTTTGCCGCTTTTATGCTGGACCTTCTCTTTAGGGGCATCTTCGTCCAGATGCAAGAGCGTAAAAAACTCATCATGGAACTGCAGGATTCCATCGCTGCCGTCAAAACTCTGCGAGGTCTGTTGCCGATCTGCTCTTCCTGCAAGAAGGTACGCGACGATAAAGGCTACTGGAGTCAGATCGAGCATTACATTGCCGAGCATTCCGAGGCAGAATTCAGTCACGGCATGTGCCCGGATTGTGCGCATAAGCTCTATCCTGAATACTTTAATAATGAAACGCCGGCTCAAGAATAAAGATAAGATTATGAATTCAAGTGCAGGTTACTACAGCATCGGTCTGGTTTTACTGTCATCCGATTTCCGGGTAATCGGAATGAGCGATTCGGCAAAGCGGATTCTGGGGCCTGCCATGCACGAGTTCGGGCAGCACATTCTTAAATACCATCCGCGCAAGAGCCACGACAAAATCAAGGGTCTGTTATCTGAATTGTGCTCCTCAAAAGATGATGTCCCCGTGGCCATGATCATCGACGTGCTGAACAAGGTTTTAATGATCAACCTGCACCGGATCAAGACTTCGGAACCTTCTGTTGACTTCCTTTATGCCATGACTTTTGTCGACGTTTCAAAGGAGACGGAAGCCAGAGTCGATCCCAAAAGCGGACTCATCGGGTTGAAGAAGTTCCCCGTTTGCAACAAGGGGTCATTTCAGTTTATCGATCTGGCTTCTATTTGCCTGATCCAGGCGGACGGCAATTACAGCAAGCTGTTCACCCATGCCGGCAACCATCTTCTGCATATGAGCCTCAAAAGTATCATGCAAAGATATGCCAGTCCTCATTTCTTCAGGGCGCACAAAAGCTGCATCGTCAACATTACCCATATCCGCAAATTAGATCTGTCCGGTCCGGGGCATGCCGCGGTAATTCTGGACAAATCCGACCTGCCTCCGGCCCCGATTGCGCGGAGAAGGATTAAGGACCTGAAGGAAGCGCTTGCTCGGATTTAAACCGTTCATACCTTAATCGCGACCGGTTATCAAATATTTCTTGCATTTGAATTTAACCCGTATTATGATCACGCTATGGATAGATTCAGACTCGAATCATCGGATTCTATTCTCCCTTACTGCACCGCGCATTTAATATCCCGATATCCGCAGACTTTTATTAACTATTCATCCCGGATTTACTAAAGGAGGCAGTTATGTCAGATGACAAATCGTTGGAGAGCAAAAGCCTTGATCCTGCTGTCCGGCAGATGATCGCAAAGGCCAAGGACAAAGGGATACCAACTGTATGGGACAGGTACGAAGCCATGACCCCTCAATGCGGTTTCGGCGACACGGGGCTTTGCTGCCGCCACTGCCTTCAGGGGCCATGCAGGATTAACCCGTTCGGTGAGGAACCGAAAGCCGGGATTTGCGGGGCCACTGCCGATGTGATGGTCGCCCGGTGGCTCGACAGAGCAATAGCAGCGGGCACGGCTGCCCATTCCGGCCACGCAAAACATCTCGCGCACACAATGATGAAGATGGCCAAGGGTCTGGCGCCGGATTATAAAATTAAAGATTCCGCAAAGCTCAAGTCCGTTGCAGTCCGACTGGGCATACCTGTAGAAAAACGTGGTGACATTGAAATCGCAAAGGATGTGGCATCAGCTGCCATGGCTGATTTCGCCGAAAAAGAGACCCCGGTCCAGTGGGCGGCTACTGTCGTTACCGAAGGTCGCGTAAAGGCACTATCTGCTATAGGGGCCGTGCCGCTCGGCATCGACCACGAGGTTTCCGAGATCATGCACCGTACGCTATACGGAGTCGATGCAGATGCCGTGAATCTGCTCATCGCCGGCATACGCTGCGGTGTTGCAGACCTGGCCGGTTGCTATATGGGCACCGACCTTGCGGATATCCTTTTCGGAACACCCACCCCGGTTGTGTCAACAGCCAATATGGGGACCCTCAAAGCGGACATGGTCAATATCGCAGCCCACGGGCATAACCCGGTACTGTCGGAAATGATCGTTTCAGTTGCAGATGAAATGAAGCAGGAGGCGATTGCCGCCGGAGCCAAAGGGGTCAATGTGGTCGGCATATGCTGCACTGGAAATGAACTGCTGGAGCGGCATGCCATCCCGTCCTGCACGCATTCCGTGAGCCAGGAGATGGCACTTCTGACCGGGGCGGTCGATGCGATAGTCGTAGACTATCAATGTATCATGCCTTCTCTCGTTACGGTTGCAGAATGCATGGGCTCGAAGATAATTACGACGATGGACCTCTGCAAGATTACCGGCGCCGATCATATCGAATTCACTGAAGAGGCTGCCTCTGAGAAGGCCAGAGAGGTCGTCAGGACTGCCATAGAAGTCTTCAGGAAAAGAAAGGGACGGCCTGTAGACATTCCAGATATCCAAAGCACCGTTGTCGCAGGATTCTCGACGGAATCGATAGTTGCGGCCCTTGCAAAGGTCGACGCAAAAGACCCGCTGAAGCCGCTTGTCGACAATATCAAGAATGGAAACATCAGGGGGGTGTGCCTGTTTGCCGGATG
>DATJOY010000032.1:0-7184 GCA_035506695.1 Dissulfurispiraceae bacterium
CCGGAGAGACCGAATACAGATACCGCCCCCGTCATGAGCGGGCCTGCGCCGATTAACAGGTCGATACCCAATTCCGACAACAGTCTGCCGAGTTCCTCATGCGCCGCTTTTCCGTAGTCACCGAGTTCGAGCATATCTCCAAGGACTGCAATTGCCCTGATATTGCCCGGTTTTTCAGCATTGCCGCGGGCGATCCTCGACAGTTCCCGGATGGATGCCTTCATGGACGAAGGGTTGGCATTATATGCATCAAACAGATATGTAATCCCGCCGACCCGCCTGATCTCAAAGCGCATGCCTACGCCGCCGAATGCTTCCAGCCCTTTTTTAATTTTATCAAGATCGATACCGATGGAGTGTGCTGCAGCGCACGCCGCAAGGGAATTATATATATTGAACCTGCCCGAAAGCCTGGAATCGACCGATGCGGATTTACCCGAAATGTCGATTGCAAAACGGGAGCCGGTCTCGTCAAAAAATATATCGCGGGCTGTCACATCGCACTCGTTATTTTCGATCCCGAAAGTTACGACCGGACCGGTGAATTTCAGCGAAATCCCTCCTGCGAGAAAATTGTCATCGCCGTTAAGCACAACTTTGTTTACATATGGAATTATTTCTAGTTCGGCATCCCTGACAGCCTCCAGGGAACCGAAACCTTCGATATGCTCATAGCCGATATTAGTTATGACGGCAGTGTCCGGAAAGGCTATCCTGCAAAGCTGGTCCACATCGCCCGGCCTGTTCGTGCCCATTTCAAGGACCATGGCTTCGGTCTCAGGGACAGCTTTTGTCATCGAAAGCGGCATGCCGACATGGTTGTTAAGATTGCCTTCTGTTTTGAGCACGTTGAAGGTGGTGCCCAGGATGCTCGAAATAAGTTCCTTTGTAGTCGTCTTGCCATTGCTCCCTACAACTGCAATGACTGGTCCCCTGAATTTATTCCTGATCGACCGCGCAACGTCCTGAAGCGCAGACAGAGGATTTTCCACCGCTATTATGGCCTTGCCTTCAAGAGAACTGACTCCGTCCCGCGCCCATGCGCGGCTGACGAGCGCGCCTGCGCACGTACGCAGACTTGCATGCACGAAATCGTGACCGTCGAACCGCTCTCCCTTCAGTGCCACGAACAACTCTCCTTTTTTTACGGTCCTCGAATCTATAGATATGCCGCTGAATTTATTCGCACCTTCAGAGACGAGCACTCCGTGCGTGGCTTCAAGGATGTCCGCTATTTCAAGCACTGAGCCACCCCGGCATATCTCTTTTTCGACCTGCCCCTCGCATTGACGACCGTGCTCTCGCAAATCGCCTCTTCGAGGACTTTCCGGTCGCTGAACGGGTGCCTGACCCCCCCGATTTCCTGGTAATCCTCATGCCCCTTGCCCGCCACTACGACGACGTCACCCGGAGATGAAAGAAGCACCGCCATCCTGATCGCAGTGCGGCGGTCCTGTATCACGATATAATTGTCCTTGCCGATACCGGTTTCGATATCCCTGATAATTGCTGTTGGGTCTTCGTGACGGGGATTGTCGGAGGTGACGATAACAAAATCACTCGCGCCTGATGCAGCGCTTCCCATCTTCGGACGTTTGCCCCGGTCCCGGTTTCCACCGCAACCAAAAACAGTTATTATCTTCCCCTGCCTGCTGCTGTTCAGGAGCTGACGCGCGGTCAGCAGCAGTCGCTCGAGCGCGTCATCCGTATGCGCATAATCTACAACTGCGAGAAAGGGCTGACCGAGATCGACCCGTTCAAACCTTCCCTTTACAAGATCCACAGCAGCGACGCCGCTCCGGATGACCTCATCCGGAACGTTCAGCGGGAGCACTGCGCAGACAGCCGCCAGAATATTGTAAACGCTCGTCTGCCCGACCATTGGAGAAGATATCTCGATGCCGGATACCCGGCCCTTTATTTTGATATTGAATGAAGTGCTCCTGAAGGTTGCCTTGATATCCGACGCTGAAACGTCGGCACCCCGGTCGTTCAGCGAGAATGTTATCTGCTTCACAGCCGGCCTTCGCCCCTTCATTGCTTCGGACAATTTCCTGCCGTACGGGTCATCGACATTGATTACCGCGGTCCCGTCTTCACTGAGGGATTCAAGGAACAGGCCCGCCTTCGAGTTGTAGTATTCCTCCATCGTGCCGTGGAAGTCGAGATGGTCCCTGGTAAGGTTGGTGAATACAGCTACCCTGAATTGTGTGTGCCCGGTCCGCTTCTGCGAGATGGCGTGTGAGGAGACCTCAGTCACGACATAATCGCATTTTTCATCCGCCATTTCCCTCAGCAGGCGCTGAAAATCACTCGCTTCAGGTGTGGTATGCGGCGCGTCGAATGACCGGTCTTTAATCATATATCTGATGGTGCCTATCAGTCCGACGCCTTTGTCCCACTTTTCCAGGATCGATTTGACAAGGTAACTCGTGGTTGTTTTTCCATTCGTCCCGGTTATGCCGATAACCCCGACCTCCCCGGACGGATTCCGGTAAAAGGCGCTCGAAAAAGCCGCAAGAGCGTCCCTGCAATCATCGACCTCGACCCAGCTAACTGCTTGATATCTCTCGATCAGGCCCGGCACCTTAGGGTGTCCATTTTCGCAGATTATGGCGACTGCTCCCCTCGCAACAGCACCCTCAATGAAATCGTGCCCGTCGGCTTTTTCTCCCCTGATGGCGGCGAAGATGAATCCCTTTTCAATGCAGCGGGAATCATAAGTAATGCCGGTTATATCTTTCTGATCGTCCCCTGTAACGGAGCACTCATATTTGAGCAAATCTCTAAGCTTCAATGTTTCTCCTCTTTATTTGAGACCAAAAGCAGCCCCTTATCCGCAGCATTGTCCATCGGGACGGTCAGATACGAAAGGGCCTGGTTCGAAATGTCCTTGAAGACCGGGGCAGCAACGACCCCGCCATAAATCTGGCCCTTCGGCTCCTTGACGACTACGATCATCGCCAGCCGCGGATGGTCCGCCGGAACGAATCCCACGAAAGAGCTGATATACCTGGTCTTGGAATAATGCCCCGTCTTGGGATCAAACAGCTGCGCAGTTCCGGTCTTGCCGGCCACCTCGTTTCCCTCTACAGCAGCTTCAGTCGCCGTGCCTCCCTGCTCAGTCACTGTTTTCAGTATGCCCCTGAATACCGAAGCCGTTTCAGCGGAGATGATTCTTGTTGCCTTTGTTTCAATTTTAGTAACAGTCACACCATCCGGCGAGCGTATCTCTTTAACAACATGGGGCGTAACGAGGAACCCGCCGTTAGCCACTGCTGAATAAGCCCTCAGTATCTGGATCGGTGTTACAGCTATCTCCTGTCCGATTGCCATGGCCCCTATGGATGTCCCCGACCATTTCTCCGGAGCTTTGACAAGTCCGGAGATTTCACCCTGAAGGTCGATGCCGGTTTTGTCCCCGAAGCCGAATTTCTTTATATACTCATAGACCTTCGGTTTGCCGACCATAAGGGCGGTCTTGATCGTTCCGACGTTGGACGACTTCTGTATGACTTCCCGGAAGGCCAGAACACCGTGCTTATGATCATCCTTGATTCTTCTGCCGCCGATTTCTATGGAGCCTGCGCTGACGTCGAAGCGGGTCTCCGGATTCACCACTTTTTCTTCAAGGGCGGCGATGCCGACTACTATTTTAAAAGTTGAACCCGGTTCATAGCAATCTGTGATGGCGCGATTGCGGACCTCCGACAAATCGATTTCGGCGAGCACTCCGGGATCGAAGGTCGGCCTGTTGGCCAGCGCCAGTATCTCTCCGGTAAAGGGGTCCATCATGACAGCCGAAGCCGATACTGCGTTCCATTTTTTCATCGCGGCATCAAGGTTTTTTTCGAGGATGAACTGAAGGCCTTCGTCTATTGTAAGCATTATGCTGTTTCCGTGGATTTCCCTGGTGCTGCCCTGCGACAGCGAGTTGCCTTTTGCATCGCGTTCCACGTAAGAGCTCTCTTCTTTTGCGGTCAGATATTTTTCATATTCTTTCTCGACGCCTTCGATGCCCTTGTTGTCGAGATTGACAAAACCGATGACATGGGATGCCAGTGAACCTTTAGGATAGACCCTCTTCATCTCCGGGACAAGACCCACACCTGTAAGATGCATAGCCTTCACCTGCCTGGCGGTTTCCGTCTCTATTTTTCTGTCGACCCAGCTGAAATGTTTGCCGCTGACAAGCTTTGTGTAAACGGCGTGTTCATCCTTGTGGATTGCCGGTGAAAGCGCACGGGCGACCTGGTCGGCCGACTTCAATTCGGAAGGATTACAGAATATGGATTCGGTTTCGAGGTTGACGGCAAGCTCTCGGCCCATGCGGTCCAGGATGATGCCTCGTTTTACCGGGACGATCTCTTTCCTGACCTGCTGGCTTCTTGCCTTAAGCAGGTACCAGTCATGGTTTACGAGCATAATGTCTGCAAGGCGTCCAAAGACGGCTGCAAAGCCGAGCGACAGCATGACAGTCATGACAAACGCCCTCTTACGGTGACTTCTGTTTATTCCGGACATTGCCCCCCTGCTGCTTATTGAACGGTATATGAAGCCTTGTAGGGGCCTTTTACATCTGTCCCCTTGACATAGACAACCCTTTTTCTTTCAGGGAAAGAAAAGCCGAGCCCGGCCAGGTCAACCTTCTCAACCCTTGTAAGGGCCATCAGGCCTGCCTTCTGCGCCACCAGGGTTTTCTGGTCCCTGAGCGCTTCCATCTTCATCTTTTCCAGGTTGCTCAGCCTGTATTCGAGAGATGTGACGCTGCCCCTCAGACATACGACTGCAAAAACCGATGCAACAAGAAGTAGTGCCGAAAACACCTTAAGAACAGACACCATCCTGTTTTTCCTGTATCTCATATCTTTTCGATCCCTCTCAATTTCGCGCTCCTGGAAGCCGGATTACTCAACACTTCTTCCCTGGCCGGTACCACCGGTTTTTTTGTCAAAAGCCTGACATCACCGGCCCTGCTCAAATCCCTGAATGTGTTCTTGACAATCCGGTCTTCAAGTGAGTGATAAGCGATCACGCACATCCGGCCGCCGATTTTCAATATGCCGAGGGCGGTGGAAAGCCCGGCCCTCAGCTCCTCAAGTTCCTTGTTGACCTCGATCCTGAGTGCCTGAAAGGTCCGTGTTGCGGGGTGCGTCCTGCCCCTTCCGCCATATGCCTGAAGCACTAATTCCGCAAGCTCGGCACAGGTATTGATTGGTGCGGATTGCCTGGCAGTCGCGATCCTTTTTGCGATTTTTCTGAAGAGTGGTTCTTCTCCGAATTCCTTCAGAATGAGCTGGAGATCTTTTTCCTGATACCTGTTGACGACTTCCCAGGCGCTCAGTTTCTGCGAGGGGTCCATCCTCATGTCCAGCCGCGAATCCGACATGAAACTGAAACCACGATCATGTTCCTTGAGCTGGAGCATGGACACCCCCAAATCAAAAAGCACTCCGTCAACTTTCTGTTTCCCCAGGCCGGATACGATTTCCCCGATTTCGGAAAATGACCCTTTGTTAAGATGCACCCTGCCGTTGCCCAGTCTTTCTGCTGCATGCGACAGTGCCTCCTCATCCCTGTCGATGCCGATCAGCTCACCATCGCGCCCAATCCTTTTCAGGATTGCCGATGCGTGACCACCGAGCCCCACTGTCGCATCCACGTAAACACCGTTTTCCCTTACTTCGAGCATCCCGATAACCTCATTGAGCAGGACCGGCGTATGAGCCGCCCGGCTGTTAAATTCCATACTCGGAAAGTTTCTTGGCAAAAGATTCGATATCGACTTTATCGAGGTCGGTGAGGTCATCCCATCTCTGTTTGTCCCAGAGTTCGAGTTTGTCCACTAGTCCGACCACAACGATATCGTTCTTGATCCCGGCATTCTGCCTAAGTTCGTAAGGCACCATAATCCTTCCGTTCTTGTCGGTCTCGCACGCCACGGCGGCTGAAAAAACGCGCCGCTTGTAGAACTGGATCGCCTGGTCCGACGAAGGCAATGTCTTGACCTTCTCTTCGAGAAGGTTCCACTCCGCTTCCGGAAAGATATGCAGGCACTTGTCAAGCGCAGCATTTGTGATATATAGTTTGTTTGAACCGTATTTTGAGGACAGGACTTCCCTGAGGGGCGCCGGTATTACCGTTCGGCCCTTAGGGTCTAAGGTGTAATAATATGTTCCGGTAAAGGAGGCCATGTCATCGTACCACTTTCTACCACTTTATACCACCAAGATTAATGGAAATATATATTCTTGTCAAGAGAGAAATGCAACTTTTTGAAATATTCTATATAATGTGCATAAATTAATATGTCCTACACAACATATAGTTATGTCTTGTAGGCCATAAAGTGCCATTAAAATCATGTTTGAAGAAGATATAAAGCGACTGAAGGAAAAAGGATTACTGCGGAAAATTCATGACCGCGAAATCCCGTCCGGAGATGCATTCGTCTCACTCGGATCCAGAATAGTCCTTGAGGGGACCGAATACATTAATTTTGCGTCCAACGATTACCTCGGGCTGTCATCATCTTCGGACCTGGCAGATGCCGCGAAGAAGGCAGTTGATGCTTTCGGATTTGGCGCAGGTGCCTCACGCCTGCTTTCCGGAGGCACTGCGATGCATGCGAAACTCGAAAAGGAAGTCGCAATATTCAAGGGGACCGAAGCTGCTTTAGCCCTGAATTCCGGGTACCAGGCAAATACAGGTGTCATCCCGGCCCTCGCAGGAGAAGGCGCTGTTATTTTCAGCGACGAACTGAACCACGCCAGCATCGTTGACGGATGCAGGCTCAGCAGGGCCAAAAAGGTCATATACAACCACCGGGATATTTACCATCTCTCTTCGCTGCTGCATAATGAAGCTGGTGCAAAGAAAATAATTGTGACCGATACCGTCTTCAGTATGGACGGCGACATCGCGCCGATCCGCAACCTTTACGAGCTCTGCTCCGGTCTACCCGGCACAATGCTGTACCTCGATGATGCACACGGAACGGGGGTCCTCGGAGGGGGCCACGGGGCACTGACCCATTTCGGGCTGACGCCGCAATCCTGGATTGTACAGATGGGCACATTTTCAAAAGCCCTTGGGTCCTTCGGGGCCTTTGTCGCCGGAACGCGCGAGCTGATCGACTGGCTAATCAACACCTCGCGCGGATTCATTTATTCGACTGCCCTTCC
>DATJOY010000033.1:0-9863 GCA_035506695.1 Dissulfurispiraceae bacterium
GTCGATACTTCTGTCGGTAATTGTGCTGGCGGTCATAGTATTTAATTACCACGACATTTTTTCGATAACTTTTGATGAGGAGTTTGCAAAGGCGAGCGGCATAAATGTAGACCGGATCAACCTGATGATCGTGCTGTTTACGGCCATTACCGTAGTGCTTACCATGAAGGTGGTTGGTATAATGCTGACGTCGGCGCTTTTGATATTTCCTGCAGTCACCGCTTTTCAGGTGGCACGCGGGTTTAAATATGCGCTTGTGACTGCCGCGGCAGTGGCACTCTCATCAGTTGTTGCAGGGATCGCATTGTCACTGATGTTCAATCTGCCGACCGGTGCCTCCATCGTGATGGTCAATTCCGTTTTCTTCGCAGCTGCATTCGCAGCTAAACGCTTTTTTCAGGACCGGCACAATTTGCGGCAGGGGTGAACGTCACAATGATCGAAGCCGACAATCTGTCCAAATCCTATGGTCGTGTACGAGCAGTCAACGGGGTCTCCTTCAATATTTTCGACGGAGAGGTTTTCGGACTTCTCGGTCCCAATGGTGCCGGCAAAACCACCATCATCAAGATGTTTACGACCCTGACAAGGCCTGATAGCGGCAGATGCAGTATAGACGGCATTGATGTTGCGGCGCATCCCATTGAAGTCAGGAAGCTGATAGGTGTCGTCCCGCAGGAAAACAACCTCGACCGGGAACTTACGGCCTACGAAAATCTCCGTATCTATTCTCTCCTGCACAATGTGCAGAACAAAGAAGCAAAAATAAGCGATGCACTGAGGGTTGTGGGTCTTCAGGACAGGCAGGATTCGCTGGCGCACCACTTCTCGGGCGGAATGCAGCGCAGGCTTTTACTTGCGAGGGCGCTTCTTCCGGATCCCAAAGTCCTCTTTCTGGATGAGCCGTCGATAGGCCTCGATCCGCAGATCAGGAGGCAGATGTGGGATGTAATCAGAAAGACACGGATAGATGGAAGAACGGTTGTGCTGACGACACATTACATCGAAGAGGCGGAACTGCTCTGTGATCGGGTGGGGATACTGACCAAAGGGGAACTTGTAGCTCTCGACACTCCGGCAATGCTCAAGGAATGTGTGGGTGAATATATTGTCGAGTTTATCGATGCCGATGGAAAACTTGTCCAGCATATATGCAGGACCCGCGAGGAGGCCCACACGGCGGCAAAGCAGATGCCTGACGGTGTTACAGTGAGAAAATCGAATCTCGAAGATGTTTTCGTCAAGCTGACCGGAGAGCGGATAGAATGACCAGGGCCATGGAATGGTATCCCATATTTCTGAGGGAGATGCTTCTTTTCAGGAGGAAGCTTCTGCGGCTTGGCTATCTGTTTTCAGCCATGGTGGTGCCTATCATATATCTTGTGGTTTTCGGTTTCGGGCTGGGCCGGAATGTCAGCATCGGCGGCGGAAACTATCTGGTATTTCTCATTCCGGGTCTCGTGGCCATGAGTTCCATGAACAATTCATACAACTGGGTGTCGAGTGCGCTGAACCTCAACAGGATTTATTTCAAGACCTTCCAGGTCTTTGTGCAGGCGCCGATAAGACCTTCTGCGATAATGGTCGGGGAAGTATTTGCGGGGATGATAAAAGGCCTCTTTGCATCGGTCCTGATAATAGCGGTCGGCGTGGTGGCGTCATCAGCCTCGTTCATCACATTCCCCTTTATCGTCGCACTAATGGTCAACTGTTTCCTCTTCTCGAATCTCGGAGTAATAACCGGGATGGTCTCGAAGTCGCATGAGGATACGGCGACATACACCAATTTCTTCATCATGCCGATGGCGTTTTTCAGTGGCACCTTTTTCCCGATTGACCGCATGCCTGCTGCCATCAAATATGTTATGTATCTTCTGCCGCTGACGCATACGAATATTCTGATCAGGAAGTCGGCATTTGATTATGAGGGAGTTGTTTCGTTAGCGGTGCTCGTTCTGTATGCAGCTGCATTCTTTGCTTACGGCACTTATTTGATCAAAAGTTACAATGAATAAGCTCACAGGGAGGCGAGGGTGGTTTCACACCGATCCCGTGAAGCGTAATTATGCCAGTTCTTTTATGATATGACGTGCAAGGGTTTCATCTATTTCATTATGACGTGGAATTGGCTGTTTCTTTCCAGTAGCGGGATTTATATATAAGTCGTGGTTACTTCCGTGTCTTTCAAGCTTACATCCCAAGGTAGTTAATTTCTTGATCAAGTCTTTCCTTTTCATACGGCGAGTTCAAGTTTTTTGATCTTATGCTTTGCAGGAACATCCTCCATTGTCATCAGTATATAAGCTTCTTTCATATTTTCCTCGAGTTCTGTCAGAGTTTCTCCCTGAGTCATTATATCCGGGCGTTCGAGGAATTTGCCCACCCAATATTTTTTGCCTTTCCAGTAGATCATATTTAATTTAGTTTTCATATCGAAACCTCGCTATTTTTCTATATCATAGCACTTTTATTGGACATTTTCTCCGGGATAACAGTCAAGATAGTGATAAGGCGAGGGTAGTTTCACGCCGATCCCGTGAAGCCCTTTTGTTATGCGCTCTTTTGATGCTGTAAAGCATACCAATCTATGAGCCGTCGAATCATTTTCTGATATGATGTATGCTGCTCTTTGGCCGTCTTCTTGAAGAAGTCGATGCTGGATTTGTTCAGGGAAATAGTAATCTTTACATTTTCCTCCTTCAATGCCAACTGCTCCGGCTTAGGCAGAAAATCCTTAATGACTCTTAATTCCCCCATCTGTTCTTCAGTGTATTTTATTTTGCTCTTCATATATTTTCCTCCCTTTTCTCCAATATCCGGCGCCGTAGATGCGGATAACATTGCCTCTGTATGTAAACCTGACTGTCATTATGCCTTCGCCGACACTGCCTATGCAATAGAATCGATCTTCATCCGAGCTATGATTGACATCTTCGACTATCACACGGGCAGGATCAAGAAAGGCATGTTGAGCCGATGAAAAAGACACATTATGTTTCGCCCGATTTTACCGATCTTTATTCTAGTCCCATCCAAAACGAGCTTTCTTCATAAACAGAATATACTATAAGTATGGTAATTTGAGCAATACATTAATATGGCATGTAATATGGTTTATTATCCTTAACGCCAAAGCTCAGGGGCACGGGGCACTATGGCTTAAACTGAAAAGAAAACGGCTAACCCCAAAATCGCGGGCAACTTTCACGCCGATCCAGAGAAGAGCTTTGTTGCGGTTGTGATAAGTATTTTCATGCACTTACTCTTTATTCCAATTTATGTAATCCCATCAACAAACCTGAAAAGCCGACTAAAAGTAGGATCAACCCAATGACAATGTTGTGTATCATAACCCATGATTTTCCGCCATACTTTCGGTCGACATACTGAGTAGAAAGCAGCCATTGCCTTGCAGTTGGGTCGATCAATGGCTTCCATTTAAAGATAGTACCGACAATAACAAGAAGACCGAATATAAATATAATCACGAAACCAACAGTGGCGATGATAATTTTATAGTTCATATTTCATTTCGGCACAACGCTCAAGCTCATGGGGAGGCGTGGGCTGTTTCATGCCTAAAGGTAGCGCTTCGTTAAATGTTAATTAAATATCTGTGCAACAATGAGCCTAAGAAGTACCCGCCCGGCAAAAAAAATATAAATATACCCATGAATGAAAATAGAAATAAGGTCCTATCCTTTGGTGTCATTTCTTTTGGAATAGAAAAATAGTTCGACTTCAAAGTAAATTGCTGTAAAAGAAACCTGCCAAAAAAACCTTCCTTATGCACTGAATAATGAAGCTGTATGGATAAGTGAACCACAATGCAGCTGAGCCATACAAGCACCGACAAGCCTAAGAGAATATTCACGATCAATTCTTTCATATCCGTTTCTTCATTTAACAATTATTAAACCAACTTGTTTTTTTCTGTTAAAAAGTATAGCACAATGCAACAGAGAATAGAAGACATTTCTTTAATTTCATCCTATTATAATTGTGCAACTTGGCAATGTGGGCCTATTATCGGGTAAAAACCAACTTGGTATAGCAAGGGTTTTTTGTCAAAAGGGGTCATGCGTACAGATTTTGATATCTATGCATCGCAGCGAACGACATGCCTCATTGAGCGGCAAGGTTTCCGAATCATCCCATTGTTACAATAGCTCGAAACTCAGGACTTCAGCACGTCCTGTTTTTTATACGATTTGCTGTTTGATCCCGTCGATGTCTTCCTGCATCTTTTTTACCGTGGCTGTGAGTTCGTCGTATAAAGTCTTTGTCCGTCCGTCCTGGGCGGAGGCCGATTTGACAATCTCGTTGGCAAGGGCATGGATCTTGTCGTGCGGCACCGCCAGTCTCTTGTAGCTCTCAAGGTGGCCCAGCATCTCGCGGCCCTCATTGTTGTACCATTGGGAAAACGCACAGTTGTGAGCCCCCGGCAGGACGGCTTCTTGTGCCTTTTTATGTCCGGACACGATATTTCCAACCCTGTACATGAATGACCTGATGTCTCCCTTGAATACCTCCAGCTGGGCAACCGTACTGCCGGTAGTCTTGAACCCGGCGAATGACTTCTTGAGGTCTTCTACTACTGTCATTATACGGTCGGTCCCTTTTTGCACGGCTACAGCCATGGTCTCGGTCTCTGCCGCAATCGTCGATGTGACTTCGATGTTTCGCGACACTTCTTCGGCTGCCGAGGATTGCTCCACTACAGCTGTCGCTATCTGGGTAATCTTGTCGTTTACGCTTATGACCGCTTCGGACATGCCCTCAAGGGCGCTCATGACTTCCTTTATTGCTTCATCAGCCTTAGTTACCTCCCCTGCTGTCTCGCCCATCCTCTTGGTGGTCATCTCTGATTCTGCCTGCACCGAGCTTATCTCCGATGTTATCTCTTGTGTGGCCTTGATGGTCTTCTCCGCAAGTTTCCTTACTTCGTCCGCTACTACCGCAAATCCTCTCCCCTGTTCTCCGGCCCTTGCAGCTTCAATGGCTGCATTTAAGGCAAGCAGGTTCGTCTGGTCCGCAATCTCTTTTATTACGGTAACGATTTCCCCTATATCACTTGCCTTTTTGTTGAGTTTGTCGATCATTTCGGAAAGCCCGACTGTCGAAACATGAACCCGATTGACTGTCTCGACAGCTTCCTCTGCTATGGCTTTACCTCTTGTTGCCATCTCTGCTGCTTCCCTGGAAGTGTCTGATGCGGATGAGGCGTTCTTTGCAATGTCGTTTATCGTCTGGCTCATCTCTTCGGCTGATGCTGCTATCTGATGAGACTGCTCAGACTGTCTTCGAGCTCCTGCTGTCATGTCATTTGAGTTTTCACTGAGCATCCCTGAGGTTGTGACTACCTGACCAGTGGACAATATCATCTTTTCGACCATCTGTCCATATGAGTCAAGCACTTTGTTTATATCGACGGCAAGCCGTCCGATTTCGTCATTTCCCTTAATGCCGAGCCTGCCGGTGAGGTCACCTTTCCCTTGGGACAGGGTGGATGAAAAGTCCTGCATCATCTTTCCGTATTCCTTGACCGGCCCTGATATGAATCCGCCGCCTATTATGAAGGTTGTCGTGGTCACTATGACCGAGATGACGACAAGTACTACCCCGATGCCCATTAATATCTTCCAAACCGTGCTCATTACGTCATCAACATACATGCCGGAGGCTACTACCCATCCCCAGGGTTTGTAAAGTTTCACAAAGGATATCTTTGGAGAGGGCTTTGCACCTTCAGATTTTGACCATACATATTCGACAAAGCCTTCTCCCTTTTCTTTTGCGATCTTAAGTATATTGTCGAAAAACGGCTTCCCGGCGTGGTCCTTCAAATCCGCAACATTCTTGCCGTTGAGGGCGGGATTGAGCGGATGCAGGATCATTTTCGGTTCAAGATCATTAATCCACACATAGCCGTCTTTGCCGAACCTGAAATGACTGATTCTGTCGAGGGCCCTCATCTTGGCCTCTTCGAGAGTAAACTCTCCCTTTGCGGCTCTCTGATCGTATTCTTCAATCAGATTATAAGCGACATTTACTACATCAGACACATTATTTTTTTTGTCCGCTATGAATTTTGCCTTTGTAACTGGCAGCACATAAGCGAAAACACCGATCATCATCAGTGCAACAGCAAGAACAGGCATAATAGAAATTTTCCAGAATAAGGGCAGGTTCCTGAATCTTATCAAATCCCTGCGATTCGTGCTCATAAGTAAAATACCTCCATGGTCCGTCCCGTTGTTAATATAGTATTCTAAGTGAGGAATAAATAATTGTCAAAAAGTACTCGGCATGTCAAGGACGCACGGATAAATATTTTCTGATTTCCGCTTCGAAGTTCAGACTCAATGTGCCGCAGCCGAGAGTGTTTAAAATATCATCCAGGCGCCAAAAGGCCACGGCGTCGATCTCTTCGACGTTGTAAGTGAAGGGCCCGTTGTGAGTGCATCTGTACGAAAATACCAGTTCGCTCTCGTGCCGGCCGGAAAAAATATACGAATAAAGAAAATCCATATCATTGCAAGAAATACCCAATTCTTCTTCCATCTCGCGAAAGGCAGCTGCCTTGATATCTTCTCCCGGCGAAACATGACCGCCGACCGATGTGTCCCATTTCCCTGGTTCTACATCTTTATTCATCGAGCGTCTTTGCAGGAGTAGTTCGCCGGACTCATTGAAAACGAGGACATGGGCAACCTTGTGGAGAAGGGACGGGTCTTGGTGTACCTCTGCACGGCTTCGCAGGCCCAGGACATTGCCGTCAGCATCCACTATCTCGAAAATTTCGTCGGGCATATGGATACGATATCAAAAGATCATCTATCGCGTAAAGAATACCCTTACAGTTGCAATGTGGGACAGGAAAAAACACCCCAAAGTCTGCCAAATGCGATAAGGAATGTTTTATGAAGCGGAAAGGTTATGATAAAATAACTGCTAATGAGGGATGTATCCGGAAATATATCGAAAGTGATAGCAACGGTTTTTTTTACCGGTTACGTGCCTGTGGCCCCCGGCACTTTCGGGACACTTGCAGGTCTTTTATTTATATTGCTGCTGAAGCCGTCCATTACTGTGCAGATCGTTGTTTTGATACTCGTGCTCATAATCGGCACTATAGCATCGGGCATTGCTGAAAAAGCTTTTGGCCAAAAGGACTGCAGGCATATTGTCATTGATGAATTTGCCGGTTATCTCTGTTCCATCATATTTTTGCCGTTGACGCCTGTTTATATGGTTGCTGCCTTCTGTCTGTTTCGTTTTTTCGACATACTGAAGCCGCCACCTATACGCGCCATTGAAAGGATTGGTGGAGGTGCTGGTATCATGCTTGACGATGTAGCAGCGGGGATTATAACTAACATTTTATTGCAGATAACAGTGTTGCTGCAGGCCGGATGACGCCTGAAATAATAACGCCACCGCTAATCGTCCTCTTAATGTAAGAGGGGAATGGGTGAGTTAAAGGCTGGTAAGCATGAGATCATTCATAGCGATTGATTTGCCCATCGACATCAAGTCATCGATCGACCGCGTTATACAAAAGGTGTCCGGCATTTCGCGCGGCATCAGGTGGGTGCCTGTGGAAAACATCCATTTGACGCTGAAATTCCTCGGGGATGTCAAGGACGATCTTGTCCTGGAAATAGCCAAAAGACTCGCACTGGTAGGCAAACATCATCCGCCTTTCAACATCTCCGTGCGGGGCGCGGGTGCCTTTCCGAATTTAAGATCGCCGAACGTATTATGGGTAGGTGTCGATCCCTCTCCGCAGCTCGATGACCTTTTTGCTGAAATTGACGCCACTCTTTCGGAAGCCGGGTTTGAAAAGGAAGGCAGGAAGTTCTCTCCGCATCTTACGATAGGAAGGGTCAGGGACAAGAGGGATATCGATCCTGTCATCAGGGAATTGGCTACATATAAAGATGTCTTTTTTGGTACTATAGAGGTGCGAGAAATCCTGCTCATGAAGAGCGTCCTGAAACCATCCGGCGCTGAATATTCAAGAGCTGCCGTTATTGCACTTTAAGTTCGAAAGACATAAACAAGGAGGCACAGATGAACAAAGACAAACTGAAGGCCATCGAAATGGCTGTTTCCCAGATCGAAAGGAGTTTCGGCAAGGGCTCGATCATGCGTCTCGGATCAGCAGACGTAGCCGAGGGGATACAGGCAATCCCGACCGGGTCCCTGACACTTGATATCGCAACAGGCATCGGCGGGTTCCCGAGAGGCAGGGTCGTCGAGATATACGGTCCCGAATCATCGGGAAAGACCACCCTTGCTCTCAATGCAATCGCGCAGGCGCAGAAGGCGGGTGGCGTTGCGGCCTTCATTGATGCTGAGCATGCCCTCGATGTGAATTATGCATCCAAGATCGGGGTAAACATCGAAGACCTCCTGGTTTCACAGCCCGACACCGGTGAGCAGGCGCTCGAAGTTACGGAAACCCTTGTCAGGAGCAATGCGATAGATATCGTGGTGGTCGATTCGGTAGCGGCCCTCGTGCCGAAAGCGGAGATTGAAGGTGAAATGGGGGACGCGCATATGGGGCTGCAGGCGCGCCTTATGAGCCAGGCCCTGAGAAAGCTGACAGCTGCGATCTCTAAATCGATGACCACGGTCATATTCATCAACCAGATTAGGATGAAGATAGGCGTCATGTTCGGAAACCCGGAGACAACTACAGGTGGAAATGCGCTCAAGTTCTATTCCTCGATGAGGCTCGACATAAGAAAGATCGAAAGCCTGAAAGACGGCCAGGAAACGACAGGGAGCAGGGTGCGCGTGAAAGTAGTAAAGAACAAGGTGGCGCCTCCGTTCAGGCAGGCCGAGTTCGACATATATTTCAATGAAGGCATCTCAAGGGTCGGAGAGATTATCGACCTCGGTGTAGAGAAGAACATCATCGAAAAGGCCGGGGCGTGGTACAGCTACAGCGGCACCAGGATCGGTCAGGGAAGGGAAAACGTAAGGGAGTTTCTCAAGAACAATCCCCCGACTGCCGGTGAAATAGAGCAAAAGATATTCGAAGCATATGGGCTGAAAACCGCTGCAGCGGCTGAAACCAAGGGCGCTGCGAAACAGTAATCCGCAGCCGAAGATTTTGGATGACGATTTTCATAAGGCACTGCAGTATGCCTTCCTGCTGCTCAGGTACCGGGACCGCAGCGAGAAAGAGCTCCTGCAGCGGCTCGGCAGAAAAGGATTTTCTGAAGAAACCAGCGGAAAGGTTCTAAGTTATTTAAAGGGAAAAGGCTATATAGATGATGTCAGGTTCGCGCAATCCCTTAAGAGGACTGCCATGGAGCAAAGGCAGTTCGGCAAGAGGGGAGTCATAAATTATCTGATATCGAAAGGCATACCCTCTGAAATAATAGACAGCCTTTCAGGAGATGACGACGATTATATCGGGACCGCCGTCAGCCTGGCTGAACGAAAGATGAAACATATGAAGGGACTTGATGAGGCAACCATGAAGAGAAGGCTTTGGGGAGCACTTGCCAGAAAGGGCTTTTCTCCGGATATTATCAGAAGGGTGATGAAACTCCATATTGGCGAGGAGACTGAAATTTAAATGACCTGTCCGACAGGAGGATATCGAAAATGATGAGGATGTTATTGTTGGCACTTGCTGTCTCGGCCCTGTTTGTCGTGGGCTGCGGATCGTCACAAATCAGGTTTACCCAGGATGAGATCAAAGACTATCCGGTCGATATGCAGGAACATATCATCAAGGGAGAAGTCGTGACTGGAATGACACCGACCCAGGTCAGGTATGCCTGGGGCCCGCCTGACAAAGTTCTGATGTCGAATACGCCGGACGGCAAATCGCAGGAGCAGTG
>DATJOY010000034.1:0-4975 GCA_035506695.1 Dissulfurispiraceae bacterium
ATTTATGAAATGAACGGTCTGCAAATAAAGAAGATTCTCATTTTGCAGTCGGTGGCCCTGAAGACCCAGACATTGCGCTTCGATTCAAACATTTCAGGCTATGCGATGAGACAATTTATCAAAAAAGTAGGTTGGCCCACATGGGGTTTATAATATTGTCTTTTGGTATTGGGCAAAGACGAAGTTATCATTTTAATATGAGACAGCAGCTCGTGTTTGTCGAAGCTTCCACATAATAGCTTACTGACGAAAGGAGAAATAAATGATTAATCGAAATCGGTTTATCGGAACAGTTGTAGTGTCACTTGTTTTGGTGCTTGCCGCATGCCCTGGGTGGGCCGCAAAGGATTGCGAATACAAGGGTGTTGCCTATTCCCAGAGATCATTCACCTGCCAGGGCGGGTACGGCTATACTTGCAACGACGGCACCTGGGACATCTTGAACACGACATGCTCGGCACAACCTCACGAAAGCAGCGCGGACCGGATAGAGGACATCGGGAAGGGTGTTTGCGCATGTTCCAAGGACGAAAGAAATCTTTGCTACGCAAATGGGCAGGTATGCAGTTCGGAAGGAGATGCAGGGAAGTGCTCCAAGAAGTGCAAATAAAGCAAAAGGCAGTCGGCACCTAAGCCGCCTGCCTCACTTTCTAAAGGTTGCCGGAAATTGCGTCCGGTAACCTCTTTGACCGGCCGACAATGTACCAGTTACTCCCTGTACTTTTTCGCCAGCCGCCCCGGGACTGTCTACTGCAGCCCCTTCTGCCCTTACGGGGTAACTTTCCCCGGTATCAGACTCCCCTACTCGGAGAAAGACGGAGAGGGTCTTATCCCCTCTCTGATTTAAGTATATAATACTTGAGTCATTAAGTCAAGTATTCTGTTCGGAAAATCGCGCGAGATTTTCATCACTTCCGTCCAAAATATCCCGGACCTTTTCCAGCAGGATATTTGGGGCTACCGGCTTGGTTATTAAATTTATGTTGTCGGCCGGGATGCCGCCCCGGCCTATAAAATCCGCTGTATAGCCGCTGCAAAACAGGACCTTGACATAAGGGTTGATTTTTTTAATTTCGTCATACACCTCCCCGCCGCTCTTTTTCGGCATCACAAGGTCAACTATCACCAGCCCGATCCTGTCCCGGTTTTTCATATACATGCTTATTGCCTTTTCCCCGTCCCTCGCAAGAAGCACTTCATATCCGCGCTGGCTCAGAACAATCTTGAAGAGATTGCGAAGTTTCTCGTCATCTTCCGCTACAAGGATGGTCTCGGCGCCGCCACGCGGCGGGTTTTCAGTTGCGGCCCAGGCACACACATCTTCATGCGCCGACGTCGCAGGAAGATATATATTGAAGGTTGTGCCCTTGCCGGGCTCGCTGTTCACATCTATATAGCCGTCATGCTGCCTGATTATGCCGTAAGCCATGGCAAGGCCAAGCCCGGTCCCCTTGCCGGTCTCCTTGGTTGTAAAAAACGGCTCGAAGATTTTTTCCACCGTCTCTTTCGTCATGCCCATGCCTGTGTCTGATACGGAAATCAGGACATATGTCCCGGATTTGCCGAAGCCTGCAGGCCCGTTTAAAGCGCCGTCACCTTTGACAAGTTGGGTCCTTATATGGAGCTTCCCGCCACTGGGCATCGCGTCTCTGGCATTTGTCGCAAGGTTCATAAGCACCTGCTCTATCTGCCCAGAGTCAGCCATGCAGCATACAGGTTCATCGGCCAGTTCGGTGTATATTTCGATGTCTTCACCGATAAGCCTCGTAAGCAGCCTTTCAACGCGCCTTATTATCTCGTTTATATCGACAGCCCTCGGATTCATTATCTGCTTCCTGCTGAATGCAAGAAGGCTGTGGGTCACTTCAGCGGCCTTACCGGCAGATTCGAGTATCTGCGCTATATATGCTCTTAGCGGGCTGTCACTGCTTAATTTCATATGCAACAATGACCCATAACCCATTATCGCTGTCAGGATGTTGTTA
The DNA here is from genome assembly GCA_035506695.1 of Dissulfurispiraceae bacterium. Lineage (GTDB taxonomy): Bacteria > Nitrospirota > Thermodesulfovibrionia > Thermodesulfovibrionales > Dissulfurispiraceae > Fen-1308. The sequence goes on from DATJOY010000034.1 coordinate 1,986, forward strand.
AAGTCATGGGCGATGCCCCCAGCAAGCTGCCCCACTGCCTCCATCTTCTGCGCCTGTCTCAATTCCTGCTCAAGTCTCTTGTGCTCGGTTATGTCCCGCCGTATTCCTCTATACGCTATTATTTCCCCGGCTTCATTCCTCACTGCAGTCACCGTAGACAGAAACGTCATCTTCTTGCCGTCTTTCCTCTTCATCTCTATTTCATAGTCCTTCACAAACCCATTGCTGTCCAGAAGCGCCTTGAACCTTGCCCTGTCTGCCGGATCGACATAAATATCCTTATCGATATCGACGCTCAACATTTCTTCTTTCGATGAATATCCCAATAGTTCCACTCCCGCAGGATTGATGTCCAGATATTTTCCTTCCGGAGTGCTCATGAAGATCGCATCCCGGGATTCTTCAAAAAGTGTCCGGTATTTCTCCTCAGATTCCCGCAGCGCTGCCTCTGCACTCCGACGTTCGGAGATGTCACGCACGGAGGCTACGGCATAAAGAGCACCTGCGAATGCAACGAGCTTTACGGCTATTTCTACCGGCACGAGAGAATTGTCTGATCCGCAAAGCAGCGCATCAAACGTTTCGCTGTCAAGGACCCCTGCCTGTCCGTCTTTAAAGAGTAACTTCAAAGGGGCCAGCGTCTTTTCGTCCGAGATGTCATACAGCGAACATGCAAGTAGGGCGTCTCGTGTATAACGCAGCTGTCTGCATGCTGATTCGTTGACGTCGATTATACCTGCTGATGGGACCTGCAGGAGGAAAACCATGTCGTTGCTTTGGTCCAGCAGTGCCCTGAACCGTTGCAGTTCGCCGAGTTTTTGCTGCAATTCGGGGTAGTAGCTTTTCCGGATCGACCGCTCGCCCAGACCGATAATCTTTTCCCTGAGGGAGTCCAGGCTGCTATCGGTATCAGAGTGCTCGTCCATAAATAGCTTCCAGGTCCTTCACGGTAGGCCGGCGCGGATTTGTCGCCAGACAGGGATCTTTTATCGCTTTCCCGGCCAGTGCGGGTATGTCGGATTTGGTAACACCGAGCTGCCCGAGCGTCTTACCGAAGTCCAGGGTCTTCCGCAACCTGTCGATCTCGCCGATAATTGCCGCCTTCTTTTCAGATGCATTCAGGTTCTTCAGATTGAGTCCCATAGCCTCACCGATACTTTCGTACCGATTTATGGCAGCCTCGAAATTGAATTCCACTACATGGCTTAAAAGTATGGCATTGCACTCTCCGTGAGGCAGATCCAGAAACCCTCCGAGGGCATGGGCCAGTGCATGTACGGCGCCGAGGCTGGCGTTTGAAAACGCAAGCCCGGCATAAAGGCTTCCGAGCATAGTTCTCGATCTTATTTCATGGTCAAGGGGACTCTGCATTGCAGGTAGCAGTCCTCTGCTCATCAGTCTTATCGCTTCAAGAGCAAAGAGATCTGTAACAACCGAGTTGGCGGTAGACACATATGCTTCAAATGCATGCACCAGCGCATCCATACCTGTGTATGCGGTCAGCTCCTGAGTCAGGGTCGTCGCGGTTACAGGGTCTATAAGAGACACATCTGGGACAAGTGTTTTGCTGATAATCGCGATCTTTACCTTGCGTCTTGTGTCGGTGATAATGGCAAATTGCGAAACATCCGCCGAAGAACCGGCGGTTGTCGGAATACATATGAGCGGAGGACCGGGTTTGTCCACCTGATCGACCCCTTCAAAGCTGAGAATATGCTTTTTATTTGAGCTGACAATGCCAATGCCTTTGGCGCAGTCGATCGGACTTCCGCCGCCTATGGCAACAATGCTGTCGCACTGTCTTTTCTCATAAACCTCGGCTCCGACCATCACCTCGTCATCATGAGGGTTGCAGGAAACATCGGAAAATATATGGTAGTTGATACCCGCAGCTTCAAGGTTGTCGGCGATATCAGCAGTCCATCCGGCCCTGATTATACCCGGATCGGTGACGATCAGTATATTTCGCGCTAAAAAATTGGACGCGTAACGGGCCACCAAATTGCGGGCATCGACGCCGAAGACAAACTCCGGAGCAACAAACTTGCGCAGGGACAGGACTCCGTTCATTCTCACCTCGCCGAAGGACCGACATTAATGTGTATCCTATCTAAAATATTAACATTTTTAACCTCTTCTTTCCTTTCTGCCTCATCAGGGCCGATTTACAGGGCAGGCATTTAATTTGTATCATGTCAGCAGGATGATAAACGAGGGGGCTTTAAAGGCATACCTGAGGGAGACCTTTCCCGGCGTCTCCTCAATAGACATTCGCAAGCTCGGCTCCGGCGTCCAGGGGTCGGGGTTCCTCATAAATATGTGTACGCCCGAAGGTTGCAAGACATATGTGGTTAAGACCCTTTTCCCTCAAGGGCTCGGACATGACTATCCGTCGGACCGTGCGGGCGTATTCCTTCTTGACCTCGATGAATACAAAAATCTGCCGAACCACGTTGCGGCCCTCGATGTCCTGGCAGAACTTGAAGGCGGCGCTGTAAAATCCATAGGGGGTGGAAAGGAATATTACCTTCTCATGGAGCGCGCGGAGGGGACTGACTACTTCAGGGACCTCGAAGCATTCAGGGACATGGAACATCTTGCCCCATCTTCAATGTCGAAGATAAAGGCCATGGTCTCTTATCTGGGCGGCATTCACGCGAAAAAGAAAAATTCCCGCGCCCTGTATCTGAGAAAGGTCAGGGACACCATAGGACACGGCGAATGCCTGATGGGCGTCTTCGACACTTATCCCGACGGGACCCTGAGCAGTCTCGAAATGGCGGACATCGAAAAGCTGTGCATCGACCGGAGGGCCGGCCTCAGAGGAAAGGAATACCGCCTGTCGCAAATCCACGGCGACTTTCATCCCGGCAACATATGGTTTCATAATGACAGCGAATTCGTCCTGCTCGACAGGAGCCGCGGCCCGTGGGGCGAGCCCGCGGACGATGTCACAGCCCTCACAATAAACTACATCTTCTTCTCGCTGA
>DATJOY010000035.1:0-8672 GCA_035506695.1 Dissulfurispiraceae bacterium
GTGCTCATCAATGCTCAGATGGAGCCCATAGGAACAAGAATCTTCGGTCCTGTAGCAAGGGAACTCAGATGGAAAGAATTCATGAAGATCATCTCCCTTGCACCGGAAGTGATTTAGCGGGAGGATAATGTGGGTCTAAGGATAAAAAAGGGAGACACTGCTGTAGTTATATCGGGAAAAAACAAGGGTGCAAAAGGCCGTGTGCTGTCGGTACTTTCCGAGAAGCAGAGAGTGATTGTAGAGGGAGTAAACAAGATAAAAAAGCACCAGAAGCCTAACAAGACATTTACGCAGGGCGGTATCATTGAAAGGGAAGGCCCTTTACATATATCCAATACCATGCTTGTATGTCCCAAGTGCAGCAAGCCCACCCGGATCGGTGTCACGATCCTCGGCGACGGTAAAAAGCAAAGGATATGCAAGAAATGCAAGGAGGTCATAGACTGAGCATGGCAGCGCGACTCAGAAATAAATACTACGCGGACATCATGCCTTCTCTTACGAAGGCTTTCGGATACAAAAATGTGATGCAGGTGCCCAAACTTCAGAAGATCATAGTGCATGTAACCATGGGTGAAGCTACACAAAACATTAAGCTCCTGGATGCGGCAGTAAATGAGCTTGCCGCCGTTACCGGTCAGAAACCTCTTGTCACCAAGTCCAAGAAGGCCATCGCTGGATTCAAGCTTAAGGAGAACGTGCCGTTAGGCTGCAAGGTTACGCTAAGGGGCGACAGGATGTTTGAATTTCTTGACAGGCTTATTAGTGTGGCATTACCGAGAATCCGTGATTTCAGGGGTCTTTCGACTAAATCCTTTGACGGCAGAGGCAATTATGCCTTTGGTCTAAAAGAGCAGTACATATTTCCTGAAATAGACTACGACAAGGTCGAAATGGTGCACGGTCTGGACATAAACATATGTACTACGGCGAAAACGGATGACGAGAGCAGGGCCCTGCTGAAAGAATTCGGTATGCCCTTCAGGCGATAAGGAGGACTTGTGGCTAAGACATGCATGATCGAAAAATCTAAGAGGACACCGAAATTTGCCGTCAGGGTGCATAACAGATGTAACGTATGCGGAAGACCGAAGGCCTATATCAGGAAATTCGGCGTTTGCAGAATATGCTTCCGGAACCTTTCTCTCAAGGGACAGATCCCGGGCGTAACAAAATCAAGCTGGTAGAGGTATTTGAACAATGATGACGGATCCGATTGCAGACATGTTGACACGCATCAGGAACTCCATCCTGATAAAGGCTGAAAAGGTAGATATCCCGGCGTCCCGACTGAAAGTTGAGATTGCAAAGATAATGAAGGAAGAGGGATTCATTAAATCCTACAAGATCATAAAGGACAAGAAACAGGGTATTCTGAGAGTGACGCTCAAATACACCCAGGATAACCGGCCCATCGTTGAAGGACTTAAGAGGATCAGCAAGCCGGGAAGACGGGTTTATGTCGGCAAGGACGAAGTGCCGAGTGTTATCGGGGGAATGGGCATTGCCGTCATGACTACGCCAAAAGGCATCTTGACCGACAAGGCCTGCCGCCGTGAAGGTGTTGGCGGCGAAGTTCTATGCTATATTTGGTAAGGAGACCGAGATGTCAAGGATTGGCAAGAAACCGATAGATATACCGCAGACGGTAAAGATTGATATAAAGGAGAGCGCTGTTAAGGTCAAAGGTCCCTTGGGCGAATTAAGCTATTTATTGCCCGATGGGATCAAGGCATCCGTGGATAATGGCAAGGTCATTGTCGAAAGAGGGTCGGACCTTCAAAAGGACAGGGCGCTCCATGGTCTTGTTCGAAGCCTCGTCTTCAACATGGTGAACGGCGTTTCACAGGGGTACAAGAAGCAGCTTGAAATCAAGGGTGTCGGATACAGGGCGCAGGCGAAGGGTAGTAAGATAACATTTACCCTTGGCTATTCTCATCCTATCGAGTTTGAACTTCCCGCCGGAATAGCAGCGGCGACGGACGACAAGATGACCTCTATTACGTTGAGCGGCGTGGAAAAGCAGCTCCTGGGGCAGGTAGCCGCTAATATCAAAAAACTCAGGGCGCCGGATGTCTACAAAGGTAAGGGTGTTCGGTTTGTAGGCGAGAGACTCAAGCTCAAGGCCGGCAAAACCGGCAAGAAGTAATCAGGAGGATGCGATAGTGATTGCGAAGAAGATTGGCAAGAAAAGAAGACACGACAGGATAAGAAAACGTGTTTCGGGGACACCTGAGAGACCAAGACTCAGCGTCTACCGGAGCCTGAATAATGTTTACGCCCAGATTATAGACGATACGACAGGGGTAACTTTGGTTGCCGCTTCGACGCTCGACAAAGATATAAAAGGATCAGAAGGTCATAAAGGCAATGTCGGGGCTGCAAAAAAGGTTGGTCAGCTTATAGCCAGCAAGGCCACGGCAGCAGGCGTGAAAAAGGTTGTTTTCGACCGATGCGGTTATCGTTACCACGGTTCGATCAAAGCCCTTGCCGAAGGGTCGAGAGAGGGAGGACTAGAATTTTAATGAAGACGGAGAGAATAGACGCCGAGGGACTCACACTCAAGGACAAGGTTGTTTATATAAACAGGGTTGCAAAGGTCGTCAAAGGCGGCAGGCGATTTTCCTTCAGTGCGCTCGTTGTAGTAGGTAACGAAGGTGGCATTGTCGGAATCGGTAAAGGAAAGGCTTCCGAAGTCCCCGAGGCTATAAGAAAGGCCGTAGAACAGGCCAAAAAAAGGCTCGTCCGTTTTCCGCTTAAAGAGGGTACCCTTACCCATAGAATAATCGGCAGGTATGGCTCCAATTCGGTTGTAATGAACCCGGCCCCCAAAGGGACAGGTCTTATTGCCGGGGGCGCTGTGCGCGCCGTATTTGAAGTTGCCGGCGTACAGGACGTTGTCGCCAAATCGCTCGGCGGGCATAACCCGTTCAATAGTGTTAAGGCGACCTTAAACGGGCTTTCCAATCTCAAAGACCCAGACGCGGTCCTCAAGATGAGAGGCAAGGCTGAGGAAGAGCCGGCACTGGAAGAGGCAGGGCAATAGGTTCAAGATTGCAGCTGGGGGTTGTGAGTTTAAAGGGCTTAATCCGACCCTGGCCGTCAATCCAAAATTTCACAGGAGGACAAAGGCAGTTATGAAAATAAATGATCTTACCCCGGCAGCAGGTAGTACTAAGAAACCCAAGCGGTTAGGTCGCGGCTTGGGGTCCGGGCATGGCAAGACCGCCACAAAGGGACATAAGGGGCAGAAAGCCAGATCAGGTGGCACCAAGGGGCCCTCTTTCGAGGGCGGTCAGACACCCCTGCAGAGGAGGCTTCCGAAAAGGGGCTTCAAGAATTTCCCATTTAAAACGGTTTATGCAATCCTGAATCTGAGTGACATCGACAAACTTGGCAGCGATATCGTGACTCCTGAAATCCTCATAGAAACAAGAGCTGTGAAAGACCCGAAATGCGGGATTAAGATACTCGGTGGCGGGACACTCAGCCGGCCTGTAACAGTTCAAGCCCACGCCTTCAGCGCCTCCGCAATTGAAAAGATTAAAGCAGCCGGCGGCAAGGCAGAGGTACTATAACCTTGGGCGTCGTAAATACAATCCGTAATATTTTCAAGATCCCGGAACTTAAGAACAGGGTCCTCTTTACACTTGGTCTTCTCGCTGTCTACAGGATCGGCGCTCACATCCCTACCCCCGGCATCAACGGTGCGGAACTGAGCAAGTTCCTCACCGCAAAGGGCGGGGCCATGATGGGGTTCTTCGATATGTTTTCAGGCGGCGCCCTTTCGCAAATGACCGTTCTGGCGCTGGGGATCATGCCGTACATCAGCGCGTCAATTATTTTTCAGCTACTTACGGTTGTTATCCCCGCTTTGGGGAAGCTTGCTAAGGAAGGTGACGCAGGGCGAAAAAAGATTGTCAAATATACACGCTATGCAACCGTTGTGATAGCTGCAATCCAGTCTGTAGGTATTGCGATCGGCCTCGAAGGTATGGGTGGAGGCCAGTTTATTGCAAATCCCGGTTGGGGCTTCAGGATACTTACGATGATTACCCTTACTTCCGGAACCGCTTTCCTCATGTGGCTGGGAGAACAGATCACTGAAAGGGGAATAGGCAACGGCATTTCACTCATAATTTTTGCAGGAATAGTGGCGAGGTTTCCGAACGCCATTGTTCACACCTTCCAGCTCGTGCGGGCGGGCGAACTGTCGATTTTCTTTGTCATTCTCCTGGCCGCCATGATGGTTCTTGTAGTAGGCGGAATCATTTTCATCGAGCGCGGTCAGCGCAAAATACCCGTGCAGTATGCAAAAAGAATCGTTGGAAAGAGGATGTTCGGGGGACAGAGCACACACTTGCCATTGAAGATAAATACTGCAGGTGTTATCCCCCCGATCTTTGCCTCTTCCATCATCATGTTCCCGGCAACTATAGCGGGGTTCATTGCTGTGCCTTGGGTGCAGGCGGTGGCAAAGCAGCTCTCATTCGGCACAGTTTTCCATTCGATGCTTTATGTCGGACTTATCTTCTTTTTTGCCTATTTTTATACGGCTGTGATCTTTAATCCTGTCGATATAGCCGAAAACCTCCAAAAACATGGAGGGTTCATCCCCGGTATTCGTCCGGGTCAGAAGACTTCGGAGTATATCTACCGTGTCCTGACAAGGCTTACCTTCGTCGGTGCCGTATATCTCTCGACTGTATGTATTCTGCCTGAACTGCTGATAACCCGGTTTAATGTACCTTTTTATTTCGGCGGCACATCCCTGCTGATTGCCGTAGGCGTGGCACTTGATACCGTCTCCCAGATTGAATCTCACCTGGTTACAAGGTCCTATGAAGGGTTTCTGAAAAAGGGAAGAATAAAGGGGAGAAAGGGATAGTTTCATCCCGGCAGAGTGGTAATCTTAAAATCACAGGCTGAAATAAAGAAGATCGGTGATGCATGCCACATAGTGGCTGAAATACTCACCGGTTTGAAATCGCATGTTGCCGCAGGCATGTCAACAGCTGATATTGAATCGTTTGTTGATGCAGAAATAAAAAAAAGAAAAGGCGCTGTTGCAGCTTTTCGCGGATACAGGGGCTACCCTTCGAGTGTATGCGTTTCGGTCAACGACCAGGTTATCCACGGGATTCCTTCGAGATCGGCAAAGCTGAAAAGCGGGGATATAGTGGGCGTTGACCTCGGAATAGTGCTGGACGGTTTTTATGGCGATGCAGCTGTAACAATACCGGTGGGAGTTATCAGTCCCGAGGCTGCCCGATTGATGGAAGCTACGGAAAAAGCCCTTTCGATGGGCATTGAGCAGGCGGTGCCGGGAAAAAGGATTGGAGATATCGGTGCGGCAATTCAGCAGCACGTTGAAGAAAACGGCTATTCCGTGGTACGGGCATTTGTCGGACACGGCGTCGGCCGCTCCCTGCACGAGGACCCGCAAGTCCCCAATTTCGGACGCGGCGGGCAGGGCATCAGGATCAAAGAGGGCATGACGCTGGCCATAGAGCCGATGGTTAACGCCGGAGGGCATGATGTGCGCATCCTGGACGACGGATGGACTGCGGTGACTTCAGACGGATCACTGTCGGCCCATTTTGAGCACACTATTGCGGTTACACGGCAAGGGCCAAAAATCTTGACTAAATATTGATAAAAAGGTATACTGTTTGATTACGACTATGGCGAAAGAAGAAAATATTGAGGTGCAGGGAACGATCCTTGAACCGCTGCCCAATGCGATGTTCAGGGTTGAACTCGAAAACGGCCAGGTTATACTTGCTTATGTTTCGGGAAAGATGAGGATGCATTTTATCAAGATACTGCCGGGAGATAAAGTGACGGTAGAATTATCTCCTTATGATTTAACAAAAGGACGCATAACTTATCGTTTTAAATAAACAGGGAGAAGCGCAAGAGCGGTCGTTTTTGCCGCTCTCAGTAGTTGTGCATTAGGAGGAGTTGACGATGAAAGTAAGACCGTCTGTGAAAACAATATGTGCCAAATGCAAGATCGTCAAGAGGAAGGGTGTATTAAGGGTGCTTTGCGAGAACCCGAGGCACAAGCAGCGGCAGGGTTAGGCAATTCTAGCGGCTTTGCTTGGCAGGTCTTTTATAAGTATTCAATATCATAAGGATAAAGGAGTTTTTTATGGCGAGAATAGCCGGGGTTGATCTTCCCAAGAACGAGCGCGTTGAGATAGGGCTTACGCGCATATTCGGCATAGGCAGGTCCCTGTCGACAAAGATACTGAGTGAGACAGGTGTTAATCCTGACACGAGGGTGAAGAACCTTACCGATGAAGATATCGTCAAGATAAGAACGGCCATCGAAAAGGACCAGAAGGTCGAGGGTGATTTGCGGCGCGAAATAGCCATGAATATAAAGAGGCTTGTCGATATCGGATCATACCGCGGACTGAGGCACAGGGCACATCTCCCCGCCAGAGGGCAGAGGACCCGTACGAATGCCAGGACCCGCAAGGGACCCCGGAAGCTCATCGTGAAGAAAAAGTAAAGGAGGAGTGCACTTTAAATGGCTCAGAAAAAACGCAGCGGAAAAAAAATCAAGAAAAATATACCCAGCGGCGCGGCGCATATACAGACTACATTCAACAACACCATTGTGACGATTACCGATCCTAACGGTAATGTTGTTGCCTGGTCGAGCGCCGGCAGTCTGGGGTTCAAAGGTTCAAGAAAGGGTACTCCTTTTGCAGCCCAGATGGCATCGGAGTCGGCAGCTAAAAAGGCGATGGAAATGGGACTGAAACATGTAGATGTTTTTGTGAAAGGGCCCGGCGCGGGCAGAGAAACAGCCATTAGGGCGCTTCAATCGGCAGGCCTCGACATAACACTTATCAAGGATGTGACGCCGGTACCGCATAATGGTTGCAGACCTCCCAAAAGGAGGAGGGTGTAATGGCTCGCTATACCGGTCCTTTATGCAGACTTTGCCGCAGAGAAGGAGAAAAACTTTTTCTCAAGGGCACACGCTGCCATACGGAAAAATGTGGTGTCGAGAGAAGGAAATATGCCCCGGGTCAGCATGGCCAGAGCAGAGGTAAACTCTCGGATTACGGAATACAGCTCAGGGAAAAGCAGAAAGTAAGAAGAATTTACGGGATTATGGAACGCCAGTTCCGCCTCTATTTTGAAAAGGCATCGAGCATGAAAGGCGTAACCGGCGAGGTTCTGCTCCAGCTTCTTGAAAGAAGGCTTGACGCAGCCGTGTTCCGGATGGGATTTGCTGCAAACCGGAGAGAAGCCCGCCAATTGGTCAAGCATGGACATTTTTCCGTCAATGGGCGGAGCTCCGACATTCCTTCCCACCTTCTAAAGCCCGGTGATGTTGTATCGGTCAGGGAATCGAGCAGGGAGAACCCAACGATAGCCGAAAACCTTTCGGTTGCCGAACACAGGGGGATCCCCGACTGGATCCAGTTTGACGCCCAGGAGATGAAGGGTACATTTGTCAGGATACCTACACGAGATGAGATCCAGCTGCCGGTACAGGAACAGCTCATAGTCGAACTTTACTCGAAATAACATATTACAAAGACATGCCGGGGAAACAGGCCCTGCATTTGACGCTATAAAGTATAAATTTAAATAGAATTCAGGCATGGGGAGGCCTTACGATGGACCTTGTGAAAAGGGGCTTTCAGTTACCCAAGAAGATCAATTTTGACGCTGAAACACGGACAGATTCATACGGCAAGCTTGTAGTGGAGCCGCTTGAGCGTGGATTTGGCATGACCATAGGGAATTCGCTTCGCAGAGTCCTCCTTTCGTCAATAGAGGGAGCTGCGGTTACAGGCGTCCGGATTGCCGGCGTACTGCACGAGTTTTCAGCGATCAAAGGCGTAAAGGAAGATGTAGTAGACGTTATACTGAATATTAAAAAACTCAGGCTCAAGATGCATGGAGACGGAAAAAGGACCGTTACGATAAACACTAAAGGTCCGAAAGTTCTCACCGGGGCGGACATTCTGACCGACCAGGGAGTCGAGATACTGAACAGGGACCATTATATCGCTACCGTCGATAGCGGGACGACCATGGAAATGGAGATGGTGGTGCAGAAAGGCAAAGGCTATATCCCCGCCGAACAGAATAAGGAGGAGGGCCTTCCGGTTGATGTTATAGCCATAGATTCGGCTTTCAGCCCGATTCAAAAGGTGAATTTCTGGGTTGAAAAGGCGAGGGTCGGCAGATCGACGGACTATGACAGGCTTATCGTGGAGGTCTGGACGGATGGCGGGATTTCACCCGAGAAGGCTGTCAGCGATGCCGCTTCAATATTGATGGAGCATCTTGATCTATTCATCTTTGTCGAGGAAAGCGATAGCGCTGAAGATACATCAGGTGCTTCCGGTAAAGCAGCTTCGGGTGCTTTCCTGAACGAAAACCTCCTGAAGAATATCGATGAGCTCGAGCTTTCCGTCCGGGCATACAACTGCCTGAAGAACGCCAATATCAAGACGATCGCCGATCTTGTGCAAAAGACGGAGAACGAGATGTTGAGGACTAAAAATTTCGGTCGCAGGTCGTTGAACGAAATAAAGGATATCCTGAGTTCCATGGGACTGCATCTTGGAATGAGGTTGGAATCGGCTCCAAAAGGAGGTAGTGACAGCAATGCGTCATAAAGTTGCAGGAAGGCTGTT